>NZ_CP037899.1:314576-629152 GCF_007475525.1 Methylacidiphilum kamchatkense Kam1 | reverse complement strand
ATGCAGTTGCTGATAAAAGTTGAGCTCTTGGATCTGGAAATTGATTCAAAAAATGGCTTAAATTTCCCAATGGAGAGAATTGGGGATTCTTCCACATAAATTTGATCTTTTCTTTGAGCTTTGCCTCAAAGATCTCCAGATTGATTAATGCTATATTATGGGCTTCTTCCATATCCTTTTCCTCTTATTCAATTTTCTGTTTTTATAAACGGCAACCTAACAGAACATTTAAATAATCGATAGCACGGTTATTAAAAGCGGACTGAGCAAATCGTTCGTCAGTCCAGTCACCACATTCAAAACCCCGTTAACGGTACCAAGCAAAGGTTGGAGATCCTTAGCTAAATTCAGCTCTCCAATTTGAAGAGCAGCTTGTGGTCCTCCAACAGTTAGATGCAGATATATCGGCAACTGACTTGTGCCTGGATCGCTAAAGGGAGTAGCAACCTGGCTATGATTTACTGGGGCAAGATTAAAATTGTTAGGTTGCGTCGAAAATTCTCCAGACATATTTAAATTCATCAAGTGGTGAGGAAGCGCAACTGCTGCAAAAAGCTCTCGCGCTTCCAGTACTTCTACTTCAAAAAGTTTTGCCTCCTCACAGTGAGTTATATTCTCTTTCATTTTTTCTTGTTTCCTCCTCTATATCTTTCTCCGACTCCCTCTTTAAGCACTTCATCCAACTATCGCATACTGGGCTTCCCTTATCCGAAATAGAGAAGCCCAGTACTTTGTTGTTTTTTAAACAATTGCTAAAACTGAACCAAGCAATCCAGTAACTGTTCCCAATAATGGACTAACAACTTCACCTACCAATCCCACCACAGGAGTTGTTACTGTCGAAACCGTTGTCAGTAATCCTGATAAATTGGGCTGATTGACGTGTAGGGATAGATCGGCTGGAAGATTGAGATTGATAATATGTTGTCCATTGGTTGGATTATTCACCTGTAAAGAAAGGTCCAAGGGCAAATTCAAGTTGATTAAATGATGAGGCACAGCAGCCGCTGCAAAAAGCTCTCGCGACTCCAAAGTTTCCATCTCAAATTGACTAAAATCTAACTCTGTATTCATTTAATTACCTCCTGTGTTAAGTTTGCAATTCCTTTAAAAAAGATTAAGAGAGATTAAGAAAGATTTAATTTCTAAGACAAGCAAATTTAATATGCCAAAGTTCCGAAAGAAAATACAGTATATATATTAATAATCGTATAGTAGATATGCCTATCTTATATAATGAAAACTAAAAAAAAGAAAGAAAACAATTTTATCTTATTAACTCCTGAACAAAAAGCACTGCTTCTTTTAAGCAATAAAATACTTGATGATTTACAGAAAACAGAACTTTTAGAAATTTTTTCAAGACAAAACTTTGACTGGCATCAATTTTTCGAACTTTCCTTCCAGCATTCTTTATGGCCTATTGTTTATAATAAGCTTAAAAATAACTTTCCTTTTCTTCTTCCCCAAGATATCGACTTAAAATTCCATCTACTGAATAAACACACTGCAAAAAGGAATATCTTTCTTTTGGATGAGTTTCAAAAAATACTGTCTATGTTCCATGATCATGGGATCCAAGTAATACCCTTGAAAGGATTGGAACTTTCTCAAAGACTCTACGAAGATTTTTTTTCAAAGACCATTACCGATATCGACCTGTTAGTCCCAATCCCAGCTATCCAAAAAGCTATCTTTCTACTTCATTCCAAACTAGGATACCATTCATACAACCATTCTCCCTATAAGCTTTCTTCGCTCTTTTTTTGGGAGAAAGATCTAACTTTATTAAAAAAAAAATTTGAAGAGGATCAGGCCCCATCAATTTGTGAGCTCCATTGGGCTCCCTGTTTTAATAGGGTATTGGACAAAAAATTTTTGGAATCAACATGGAAAGAATCTTCCATGTCTGCTTTTGAGGATATTCCCCTTCAAAGGATGCCTAAAGAAAATGAACTTCTTTTTTTATTGACTCATGGAAGCAAGCATCGATGGGAAAAAATGAGTTATCTTTTAGATCTGCATCAATTCATTTTGTGGGCAAACTTTTCACAACAAGATTGGGAAAGAATGATTGAAAAAGCCTTTTGTTTTGGTTGGAACCGATTCTGCTTATTGGGTCTTGCATTATCAAAAAATTACTATAAAAGTCCTATCCCTGAACCCGTTTTTGATATTTTAGAAAAAAGTTGGATAACAAGAGAAGAAATTTTTTCTGTCTCAAAAAGATCCTCTTCTTTCCCCCTACCCCGTCATTTCACGCTTCTCGAGCTCTTTGATTCCAAAAAACATAAATTCTTCTTCATCCTCAAATCTCTTCGTTTTCCCTCCTCAGAGATTGTAAAAACTTATCGATTGCCTTTCTTTTTATCTTTCCTCTACATCCCCCTTTCAGCTTTTGTTGCGATTCGTGGATGGATCCAGAAAAATTGTAGTTCTTTGAGAGAATTCATAAGAAGGATCCAATGACCCAAAATAAATTTGACGCTTCCTATTAACATAAACTTTCGCTTTTTCCATTCCTCAGAATAGATATTTTACCAATCTTTAGCAGCCGAGTAGTTTTTCCTGCAACCGAGAATTTAGGGTTCGCCCCTAATAGCTATTAGAACAATAACTATTTTTTTAAATCGTAGTCAGCTTGACTTTTTTTTTCTGCCTTCCTGACGGCTAAGTAACGGTTTTACGCTTAGACAAGTTGCACTAGAGAACCATGCAAACACGTTCCATTAAGCTACAGCAGCCAATTTAGCATTTGCCTTCTGTGCGGATTGGCAGAGCCTTCGAATCAATGCAAAACCACAACAAATCAATCAGTTGCAATGCTCCAGCATCAGTATAACTAGCTTCCTCGCTTGCGATCGGATTCATCAGCTTTAAAAAGTGCTTGCGGTTGAAAGCAAGACTAATGCTAACCCTCAAAATTCATCTTTCCAATAATAAAATTAATCCACGAAGAAGATCAATCGGTGAGGGAGGACAACCATAAATCCAGAGATCCACCGGTACAATATCACTTACTCCACCGCTCATGACGGCATAGCTCTGCTTAAAGACTCCACAGCCTGCAGCACAATCTCCAACCGCTACTACCCATTTAGGAATTGGAGTACAATCGTATGTTCTTTTTAAGGCTTCACTCATGTTCTTGGTCACAGGACCAGTAACTAGTAGTAGATCGGCATGCCTAGGTGAAGCCACAAACCGGATTCCAAACCTTTCAATATCATAAAAAGGATTGTTTAAAGCATGGATTTCTAATTCACAGCCATTGCAAGAACCCGCATCCACTTCCCTTATAGCCAGGCTTCTTCCAAGTTTTTTTCTACAGGCTCCTTGCAAAGCTTCTGAAAGTTTAATTAGTTCGCTTTCTTTTTCAGACTCAATTTTTTCTGTTAACATTCTTGGCCAAATATTTTTAAAAAAGTAGCTTTTCATTGGGTCTTCTTCCTTATAGATCATGTCCTGAATAGGAACAGTTGAAGGATTTATTACAAAGCGGAAAATCCGCGACAATTGCTCCAACGATAACCTTTTCAAGTAGCGGCCATTGAAACCAAGACGGATCCCTTGGGTGACAACGGATGATCTTTCCTTTTTCAATCTCTATCCATAGCAATATATCCCCACGAAAACTTTCTACGACAGCAAGTCCCTGTCCGCTTACTTTTGGTTCTTTCATCACTGAGAGGGTGTTGCCAAAAGGCAAATTATTTAAAATCTGTTCGATCAAAAAGCTACTCTGTTCAATTTCCAAGATCCGAATCCACACCCTCGCATTGACATCCCCTGCCTCTAACAAAGGGGATTCAAAAGAAAGTTTATCATAGGGAGGATACGCAAAGCATTTTCGGGCGTCAAAGTTTCTTCCAGAAGCTCTCCCAATAAACCCACCAGCTCCAAAGAGCTTGGCAGATCGAGCATTCAATATGCCTGTGCCTACCGTTCTATCTTGTAAAGAGTTTTTTGAATCATAAAAATATTTTATAGAACAAAGTTCCTCTCTAATTTCTTTCAGAAGCAGATAGAGCTTTTCTTTTCCTTCCTTACTCAAATCTACGGTAAGCCCTCCCGGTACAATTCTTCCCATCATCAATCGGTGTCCAAAAAAGTCTTTTGAAAACCGCAAAATCTTTTCTCGCAAAACAGCGCACCTACTCAAAATCCTTGGGAAAGCCGCATCATTACAGATTGCTCCAATATCCCCGAAGTGATTGGCCATCCTTTCCATTTCAGCCATCAACGCTCTTAACCAAACAGCCCTTGGAGGAGGAGTAATTCCAATGGCTTCTTCAACAGCAAGAGCATAAGCATAGGAATAAGCAACGGTCGCATCACCAGAAATTCTAGCTGCAATTTCAGCCCCCCCTTCGATGGAAGCCTCAAAGAAAAGTTTTTCAATACCTTTATGGGTATAGCCTAATCGTTCTTCCATACGCACAACGATCTCCCCTCCCATGGTGAATCGAAAATGACCAGGTTCAATGATACCAGCATGGACAGGGCCTACAGGTATCTGGTGGAGATTTTCGCCTTCGGACAGAAAAAAAGGATAGGGTTTTTGTTCCTCGGGAGGAAGAATGTTCCCTAGAGGAAAACGCAGTTGCCATTTTCCATGATCAAGCCATGGGCGATTGTCGAAGGAGCCTTCAGGGATTAATCCAAAAAGATCATAAATTGTTCTTTCTAACCTGGCAGCCGAGGGCACTTCTATAGCTACCGAGGGGAATTTTCCAAGCGGCGTCTCCAGTTCTATCACTTGCAGCTTTGACTGAGACTCATCGAGAAGAACCATATTGACTTTTCGAGGCGAACCCCAAAGGCCAAATAGAGTCCATTTTCCACTAGCTACCTCTTTGGAAAGCTCAATCCAACGTTCTTTACTGACTTTTTCCAAAGACCAACATTTCTTTCTCTTTCCAGCCTCAATCTCTACAGCTTCTTCAGTGGAATGCGGAGAAAGTTCTAGTTTTTTCATAATCTCATTTTAAAAGTAAAGAAGTATGTTTAAACCATTCCACCACATGCGGAGGAATGTAGATTCCAGCAGCAAGGATAAGAAGGAAATGACTCAACATAGGCAGATATAAGGAAGGAACAACAGCAGAAGTCCCTTTTGGCTCTCCAAAAGCCACTTGAACAAGTTTGAGCAAGAGTGCTCCAAAGGCAATGATCAAACCGCAGGCAAGCAGGGCTGCGAGTAGTGGCGCTTTAGCAAAAGCTGAACTGAGGACTAAAAATTCACTCATAAACACCCCCATTGGTGGAAGACCGGCTATGGCAAGCACTCCAAATACAAGCCCCCAGCCCAGAACAGGATGGCTTGCTGTTAAGCCCGATAAATCAGCTATCTTCTGTGTTCTTTTAATCTGAGAGATATAACCAATTGCAAAGAAAATCGCTGACTTAGTCAAGCTATGCATGCTCATATGCAAAAGCCCAGCAAAGTTGGCAAGCGCTCCACCAATCCCAAAGGCAAAGGCAATAATTCCCATATGTTCAATCGACGAGTAAGCAAAAAGCCGTTTGATATCCCTTCGTTTGTAAAGCATAAGGGCAGCGAACAGTACGGAAGCAAGCCCCAAAGACATCAAAAGTGGACCTGCCTGCAAGGCATGTGGATTGGCAGCAAGAAGCATTTTAAACCGCAGGATCGCATATAGAGCCACATTAAGGAGCAACCCTGAAAGTACAGCAGAAATAGGGGTTGGACCCTCTGCATGCGCATCAGGCAACCAGGCGTGTAATGGAAACAGTCCAGCTTTTGTTCCATAACCCAGAAGAATGAAAACAAAGGCAATGTTCACAAGAGAAGTATCAAGGTTAGATGCATGGGAAAGGAGATTTGTCCATGCCATCGCCGACAATCCTTCTCCAATTGCTGGACGAGCAGAAATATAGAAAAGAAAAGTTCCAAAGAGAGCCAGAGCTATACCCACTCCACCAAGGATGAAATATTTCCATGAAGCTTCAAGTGCTTCAGCTGTTCGGTAAATACCAACCATAAGAACCGTCGAAAGTGTAGCGATTTCAATAGAAACCCACATCAGTCCTATGTTGTTGGAACAAAGCGCCAGATTCATCCCAAAAAGAAGTGACTGATACATCGCATGATAAAATCTCAAAGAAACTGCGGATATATGCCCTGTCTTTATTTCATGCGCAATGTATTTTTGACTAAACAAAGCGGTCGTGAAACCAACAAAGTTTGTCAGGAGGATAAAAACGATGTTGAGTTCATCTACAACAAAAAACAATCCAGCTGACTCTCTTTTGACAAGCAAAAGAAGGGAGCTAGCAAAAGAGAGAAAAGAAAAGAGAGTGTTTAAAAAGGATGAGATCCTATAGCTTCTGATCAGAGACAGCAGAAGTATTCCAATGAATGGAAAGATAAGAACAGCTTTCAGGTACATTTTACCGTTCACCTCCTGACTTTTCGAGTCCACGGATATCAACGACATCGAATCTTTCTCTAATTCGGAAGAGAAAGATACCGATTACGATCAAAGCGATTAGAACAGAAAAAGCCACACTGATTTCAACAACAAGTGGCATTCCTTTAGCTCCAACGGCCGCTAAAATCAAACCATTCTCCATGGACATAAACCCAACAACCTGGCTTATAGCATTACGTCTACCAACCATCATCAAAAGACCGATCAAAACCACCGCTAGCGCAAATGAAAGATCTTCTCGGGTCATTGGATCGGTACCCCCGCTGGCTTTCATCATGACAGTAATCGATAAGGCGGTAAGGAAAAACCCAGCAATCACAGAAATCCCCGAACCCACGACCTTTTCTATCTCCCTATGAATCGCTAGCTTGACAATCAACCATCTCAGAGTCAAAGGGATAGCTATCGCTTTGAACACCAAAGCTATAACCGCCGTAGCATAGAGATGTGGTGCATGCTGAACAAATCCTTGCCAGGCAGAAGCCGCTGCAAGAACTAAAGCATGCACGGTATAGACGTTCAGAAGACTAAACATTCTGTCTTGATAAAGAAGAACAAAGCTGACTAGGAGCATTGAGCCAGCTAACATATGGCTGATATCAAAATTAAGGTTATGATTCATAAGCTTCGTGATACAAAAAGGAGTACGGTAGCAAGAAGCGCCAACATAAAAGCAGCTCCAAGAAAGTTTGGGATTTTGAAAAGCCGCATCTTTGCCACCAAGATTTCAAAAAATCCTAGCATTAGGGCCCCTAAGCCAATTTTGGCAATATAGGTAAAAAGCCCAATAAAAAAGCTAGAAATCCCACCTACCATGGTTGCCATGCCAAAAGGGAAAAAAACTGCGGCAATTAGAGAAAGATAAAGAACGATTTTAAGTTGACTGGCAGCTTCTAACAAAGCTAGGTATTTGCCAGAATACTCGAGGATCATGGCTTCATGAATCATTGTCAGTTCCAGGTGAGTGGCAGGATTATCCACAGGAATCCTCCCATTTTCAGCAATAGCAACCAGGACTAAAGAAGCCAGAGCAAGCCACAAGGAGACTCTTAAACCTGCTTGTCCAGAAATCATAAAAGTAGAAATTGCAGAGAGATCCGTTGATTTCGCCACCAAAGCTATGGTGAAAATGATCATGATCATGGCAGGTTCAGCAAGTGAAGCAATCAAAGACTCTCTGCTAGATCCTAATCCTCCAAAACTTGTCCCCGTATCTAAGGCCGCAAGGGAAAGGAAAAACCTAGCTGTACCCAAGAGGGCTATAATCGCAATAAGATCGGCTGTTCTACTGAAAAGTAGATTGGTAGAAAAAGTAGGCACAAGGGAGGCTGCTAGCCAGCTGAATGTAAAGACCACATAGGGAGTAGCTTTAAATAACCATGAAGCAGAGTCAGGAAGGGTCACTTCCTTACGAAACAATTTCATGAGGTCGTAGTAGGGCTGCAAAAGCGAAGGACCTTTTTTCAGAAGGAACCGCGCTTTCGTCTTTCTTATTATGCCAATCACAAGCGGACTGACAGCAAGAAGAAAGAACGCATCAAAACATTGAAAAACCAAATTTTTAATCATAACAAAAATGCTAAACAACCTAAAAGACTCACCAGGGTTAAAAATACTAAAACCAGATACCTCCTAACGGTAAGAAACTGGAGAAAATTGATTTTTTCACTAATGCTATCAATAGCCATAGCTACGGGTTTGTAGAAATATTCCCATATCTGATCACGCAGTTTGACAATCATTTTAGCAGCCTTTGGATACCAAGGCTCGCTACAAATAACCTTTTCTTTGGTGGCAAACAGAAAAGGACCAAACACTTTTCGGATAGGTTGTGCAAAACTAGTCGCGGTATATTGACAATCAGGACTTTTCTCTGGATACCCACAGTCCCAAATTGATGTTCTTCGGAACTGATTAGAAGCCAGCCATTTGAGACTAGTCATGATGAAAAAGAAGAAAATCCCAAGCAGAAGCACTAGAACAAACCCATTATAAGCATTTTGGTCAACCGCAAGGGATAAAGGCATGAAGAAGGATTTAGCAGAAAAAGGAAAGTAATGGGTCCCTGCAATGGCTGTAATAACGGGCCCAAGCAAATGAATTACTATTCTAGGAAAGATACCAAAAATAATGCAGAGAAAAGCCAGAGAATACATTGCTAATACTGACCAACGGTCTGTTTCACAGGCTGCCCTTGATTGCATCGATCTCGGACGGCCTAAAAAGGTTATCCCATAAACTTTAACAAAACATGATGCTGCTAGCGCTGCTGACAGAGTAAGAAATGCTCCGACAGATGGAACAAGGAACTTCATTCCCCAGGAAGGAAGTTGGGGGCTCTGCAGAATCGATTGCATGAGAAGCCATTCAGAAACAAAACCATTTAGTGGAGGAAGCGCGCTGATGGCCACACTGCCAATTAAAAAAGTCAAGGCGGTATGAGGCATGTTCAAAATCAAGCCTCCCAATTTTTCCATGTCTCTTTGATCCGTAGCAGTCTGGATTGCTCCAGAGCCTAAAAAGAGCAGATTTTTGAAAATCGAATGGTTCAGTGCATGAAAAAGAGCCCCTGTCAGTGCCAAGGCCGAAGCAGCAGTCATACCATAAGTTTTAAAAGCCATGGATAGCCCAATTCCTATAAAGACAATGCCGATATTTTCGATCGTATGATAGGCAAGTAGTCTTTTTATATCGTGCTGCATCAGGGCATAAAGGACTCCTACCACTGTGGAAATTCCAGCAATGATCAGGATCAGGATGCTCCACCATTTTACTTGGAATGGAAGCAGATCAAATACAATTCGGATAAACCCATAAACGGCCACTTTCGTCATCACTCCGCTCATGAGAGCTGACACATGGCTTGGGGCTGCAGGATGAGCTTTCGGCAACCAAACATGAAGAGGTACAAGGCCCGCTTTCGATCCTGCTCCCAATAAAGCAAGTAAAAAGATAAGGGAAGCTAGTTTTCCATCCATACTTACCTTACCCATCTGATCAAAACAGTAGGATTTAGAAGGAGCAGCAATGAGACTCAAGGCAAAAAGCAAAGCAAATGTTCCAAGAGAAGCCATCAAAATATAAATAAAGCCTGCCTCAGCTGTTTCTTTATTCCGATGAGAAGACATGACCAACGCCCACGAAGATAAAGACATCAATTCCCAGAAAAAAAGGAAACTAAAGGCATCAGCTGCAAGGAGGACCATATTCATCGAACCCAAGAAAATAATGTAAAAAGGAAGGACTCTTGACTGTTCGGATGCATGAGAACCATACCCGATGCCATAGAGTGAAGAGATGAAGGATCCTAGATTAACAATCAAAAGGAAAAAGCTAGATAACGCATCGATTTTAAAGTGGGCACCCGATGTTGGTAAACCAAGAGGAAAACTTATGGATTGACTGGATTGACCAGAGAGAAGAAAAGAAAGAGAACATAGTAAGCCTAGCCCTGAATAACAAGCACTTAGTAAATAGATAAATCTATAATTGTTCTTTGCAAGAACGATAAAAGGAATGTAAAAAATAAAAATAAAAAGTAATCCCTTAAGGAGATATTCGTTCATTTTTGACTAGAGGCTCGATTTTAACTCAATGGACTGCTACAAAGAATCCTTTCGCCTTTGAACAGAGAGCATGCAGCTAGAATAAAAGGTAGAATAAAGAAAAGAAGCTAGTGTATACATTTTTAGGGAAATTAGATCAATTATGAAAACATTTCAATAAAAAATAAACTGATATTACAAACATTACTTAATACAGCTAACAATTATTAACAATGTTTATAATTTAATTATAGTAACATATCATTTTATATTATTAATTTTAAATTATTTATTATTTAAATTTTTCCCTCCAAATGATGATCTTCATTTGATATTCGAAAAAAATTTGCTGGCTTATAGTGGCTAGATTTTATTTTACGAGTGATTAAAAAAGTTTATTGTTGGATCCGAGATAAGGATAAACAATACTTTGAGAAGCTCAATCAACTAGCTAGCACATATTCTATCCGACTTCTCAATATTAGGGAACATAGACAAGAAGTTGCTTCAGAGCTTTATCCAATACCTTCTCCTAAAGAGTACGATGGACTGCTATTGACGGGAGGAGAGGATATCTCAAGAGAATATCAAGAACAGTATAGCAATATAGATGGGGAAGATCCTTCTCAAATAATATCTCCCAATTTCCAACGGGATGAATGGGAGTTTGCTTTACTCGAGCAAGCCTTGAACAAAGGCAAACCAATCCTTTGCATTTGCCGTGGAATCCAGCTGCTTAATATATTTCTAGGTGGAAGTCTTTCTCTGAACATTCCTGGCCATAATGACCCCATGTTTCATGACCAAAACCTGCAAGAGCTGACAGTCGAAAAAAATGCTACTTTCCAATTTCAAGCTGTCAATAGTTCACATCACCAGGCTATAAAGAGGATTGCTGAAGGACTCTCGATAGAAGCCCGAGCAAAATATGATGGAATTATCGAACAGGTAAGGCTTAAGTCTTATCCTTTTTGTATTGGTGTCCAATACCATCCGGAAAGAGATTTAGTCTACTACAGGCCAATTTTTCAAGCTTTCTTCAAAGCTCTCTAAAAAGCAAATGGTAACTAGAGAACAGTCCCGTTTCCCCTCTTGTTTTGTTCTTCGAGAGTCGGATAATCTGTGTACCCTTTTTCTCCTCCTCCATAAAATGTGGAAGGATCTGGTACATTCAATACAGCTCCACGCCGAAACCGTTCCGGCAAATCAGGATTAGCAATAAACAGTCGGCCAAAAGCAATAGCATCGGCAATTCCTGAAGCAATGGTCGATTCAGCTCGCTCAGCCGTATAACCACTACAAAAAACTAATACATTTGGGAAAAATTCACGAAAAGCCTTCCGTTCATCATCGGTTAGAGATTGGCCTCCAGCCCAATCTGGCTCAACAATATGAAGATAGGCAATAGAACGCTTCCCAAGTTCAGAGGCAACATACAAATTTGTCTCCATGCTCCCTTCTACTGTCATATCGCAAAAAACTCCTTTCGGGGAAAGACGCACCCCTACCCGTTTTTTTCCTATAGCCTCACAAACCGCATCGACCACTTCGAGCACGAAACGTGCCCTATTCTGAACAGATCCTCCATATTGATCTTTTCTTTGGTTTGCTCGAATATCGAGGAATTGATTGGGCAGGTACCCGTTAGCACAATGGATTTCGACTAAATCAAACCCAGCTCTCATGGCTCGTTTTGCAGCAGCTGCATACTCGCCAATGATCCGATGAATTTCTGGAATCGAAAGTTCTCTTGGAACATCCGGGTCTACCTGAGCCGGGGTACCATCGGGCAATAAAACAAAACATTTAGAATTTTTTGCCTGAATGGGCGAAGGAGCAACGGGAGGTTTTCCTCCTTCCTGAAGTAGATGATGAGAGATTCTCCCGACATGCCAAAGTTGTAAGGCGATTTTTCCTCCTGCCTTATGAACCGCTTCTACAACACGACGCCACCCCTCCTCCTGAGCATCCGTGTAGATACCAGGAGTCCATATGTATCCTTGCCCTTCTTTACTGATCTGCGTGGCTTCAGTAATAATGAGTCCCGCAGACGCCCGTTGAGCATAATATTTTGCCATTAATTCTGTAGGAACATCCCCAGGTTGCCCTGCCCGACATCGAGTCATTGGAGCCATCCAGATCCGATTTGCTACGATAATCTCTCCAACAACCAACGGTTTGAATAAGTGCTGTAATGTATTCATAAGAATATCTTTTCTTTTTGATAGACATGTTAAGAAATCTGGAAGCAGCAAAGGTCTCAGGAAAAAGTAACATCAACTATTACCTCAAAGTCTTTACTTATTCCTGTTCAAAAGAAATAAAGCTACTGTTCTGCTTCTTTGCAGATGATCTTGGAGAAGGATCTACCACCAAATCTCCAGAGTTTACACTAGTAAAAATTTCGCAGCTGACCGATTCTTCAGGTTAATCGCCCTTTTTCGTACCGATTCATGCTCAAATACATAGGTATTATGGATAAGTGAGTTTCACTCTTTTGTCAATAGTTCAAGCCCTTTTCCCACGTTTTAGACTTTCATAGGTTAGAAATAAAACATTTTCTCCTTCTTTGCCCTACTTTTGAGGGTCAATTCCAGAAAAGCCTATTGGTAAGAAGCAACTTCTCTGTAAAGAGTGCCTTTTCTTTTTTTAGCAGCTATGAATATTTTGGAAAACCCATGGTTTTTTATTTCCCTCTGGATGGGCGGGGCTTTTTCTGCCGCACTCTTTGCCATCCGATTGAAAATCCCTGTTGCTCTGGCTGAAATTCTTATGGGAGCTGTTCTAAGTCATTTTTTAGGTCTTTCGAATCCAACAGAATGGATGAATTTTTTGTCTAAGCTAGGAGCTACGATGCTCTGTTTTATTGCTGGTACAGAGATCGAACCAGAATATTTCAAAGAATCCTGGAAAAAAAGCATGTTTTCAGGATTAAGCTCCTTTTTGTTTCCCTTCTTCGCCATTGCTCTTTTTGCCCACTACTTATTGCATTGGAAAATAGCTCAATGTCTTATTGCTGGTATTGCTCTTGGGACCACTTCCATTGCCATCATATATACTTCTCTTGTTGAAAGAGGCATAGAAAACAGCTCATTAGGCAAGACTCTTTTATCCAGTTGTTTTATTACGGATTTCGGTTCAGTTTTAGCTCTCGGGATTTTTTTTACACATTGGGATCTTTCCTCAATTATTTTCGGAATAATTGCTCTCATAATCCTATGGCTTTTCCCAAAATTGCTTAGATTCCTTCTTGCTTTTCTTAAGAAAAGTCCGGTTAGTGAACCAGAAATAAAATTTGTCTTTTTCATGCTCAGTCTTCTAGGATTTTTGGCCACAATGGCTAAAACCGAACCGGTACTTCCGGCTTTTGTGTTGGGCATTCTTTCGGCTAATAGTTTCTCAACAGACAGGTTGTTACGCAGAAGACTCAGAGCAGTCGCTTACAGTATCCTAACTCCATTTTTTTTATGAAAAGCGGCTTTCACATTTCTCTTCATGCTTTGATTTTTGGTTTCTTCCCCATCCTCCTCCTCACCCTGATTAAAACATGTTTCAAGCTGTTCGGCCTATTCCCTTATCTAATACTTGAAAAGCATTCGATTAAAGAAAGTCTTTATGGGTCACTGCTTGCAACCGGTGGATTGACCTTTGGGCTGATTGCTGCGCACTATGGGATCCAGAATAAAATATTGGATAGAGAAGAATATTCCATTATTACCATTGCAACTCTTGTTAGCACCCTTATACCTATGTTATTAGCCGGCCTGATTGTTCCCAAAGCCATAGTTATCGCAGAAAAGAAAAAGGAAGAAGTTCTCCTTAAAAAAGAAATCGGCGAATACGAAGAAGAAGGCTAAAATTGTATTCATTTTCTCCTCAGAGGCCAGTCAACAGGGAGGTGCTTAGGATAGCAAGTGGTTCAGAACGTAAAGCGCTGGCATTCCTTTTTGAAAATCGTTGTTCAGCCTTAGCTTTCTCTTCCATAATGTATTGAAAACGTATCGAAAGATTCAGCGCTTAGTCTAGAAAATATCCGAAAGGTCTAAGC
This sequence comes from Methylacidiphilum kamchatkense Kam1, assembly GCF_007475525.1. NCBI lineage: Bacteria > Pseudomonadati > Verrucomicrobiota > Methylacidiphilae > Methylacidiphilales > Methylacidiphilaceae > Methylacidiphilum (ex Ratnadevi et al. 2023) > Methylacidiphilum kamchatkense. Next base: position 615,104 of record NZ_CP037899.1, on the reverse strand, counting down.
GATCCAGATTCCAGGCTACCAATAAATCTGGTCTCCAATCTCGTTCATTTTCCTAATAGGAACACCTATCACCGCTGAGTTGATGCATGCAAAGTTTTCCTTAAAAGCGAAGGCTTTCCCAATGAGTTAGGTGAACGGGGCTAATTGGTTAGTTTAAAAATTCAGACCAGAGGAAATGTGGATACCTCCTTTCTCATCTTATCTCCTAGGAATAGTTTCTGCTATTATCTTAGGCATCAATTCTATTTAGGATTTCATCAGCGATCGCCAATGAGGCTGTTGCTCCAGGACTAGGAGCATTAAGAAGATGAAGCACTCCTTCATCTTTAACAAACAAAAAATCATTGACAAGTTTCCCATCGGGGAAGAGGGCTTGAGCCCGAATTCCAACAGCTCCTGCAATCAAATCTTGTTCTTGAATTTCTGGTACCAACTTTTGGATTGCCTTGCAAAAAAGGCTTTTCCTTTTTGATCTTTTCCACTCTTCCCATGCTGCAAGAGGATATCTTTTTAAAAAATTCCATAATCCTCGATAAGACAATATCTCATAGGTATCCCTCCAATCGAAGCTGCCTTTAGAGTAACCCTCCCTTGAAAAAGCAAGAACGGCATTGGGCCCTGCTTCAACTTTTCCATTAATCATTCGGGTCAGATGAACCCCCAAAAAAGGAAAACGAGGATCAGGAACTGGATAGATCAAATTTTTAACAAGGTATTTCCTATGCTCTTTGATTTCGAAATATTCTCCTCTAAAAGGAACAATTCGAATGGGACAATGCCCCATTGCTAACCGGCATATTCTGTCGCAATAAAGCCCAGCACAATTGACTAGAAAAGAAGTCAAAAAATTTTCTCCCACAGTCCTGACATTCCACAGCGTACCTTTTTTCTTAATGTCAACCACCTTGGCTCTCCGAAAAATTTTCCCTCCCATGAGTTCTATTTTATTAGCAAGTACTTGACAAACTTGCCTATAATCCACAATTCCTTCTTCTGGAACGTAAATTGAAGCAATTCCGCTGACAAATGGTTCAATTTTTTTCATCTCTTTGGAATCTAGAATTTGTAATCCAACAAGACCATTCGCATCCCCTTGTTTTTTTAGTCGATGAAGTTCAGAGAGTTCCGCTTCTTCTTTAGCAACGACCAATTTTCCACAAATTTCATGAGCAATCCTATTTTCCCGACAAAAAGAGACCATCTGTCTGATGCCATCGACAGCGAGTTTGGCTTTCAGACTCCCAACCGCGTAATAAAGTCCAGCATGGAGCACCCCACTATTATGACTGCTTTGGTGTTGTCCTACTTCTTTTTCTTTTTCTAGAATTATCAGGGAAGAAACTTTTTTAGATCTCAGAAGCTTATAGCCTAAAGCCAAGCCAATGATACCCCCACCAATAATGATTATTGGGCTGTCATTTTTCATTCGATATATCTTTTATTGTGTAGCAAAAAGAAATCAAACCGTCGTCCATTCAAAAACCCCATCGTTTGTTGCTATTCAAAGAAAACAATAGTTCAGTTTTACTTCCTCAAAATTAATCTTCTAGCTTTTTCCACCACAAGAGCCATTAAGTCGCCACTAGAGTTTCCATTCGTGTCAAACCGCTCTTTTGACATGGATTTCTTTTAAGATTAACTCAGTAATTCTCAACAGCATAGGTAATATAATCATCCCAAAATCGTTTCTCAGACCACTCTGGAACGTCGAAAAGAGCTGGTTGAAAATTGACTCGCATGTAAGGTTCAGCATACGTCTTTTGTTCCTTAAGTTCTACTGGGCAATGCCAGCCAGTTCGGTTGCTGACTTCTCGAGAAACCCTAAGGGCAAAAGCTCCTTGGGATTCTATAAAATAACTGGGATTTGCCTTACAAAATTTTTGCTTTGCTGCATGCATCTTTTCGACAAACCGGCAATAACAATGGGCAAGAAGATCGCAAGGAATATTATCACGGATATAGTTAGGGGTTTGGACAACAGCCGTTTGTTTCCTTTTCCAGTTTTCGATCAGATAAAAAGTAAACCTTTTTTCTTCAAAGATCCCAAATGGGTTAGGAATAACGAATTTTCCTAAAGTAAGCCCATAAACCGTAGCATAATAATTAAAGACTTCTGCAGTTAAGCCCTTAGAAAGTCCGTAAGGCGAGAAAGCTCTTAAAGGGCTATCGCCTATGCCTTCATTTGGTTCAAAGACCGAGCCGGTAAGAATAATAGTACTTATGCCCTGCTCCCTACAAAGACTAAAGACTTCCTGGATGTGCTTCGTATTGTTTTCCAAGGCAAAAAGCCAATCAAAATTTTCACTTTTGTAGTCTTTAACATATGCTCCATGATGACAAAGAACATCGAATGTTTTGGTTTTTAAAAGGCTCCGTCCTTTTTCTGAACCAAAAGGGGCTTCCTCTACAAAATCCATGTGCAAAGAAAGAGAATCTATTCTTTTTTTCCTTATCCCCTCATAATCGTTTCGTTTTTTGGTGAGCACACCAACGACCTCATGTCCTCTTTCCAAAAGGATTTTGCAAAACCAAAATCCTGTGAAAGAACTTCCTCCCGTAAACAAAATTTTCATTGGAGGGCTCTATGCCTATCGAAGTCAGGATAACTTTTGTCTTTTTCTGAAATAACTAGAGGCTCAAAAGGCCATGGAATATTTAAAGCTGGATCATTATACCGAATTCCCCTTTCATATTCAGGAGCATAAAATTCTCCCACCAAATAAAAAGCTTCTGTATTATCCATTAATGTCAAAAATCCATGCGCAAAGCCTTTAGGAACAAACAGCATCCGTCTATTTTCCTCATTGAGCTCACAGGAATAATGACAGAGAAAAGTTTTAGACTCAGGACGCAAATCAACAATAACATCCCATAAAGCCCCACGAATACACCGGATGACTTTGGTTTCAGCCTTCGGAAAGATTTGATAATGCAGACCTCGCAGGGTCCCTCTTTTTAAACTGAAAGAGGTATTGATTTGCACAATCGTTGGATCTAGACCATGGCTTATATACTCGTTTTTGCAAAAAAACCGTGCAAAAAAACCTCTTGGATCTTCCTTTTTTTCAAGATCAATCAAATAAGCCCCATCTAAAGGAAGTGGAATAAATTTCATAGGAACGAACTTATTTCATCAACTTCTTTTTTAGCCTTCGTAACCGGACAAATCGATCAGACTCAAAATCCTCCCTGGAAAATTTCTTTTTCACCATCGATTCATAGAGTTCTTCTAAGCCCCTATCCAGAGAATAATCAAGCTTAAAATCAGGCAGTATTTTGGAGAGTTTATTAAAAGATACTCTATAATTTCTTGGGTCAGCTCCAACCTCACCCGTATACACCACTTCGGCTTGTGGCACTAACTGCTTTACCTTATCAACAATCTGTCTGACCTGATAATTCTCTTCGTTCCCTCCAATATTAATCGCTTGATTATGAATTTTCTCTCTTGGAGCCTGGATAAGAGCAATAAACGCACGCGCAATATCTTTACAATGAACGAGAGGTCTCCATGGGGTTCCATCGCTCAAAACCCTAATCTGCTTCAAGGCTAAAGCACAGGCAAGCAGATTATTGGCCACAAGATCGATCCTTAGCATCGGAGAATAACCAAAAGCCGTTGCGTTTCTTAAGAACACAGGGGAGAAAGAGGCGTCTGCCAGTTGTGATATCTCTTTTTCAGCTTCCACTTTCGATTGTGCATAAGCCGATACGGGGTTAAAAGGAGCTGTTTCATCCAAATCTAAAGAACCGGCTTTCCCATAAACTGAACAACTCCCTGCATATAGAAATAACGGGATACCAGCTTTTTTAGCTTTTTTAGCTAAAGCAACTGACCCATCCCGGTTTATCCGATAGGTAAGTTGCTCATCTAGTTCTCCCATGGGATCGTTGGATATAGCAGCCAGATGGCAGATGACATCAATGCCTTCAAGCTTTCTTTCGTCAATCGACAAAAAATCCATCTCCCATTGTTCATCAGCTGGCATGACAGCATCCCAATGGCAGCCTTCAAAAAATCCAACATCACACCCTATAACTTTAAAGCCATATTCTTTACATAGGGAAACCAGATGCGCCCCAATATAGCCTTTATTACCAGTGATTAGAACTTTTTTCATATGAGCTTATTTTTTAGTCAACCAGGGAGTATTGCCTTCCTCGACCATTTTAACAAGAATGTCTCTATCCCTCTGTGTATCCATGCACGCCCAAAACCCTTTGTGCTTATAGACTTTCAGTTCTCCATCTCTAGCTAAATTAAAAAGGGGAGCTCGCTCAAGGATACAGTTTTCATCCTCGGATAAATAAGAAAGAAATTCTCTTCTGAAAAAGAAATAACCTCCATTAATCCAATCATTTTCGAAATCAGGTTTTTCTCGAAAACAAACAACCTGATCACCCTCCACTTCCAGTTCTCCAAACCTGGACGGAGGATTGACTCCAAGAATGGTACCAATTTTTTGTGGTTAAGATGAAAGTAAAATTCATCAGCAAGATTCACATCCGTCAACCCATCTCCATAAGTCACACCAAAATGTTCAGATTCACCCACATACTTTTTTGCTGCTTGAGCAATCCGACTTCCTGTCATTGACTTTTCACCCGTGTAAGCCATGGTAACTTCCCAATCAATCTGCTCAATGCTTTCGTGGATTACTGTCTTATTGTTCTTTAAATTGATTGTGCAATCATTGTTGAAAGAAAAAAAGTTGTGGAAATAACTTTTGATCATTTCAGATTTATATCCCAAACAAAGGATAAACCTTCTAAAGCCAAACTTAGAATAACTTTGCAAAATATGCCAAAGGATAGGATGCTTGCCAATGGTTACCATGGGTTTTGGTTTAAACTCCGTTTCTTCCCTCAATCGTGTCCCCATTCCTCCACACAATACAAAAATAGGAATTTGGCTTAAGTTCATCGAAAAATTCTAAAGCGTGTATTATTTCTTAAAATGCTTTTTCTTTGCAACCATTTTTTTTCTTAGCTGCTTTTCCTTTCCATTGGCAGCATTCCTATATCAACGTTTTTTTCTGCTCCTGATCCCTCAGAGAACCACTCGATCTTGTTCAGGCGGAAAGAACACTAATTTCTTGCTTCCTAAAGGATAGTTTCCTCTCAAGCTTACATCTAGATCCATAGCCTTCTTCCTAATAGAGCTTTAAGCACAAAACTCGTAGCCAAATTCTTTAAATTAATTATCAGTGCACTGATGCTGTTCATGATGGCATGTTCCCCAAGTTAGATAGGACTAATGACTCGTCTTTTGAAAAAGTTCCTCTCAAGCTACTCCATATAGTCGGGGAAACTTCCTGCAGGCATTTTACCGATGTCACCATTCCTTGACAACATACCTCGCCTTCTTTATTGATTTCTAGGAAATGTCAATAAGGATAGAAGATTTTCTTCGAACCGCTTAGGATCACAATCGAGTTTGACCTTGTTGAGCGCGCTCTCTCTTATCTTTTTCCATAAGGAGGCATCTTGATAAAGTTTTTCACAACAAGCAGCAAAATCTTCTGGAGAATCAGCAGCAAGCAGTTCTTCTCCTGGGGTCCATGCGAGTTGCTTAGCTAAAAGCATGCTTGCCACAACCGGCAAGCCATAGGAAGCGGCTTCATGCACTTTCATTGGAATTCCAGCAGCATAACGGGTGGGAGCAATAAAAACTCGGCATTTTTCGAAAAAGGGTTGAATATCTTCCACAAGGCCCAAGAACTTTATTCCCAAAGGGCTAAGTTGTTCTACAAAGTCTTCTGAAACCTGGCCTATAGCTAGCACCTCAAAGTTAGAGTGGATTTTCTTTTTTAAATGCGGAAGCACATAGTGGGAAAACCATGATAATCCATCGGTATTAGGACCTTCCTCGCCCATATACCCAACAAAAAGAAAGCCCGATCTTTGTTCAAAGCTACTCTCAGTAGGTTTGCAATGAATCGAATGGCCAAGAACATGTACATCGAAACCCTTTTGGAGAAAATATTGGGCTTCTTCTTTCGATACTGCAACAACCCTATGGGCATATTGAGCTAATAGAAGCTCTTTATCGATTAATTCTTTTTTTTCTTTTTCCTTCAGTGTCAAACCTTCAAGGCTTTTCTTCAAAATTTCTCTTCTTGCAACAATCGCTTCGGCATCGTAGAGAACTTTGGTTTTGCTAAAAAAATCAGGTCTTTTTTTAATAAGCTTAGCCACATGCAGAAAGTTGTGGATACGACTCACAAAAATGAAATCATAATAATCCTTTCTTTCCTGCAAAAAATCTTCAAGTCGTTTTGGGCCCCATCCAATCATGAGCTCAATTTTTTCCATAAAAGCCATTTCCAAATGTTTCTTAGAATACTCTTGGGAGAGCATGGGATAAAAGGTTACAAAATATCCCAACTGCTCGAGAAGCTGCAATATTGTAATTGCCCTTGGAAAGCCTTTTCCCATCATGAAATGAGGAACACAATCATCCAGAACCAAAATCCTGCCTTTAAAACTGCTGCTTTTTTTCTCCTTCTCTGCTAAATAAACTGATTGATGTCGCTTGTCTCGGGCTTTCAAAACATCGCCATCATCTCTGTGCATCAATTGCAATTGTTGCTTCCATTTTTCTAAGAATTTCCACCGGTTTTTTTCTATCATCGCTTTGACAGTTTCAAGTGGGCGGCTTCCAAATTCATAATGAAAAACCAAGGCTGCCGGCTGGTACAGAACTTTATAACCCATAGCCCAAAGACTCAGACAAAGATCGCTATCTTCATAATAGGCGGGAGCATACTGTGGATCATAGCCGCCAAGTTTTTCCCATAATTCTCTACGCACTAGCAGGCAAGCCGCTGAACAATAATCTACCTCTCGTACAAAGTTATACTCAGACTTCATTGGATCTGGATCATTCCTTCCGTAGGCAAGAGCACTCCCATCAGCCCAAACAATAGACCCTGCTTCCTGTAGAGTACCATCTGGCCTAACAAGCTTACAGCCCACAGCAGCACAGCGCGGATAGGATTCCATAGTTCTAATCATTTGCTCTACGCTTTGTGGGCTAAGAATAATATCATTGTTCAATAGGAGGAGATATGGAGCTTTAGCCAATAACGCGGCTTTATTCACGCTGAGCAGATACTCCAGATCAGTATCATTCCTAAAAGTTTTGATGCCTTCGGTTTTGGCCAAAAGCAGGGGCGTCTCATCTGTTGAAGCATTATCAGCAACGATCAATTCGTAAGGTAATCCTACGTATGCTAGAATGGATTGAAAGCATTGATAGAGCAATTCGGCTCTATTCCTAGTAGAGATAACAATGCTCAAAAGAGGGCTTGAACAAACAGGGAATCTAAGAGTTGTCTTAGGGTTGTTCAAAAAAAGCAATAGGGAATGCTTGAGCCATTGAGAATTTTGAGTGATTGGACTTACAGAAGGAGTTTCAGGTTTAGGGAAAGAAGAAAAAACATCAATTTTTTTTTCGATTCTTTTCTTCCTCCAACGTTTAGATTTGAACACGACGACAAGGTGTCGACTTAACTCTATCCATAAGCCCGAAGAAAGGAGCGCGAATATTTGAACAAACTTAATACCTCTACTAAGATCACAAAACCGTTCAAATCCACACATCGGATCCACCGAAAGATCAGCCGAGGCATATTTTTTTTGGATATCGGTCCTTTCCATGGGGTGACAAAAAAACACGTCTTTTTTGCTTTGTACCTTAATTTGTTTGGCCGCTTTCCCCTCAGCATCAAAAAACCAACCACAGACATAAAACTTTGAGTTTTTTAAGTAAATAAAAGGCCGAGCGGGTTTTTCAATAAAATAGTGGACCCCTTGAGAACGTACGGGAAAAATCATTCAACTTGACCCTTATAAGCAAAATGAAGAGGAGGGTCAACCGCATTTTTAAATTCTTTTTTAACCAAGGAAGTCCCTCAAAATAAAGATATTTTCCTGCTGTTGGAGTCATGGAATCCACCCTCTTCAAGCAAGAAAAAATTTCAACAAACTCTATACTTCCACAAGTCCAAATAATATTGGTGGGGGCCTTTCTTTTTCTACCTCTTTTAATCACCCAAAAAATAGAAGAAAAAGAAGATAAAAAAGGCTGCAATGGGAAAAAGGTCAGCAATCAAAAGTAGTTGATAAGCTAAAGAAACTGATTAAAGAGTAGCCTATTGAGTTGATTACTAAAAATGAAAGCAATGGTCTTAGAAAAACCAAAAGCTCCTTTGATCTTAAAGGATATTCCAATACCCGATCCAGGTCCTGGAGAAATACTCTTGGAGGTCCTTATTTGTGGGATTTGTCGGACAGACCTACACGTAGTGGATGGAGAGTTGCCAAATCCAAAACCTAACCTAGTTCCAGGACATGAAGTTGTTGGCATCGTCAGGAAGTTGGGACCCGGTGCCAAAAGGTTTTCTTTAGGTCAAAGAGTTGGCGTTCCTTGGCTAGGGAAGACATGCGGGCAATGCAAGTTTTGCATCTCTGGAAAAGAAAATCTTTGTGATCATCCCGAATTTACTGGCTATACACTTGATGGTGGCTATGCAGAATGGATAAAAGCAGACGAGAGGTTCTGCTATCCAATCCCAACTCTTTATACTGACAAAGAAGCAGCTCCTTTGCTTTGCGCCGGTTTAATTGGTTTTCGTTCCTATAGACATTTAGAAAATTCAAAACGCATTGGTTTCTATGGATTTGGTGCTGCGGCCCATATCCTTATTCAGATCGCTAATTATCAAGGAAAAGCCGTTTACTCTTTTTCACGGCCTGGAGATAAAGACAGCCAACAATTCGCTCGTTCTCTGGGAGCCGTATGGTCAGGTGATTCCACTTCTTCTCCTCCCGTTCTGCTTGAAGGCGCCATTATCTTTGCTCCCGTTGGATCCCTAATTCCACAAGCCCTTCAAGCCGTAGAAAAAGGGGGGAAAGTAGTCTGCGCAGGGATCTATATGACTGATATCCCATCTTTTCCATACAAAATTTTATGGGGAGAACGCCAAATAGTTTCTGTGGCTAACCTCACAAGACAAGATGGTGAAGAATTTTTTAAAATCGCATCCAAATTTAAGATTCAAACCCATGTCGAAGTCTTTCCTTTAAATGAAGCCAATGAAGCTCTTGAACGACTTAGAAAGGGAAAAGTTCAAGGGGCCCTTGCCTTAATTCCTAACAAGGAATGCTAAAAAACGCGTTTAAAATTTTCTTGTTATATTCTCCCACTCTAAAAATCTCTAGATGAGAAAGGCTTGGGAGGCCTCATACTTGACGCCTCGGCATTTGTTTCTATCAAATTTTTGTGATCAAAAAGAAAAAAAGTTATATTCCTTTGGATACCCATCCCATAAACAGGCCAATGCTTTAAGGGCTACCTATCCATACGATCATGTCCTAATAGAATGAGATATGTTTTCGCTTCTGCCTTCCAGAGCCTAACCCCAATCACCAGTTCGAATAATAACTCATTGTTTAAGATCTAAATCCACAAAAATTATCATAAAAAAACTTGCTTTTTCTTTTTTATCTGTCATTTAGTAAATCCTATTTTTTGAGACTCTAATATCAAATCTGAATGTTGAATATGTTTTCATTTGCGTTAATGTGTTAATTACTGAAAGGAAAATATGACTGAAGTAAAAGTAAAAAAAGGAGAATCTATCGATAAGGCTTTACGACGACTAAAAAGAAAGCTTGATAGAGAAGGGACACTTCGAGAAGCAAGATTAAGAAAAGCCTTCGAAAAACCTTGCAATCGTAGAAGAAGGAAAGCAAAAGAAGCTCGATTAAAAATTTATTCTTCCTTTTATTAATTCCTAGCTTTCGTTCCTGATCATCAACCAATACCGTTAGTTTGCTTAAAGCCTTGCCTCTACTTATATGATTCCCAATCTAATGGTGAGGCTGCAACTGCTTAGTTTTTTCTAAATTAATCAAGGAAGGGTTTACAGTAGCGCGAAAATCTGCATTAGGAGATGCTGGATAGACAGTAATTTCAACCCTTCTATTTTTTTCCTTTCCCTCTAACATACTGTTATCAGCTATCGGATTGGTTTCTCCTCCAGCAGCAAGAGAAAATATACCTTCAGGCAGTTGTCCAATCTGGATTAATGCCCTGATAACGGCAGCCGAACGAATGGCAGAAATTTCCCAATTAGTAGGATATACATCTTGTACTTCCTGAGCAGGTGGATCATTATCCGTAAAAGAACAAACTTCTATTTTTGAATCCTGAGAGTTAACCAAAAAAGGCTTTGTTACAGAGAGAAATTTGGATAAAAGAACTTTTCCTTGTGTACTTAACTTTATGCCTCCATAGGCAAATAAGGCACTCTTAGCAAACCGGACAACCACTCCATTTTTTTGGAGCATCACTGTGGATTCCCCTTTTTGTATTTCTTCTGAAAAGGCTGCTTTTAACCTATTTTCAAGTTCTTTGGTTAAAGAAGAATTATCTTTAGTCGAACCACTAGCTTCCTCCATTTTTTTTGATTCGACTGCTTTGAGTGATTGAGTGGTTTTCTCAAGAAGCTCTTCTTGGCTTTTCAATAGGCTGCCTGTCTGGGATAATTCGGCTTGAAGTTGATCAACAACCGCCCGCTGCTTTTGGTTTTCTTGTTTGAGAAGTTCATCCTCCTCTTTTAGTACTCGAATGGTCTTTTCCAGAGAAATGTATTGGCTATAAAAGTATACCGCTGTAGCACCTAAAAAAACACTTAATGAGACCCAAAAAAAAACAGCTCCCAAGCCCCCTGCCGGCAAAACCGACTGTTTTTTCTTTTGGACTTTGACAGGTACTACGGCCGGTTTTTGATCCATTTTTTTAAAATAACTTTTTTATTAAATAACAACAAGAAAAGAAAAAAATCTTCTTTAATGTGTATTATTTGTCTTTTCCACAGGTGCAGTCATTGGAGAAGTGCTTACGGGTAGGCTTTGTGACCAATTCTTTTTAAGTTCGTCCGGATTGTTTGGTAAAATCGTAGAACCCGAAGGGGTGTCAATCGGCCTTTCTCCAACTAAAAACTCGAACTGTATTGGCTTCCCATCTCTTAATACCTTTACGGGTATTTTTTGTCCCACAGAAACAAAGAACGATGCATCCATTACATCCGACAGGCTGGTAATCTTTTTCCCATTGATTGAGACAACAATATCCCCTTCCCTTAACCCGCTACCAGATACAGGAGTATTAGGGAAAAGACGTGCAACTACCACTTTTCCTGAAGTCTCCTCTCTTCCTATTTTGGTAACAGCCACTCCTACCCACCCATAACGTACCTTCCCATAGCGAATAGTATCATCAACAACTTTTCTTATTGCTTTGCTTGGCAAAGCATAACTCCATTCTTCTTCTTTTAAACTCATCGTTATCATTCCAACAACCAACCCCTTGGAATTGATTAAGGGTCCACCAATCTGGCCTGGATTCACCTTTGTATTAATCCTATAATGGGTCGTGGGGAAAAAATGGTTTAAATATTCGCAATCTTTCCCTACCACCAATCCAAAGGAAGGGCAAGCGGGAAGATTATACGGATAGCCTATGCCTACAACAGGGGTCCCCGTAGGGATCTCTTGACCATAAGCAAGCTTTAGAAAAGGAAAGGGTTTTGGACCCTCTTCAACTTGAAGAACAGCTACGCCACTTCGCTCGTCAATCCCTATAACTTTGGCTAAATGCCATTGAGCGTTATAATCAACATAAAACAGCGAATCGGTTAGCTGGCTATCGGGTGCTGTAACCAATACTCCTTCGGAACTTATAAAAAAACCTGAACAGAAACTTTCTCCGCCATTTCTATGCTCTATTCTAACACGGACAACAGCGTTTTTATTCTCCTCAAAAATCTTGTTAACTTCTCTTCCTATAGTATCAAAGAGACTTTCAGCTCCTATCAATGGCAATCTTCCCAAAACGAGGAAGAAAAAAAAAGGCAAGCCGATGAGGCCTCCACAATAGAACCTTTAAAAAGCAACCATCGCTTCATAATGAGTTAACGCATCACGAATCACATAATGTGGATCTTTAGAATTGGGGAAATTGGGAGCAAGTTTGGTAGATTCCACTTCAAGATCCTGTTTGGATGGTAGGGAAATAGGAGGAGTAGAAGGAGAAAGGGCTTGAGAAAGTTGGCTTTTTTCTACTCTTTCAATTTTTGGAGACTCATACTTTGTAATCAAAGAATTTGGTATCTCCTTACTGTGGTTTTTAAGTAGATTGAAACTCACAATGCCTAGAAAAAATACAAAAAGGAAACTTCCTGCGACCGCTGTTTGGAACATTCTGTAACGGTCACAAACAAGAAATACTCTTTGGAGTTTTTCTATAAACATTTCTGAAAAACTCTTTTCTTTGATCATTTCTACACGGAGCCTTCTATGAAGATTTTGATGCATTTGTTCAAAATATTCAGGAGTGGCAAGCTTTTCTGTCTGTTTTTCTAAGTGTGTTTTTATCCATTTTTTCATTTCTACATCCACAGTTCGAAGACATTTTCTCTCCATATCAAAGCCTCCCATTCTACATCTTCCGCATTTTTTAACTTATGAAGCTGTTGTCATTTTTCAATAGCTTTTGCAGTTGCTTATGTGCATAGAACAATCTAGAGCGAATTGTTCCTTCCGAACATCCCATAATTTTAGCTATTTCCGAATGGCTGAGCTCCTCTAAATCAAAAAGGACAACAACGGCTCGATGCTTTTCGGAAAGCTTAGATAAGGCATCATTCAAAACCTTGTTCAGTTCCTTAATTTCCATTTGTCGTACCGCTTGCTCTGCTGAACGGTAATCGACAAATTCCTTTTCCATTTGCCCCTCCTCATCGTCTGGAAAATAAGGATAGGGTTGCGGGTTGAATTTCGATTTCCTTTTAAAACTTATAGCGGTATTTATGGCGATACGATAGATCCATGTATAAAAAGAAGCTCCAATTCGAAACCCTCCAATGTTTTTGTAGGCTTTGATAAAAGTTTCCATTAAAACGTCGTTTGTATCTTCATGGTGCAGCAGCACACCATAAATCACCCTATATAATCTTTTTTGATAGCGTTCGACTAAAATATCGAAAGCATCCAATTCTCCCGATTTCATTCTGAGAATGAGCTCCTGATCGGTTGGAGACTGATCGAGTACTTCTGGAATAGCTTTTTTCATTCTTTTTATATCAAAAAGAGTTGTTGTTTTACCTTAAAGCAGCTAATAAGAAAAAATCAAGTAATATTAACTTCAATAAATTCATATTTTTGCTAAAAAGTCCAGTTGTATTACTATAGAAACAACAGAAAAGAAAAAAAGATGCTTGTCATCTTTCTAATTTTTAGGAATAATGCCTGATCAATTCATGCAACTAGACAAAGTCTCTTCAAAAGAACGGGTTTCTAATAAACACCTCTCTCCTCCTATCTATTCTTGGGCAATTAAGCTTGTCGTGCTTGTCGTATTCTTTCAAATGTTCTCCCTCCTTTCCATATTCTGGTTAAGACATTATGTTTTCAATCAAGTTTCAAAAAAAGATCGCCTGACCGCTGCAAACAATTCTTTTAAATTGCCCTCTTTTCTTTCCCCTAAGCCTCCAGCCTTACCAACAATTCACTCCAAAGAATTGAAAAAGGATGCTTCTTTTTTAGCAGAAGAAAATAAAGAAGAAAAACTCGATGCTTATATTAAAGATGCCGAACGGTTTGAAAGAGAAGGCGAATTGAGTCTAGCTCGCGATGCCCTAAACAATGCCGAAGAAGTAGATCCGCTCAATTGCGATGTGCTTGTCAGACAAGCCCAGCTAGCTGAACGTCAGAAAGATGGACAAAGAGCCTATACCTATTGGAGTAAAATTGCTGAGCTTGATCGCAAATCTAGCTCTTCTAGCCCTCTTTATAAAACAGCTCGTCAAAAAGTAGCTGCCTTTAGAAGTCAGTCTAAAAAAGACAGTGCCTCCCCACCTCTTATCCACTCGGCTCTAAAAGGAATTCAAGGAATGGGCAAAACGTTAAGTCTTGAAAAAATACGGGTTGAGAAAAGTAATCTTTCTAATACGCCTTGGGGACAAGAAGTCACTCTGCGGGTGCCCATTTTTCTTTCCGATCCTTCCATTCGCATTGATCCCAAACAAATCCGTTACCAAATTTATATTTATGATGAGATAGACAAAGGCATTATTTTACAATCAAATGCCAAAATTACCAGCTCCTTTGAGAACCCTCTTCCTACTTGGACGATACACCAAACAGAAATCCTTCGGATTAATTACAAATTAGAACGCCCCGTTCAAAATCAGAGATTTTATGGGTACATTATTCGGATTTTTTATTGTGGACAGCTTCAGGATCAAATTGCTGATCCACCCGAACTGCTCACCCGCCTTCCAGGTTTAACTCCTAAGATGTAATGGCTGTTCTTTCTTCTCCTCGTTAAGCAGATCAACAATTAGATTACAGGTTTTTTGGCTTGCTCCAGTTGAACCGAGGGAATCAATAACTTCTTTCATTCTTTTTTTCATCCAAGTCCTTTGTTCTTCGTCTTCCATCAGGCGCAAAGCTACAGGGACTATTTTGTCTGGCTGTGCATCATCTTGGACGAATTCTGGCACAATCTGCTCGGAAGCAAGCACATTGACAATACTCAAGAATGGGACTTTAACAAGCCTTTTACCCACTTGATACGTCAAAGGATTGGTTTTATAGATAACTATCTGAGGGACCCCAAGGATAGCACATTCCAAAGATACTGATCCAGAGGCTAAAATAGCTAATCGGCATCTGGAGATATGAGAAAGTGGATACCCTATCTGAATCTTCAACCATTCCGGAAGATGTTTTTCTCCTAGATGCGCCAATCCCAGTTCGACGAGTTCTTCGTTGGGTGCAATCCATAAAAATTCATAATCGGGGTTCTTCATAACCATCTTCCATGCCACTTGGTAAAGAATGGGCAAATGCCTGATAATTTCCATTCTCCGACTTCCTGGTAACAGGGATATTTTGTGAGAACTAAATTGAGAATTTGGCAATGGATTAGGAAGAAGTCGATCCAACAAGGGATGTCCCACCCATTCTACTCGCAGGTTGGGGGCATTTTTCTCAAACCATGGCTTCTCAAATGGAAAAATTACCACCATAAGATCAAAGAGCTTATCGAAGCGTGCTGCTCTTTGGCTATTCCATGCCCAGACTTGAGGGCTTATATAATAAACAATCTTAGTAGTAGGTAATTCTTTGCGAAGTTTGGAGGCAAACCGAAGATTAAAGCCAGGATAATCTATTAAAATCACGCAATCAGGTTTTTCTACAATGGCACAATGCAAAAGCTCTTTAAAAATCCTTCGAATTTCAGCTAAATTTTTGATGACTTCTACAAGTCCCACAACAGCCAATTTAGAAAGTTCATAAAGTTGTATCTGTCCAGCAGCCGCCATCCGTGATCCTCCCACTCCTAAAAAAATGGCTTCTGGAAAAGACTTTCGGAGTGCTTCAATCAGCAGAGCTCCGTAAAGATCTCCACTTGTTTCTCCAGCAACCAACAAAAACTTTTTTTTGGACGGTTTTATTTGCATCATTGTTGTGTCAATTCATTTTATTCGAGCGAATGATCTCTGTGATTTCTACTGCTAATTTGAGGGCTTCAACCGCCTCTTTTCCGCCTACGAGAGGAGAATCTTTGGAATAGATACAGTCAATAAAAGATCGCAATTCAAAGAATAAAGGCTCTCCTTTCTCAATAGGCATGGGTAAACATTCGATGCCATGGTCTCGCTTTCGATAGATTTCGCCTTTTTGCTCAAGATAGTTTAACGAAATGTAAGCGTCGTCTTGAAAAATCCTAATTTTTCGCATTTTTTCAGGGCTTATCCGACTAGTGGTTATGTTCGCAATAGCCCCATTTTTAAATTTGATTCTTGCATTGGCAATATCTTCTGTAAGGCTTAAAACAGAAACTCCCACCGCATCAACTGACTGAACATCGGAACGCACTAGATGCAATATTGCCTCCAAGTCATGGATCATTAGATCCAGTACGACTCCTAGCTCGGTATTTCTTCCTGGATAGGGACAGAGCCTGTGGCATTCAATAAAGCGTGGCTGACTCAAATATCCTTCGAGAACTCTAAAAGCAGGATTATATCTTTCCACATGGCCTACCTGTAAAATGACCTTATTTCTTTTGGCAATTTCCACAAGCAATTTCGCCTCTTCTAGGCTATCCGTAATCGGTTTTTCAATTAGCACATGGACGCCAGCTTCTAAACATTTTGAACCAATAGTGAAATGAGTAGAAGTCGGAGTGGCTATCGAAACTGCGTCCACTTCTTTTAGTAGTTCCTCTAGAGACTCAAAGACTCTTCCACCAATGGTTTCTGCAATTCTTCCTGCAACATCCTTTTTAATGTCAAAACATCCCACATAATGGACTCCATCCATCTGGGCATAGATCCGAGCGTGGTGTTTGCCAATATGTCCTATACCAATGACGCCAAGTTTAATCGGGCTCATAAATTGATCCTATGGAAATCCGATCAGGCTTGTTTTAGTCTGATCGGCTAAACTTACCACCTTTTCCTTCTCCAAAATAAGCGTCTTTGCTGATTCGCATACAATGGTACCAATGCCAAACCGTTGAGCTGACTCAATCGTCTTGATCCCTATAACAGGAACATCAAACCTAAAATCTTGATTAGGCTTACTAACTTTCACTAGCATGGCACTTCCTCTTCCCAATTCTCCGCCTCTTTTCATGGCTTCATCGGTTCCTTCAAATGCCTCCACCGATAGCACTGTTCCATTTTTAACCACAACCGATTGACCTATATCAAGCCTTGCGACTTCTTTGGCGATTCTAAACCCAAACTCAACATCCTCCCAATATCTTTTTTTAATGTGAGGCCCTCCAAATTGTCCCGAAGGGGCTAACTGGTCTTCTAAAAAAGTAGTGGCATTTAAAAGAATGACCCCATTTTTTTCAAGCTCTTGAGCAATGGCACCAAAAATTGTATGAGCATTTCTTTCCTTTAGTTTTGCTAAAAGCAAAATAGCTCGCAGATCAGGTCTTAATTCAAAAAGATGAGATGGAGCTACCCCTCCGGCCATGATGGCTGTTTTGACTTCATTTTTTTTGAAAAATTGAATCAATTTAGAAAGCTGACCAACCCGAATCCATTCCACTGCAGTCGAAAGAGTCTCCATCTGATGATCTGTTTCGGACACAAAACAGACTGAGAAAATCTTCTCTACCCCAGATCTTCTTGCTCCTTTTGCCACAAGCAATGGATACACACCCCGACCAGCAATAATGCCAAGTCGATCAGCCGATTCAAGAATTGATTTTTTTTGATTCTTAGTAGTCACCCCTATATATTTTTTTTTTAAAATAAGAATCTTTTATAGAAAGAGAAAGAAAGAAAATCAAATCTTGACCATAGAGAACGACAAGAGTAAATTATTGCACCACTGATTTTTTTGATTTTAAGAGTGGAAACTGTGTTAAAGTTTCCACTTTTTTCTTTAAAATTAAGGAGAAAGCCATGAATCAGGAAGTCCTAGCTATCATGGAATACATGGAAAAGGAAAAGGGGATCAATAGGCAGGTGTTCATCGAAGCGATGCAGTCAGCTTTATTGGCGGCCGCAAAAAAAAGCATCGGACCTGCCAGGGATCTTAGGGTAGAGATCCATCCTAAAACTGGACGAATCAATGTTCTAGCCAAACTCGAAGTTGTTGAAAAAGTCCAGAACAGCCATGATCAAATTTCCATCAAAAGAGCAAAAGAAATCGATCCAAATGTCAAGCTTGGAGATCTGATTGAAGTGGAAGTGACTCCGAAAGATTTTGGCAGAATTGCCGCTCAAGTTTTTAAACAGACTATAAATCAAGCCCTCAAAGGCATAGAAAGAAAAATGGTTCTGTCAGAATTTAAAGATCGCATTAACAATATTGTTAGCGGCACCATCCGAAGAATAGAGAGATCTGATGTTATAATAGACTTGGGAAGATATGAAGGCATAATGCCTGCTAAAGAAAGAGTGCCTACAGAAGAGTACGTTGTTGGGGAAAGAATAAAGGCTTATGTACTTTCTGTAGAAGACACTCCACATGGCCCTATGATTATTCTGTCTCGAAGCCATCCTAATTTCATATTACGCCTTCTTGAATTAGAGGTCAGTGAAGTAGCAGATAAAATTGTCGAAGTAAAAGCCATTGCAAGAGAACCTGGATTTCGCACAAAAATTGCCGTTTGGACAAACAATCCTAAAATTGATCCTGTCGGTTCCTGTGTCGGTGTCCGTGGGGCACGTGTAAAAAATATTGTCAGAGAGTTGCATAGCGAAAAGATTGATTTATTCAAATGGTCACCCAATGTAGAAGAACTAACTATTGAAGCCTTGAAACCCGCAAAAGTAAAGAAAGTGGAAGTGGATCAAGAACACCGCCGAGTAAAAGTAACAGTGGATGAAGAAAATTATTCCATAGCGCTAGGCAGAAAAGGGAAAAATATCTGGCTTGCATCCAAAATTGTCGGGTGGGATATAGACGTTGTCAAAGAACCATCTGCAACCGTGGATAATTTTACACAAAAGCTTACCAAAGCCGCTGAAGAGATGGCCTCTACGCTTTCTATTGATCAAAGCGTGGCTGAACAAATAGTAAGAGCAGGTTTTATTAATCCTGAAGCTGTGGCTGAAAGTGAAGAAGAAGATCTTATGTCTGCTCTTCCTGAGCTGGATCCGCAGTTGATCCATCGCTTAAAAGAAGCGGCTCACTTGGCAGGAAAAACAAATTGAAATCATAAACTAAAGAAAATTTAATAATATATACATGAATTCGAAAAAATGTTCTCCAACAAATGAAATAAAATCGTTTGCTAGCAATTCGCCTAATAGACTTTCTTTAGACAAAACTAAGAAGTCTACCAAGGAGGCTGATTTTTCATTGACTACGAAAGAAAAAAAACCTAAAGCTGCTGTCGCCACTGCTTTGGATTCAGAAGAGATAAAAGAAAAAACCAAAAAAGAAGAAAAAAAAGATTCTTCTCTATCCACTCTACCTTCTCTAGAGAAAGAAAATAATAAAGCCATTCCAGTTCTAGAAGGATCGAAGCCAGCCGTCCCCAAGGAAGGGGAAAAACGAGTGATTGCTATCAAAGGGCCAGTTTCAGTAAAAGAATTAGCTGCTTTGATCGGAATCAAACCTTTCCAGCTTATCCACCATTTGATGGAAATGAACATATTCGCTTCTATGACCCAATTACTAGACGAAGGGGTCATTCAGGGGGTATGTCAGAGACTTGGAATAACCATACAGACTGACAAAAAGGAACGGCATGCACCAGTGCATACAGCACCCTTAGGAAAGCCAAAGGCTCAAGCCCCTCCTCCTCAACCCCTATCTAATATTAAATCAAGAGCACCTGTAGTAACTTTCATGGGGCATGTGGATCATGGGAAAACTTCGCTCCTTGATGCCATAAGACAAACAAAAGTTGCAGCAGGAGAAGCTGGTGGAATAACACAACATATTGGTGCTTATACAGTGGTTAAAGATGGACGATCCATAACATTTATTGACACTCCTGGTCATGAAGCCTTTACAGCTATGCGAGCCCGCGGAGCTTCGATCACTGATATTGTGGTTCTAGTTGTAGCCGCCGATGATGGAGTCATGCCTCAAACTATAGAAGCCATTAATCATGCCCGCAATGCCAAAGTGCCTATAATCGTTGCTATAAACAAAATAGACCTGCCAGGAGCTAATCCTCTACGGGTAAAATCTCAACTCCAAGAAATCGGTCTTGTTCCCGAGGAATATGGGGGAGATACCATCTTTTGTGAAGTCTCAGCTATCAAAAAAATTGGTATCGACAACCTCCTCGATATGATTTTGCTTCAAGCTGAAATCCTTGAATTAAAAGCCAATTATGAAGGCAATGCCAAAGCTAGGGTTATCGAATCGCAGATAGAAAAAGGCAGAGGACCAACGGCCACAGTGATTGTCCAATCAGGGCGTCTCAAAGTCGGAGACATTGTGCTTTGTGGGATTTATTATGGGAAAGTTCGAGCCCTTATTGATGATACTGGGAAGAACATCAAAGAGGCTTTTCCTTCTATGCCCGTCAAGGTTCTGGGTCTCAACGGAGCCCCTCTACCTGGAGAAGAATTAGTCGTTGAAAAAGATGAAAAGAAGGTAAAAGAAATAGTTCAAGAAAGAATCGAAGCCCTTAAGAAAGACCGGGAAGCTTCTCTTACACCTAAAGTCACTCTCGAAAACATCTTCCAGGCAATTGAAGAAGGCCAAAAAAAGACTTTGAATATTGTTCTTAAAGCCGATGTTCAAGGCTCACTGGAAGCTCTCATTGACCAATTGAAAAAAATCTCCAGTCAAAAAGTCGATTTAGACATCATTCATTCTGGTGTGGGTTCCATCTCAGAATCTGATATCCTTCTTGCAAAGGCTGCCGGTGGACTTGTCATCGGATTTAATACAAAAACTGACTCTGCTGCGGCTGCGTTGGCAAAGAGAGAAGGGGTTCAAATTAAGCTTTTCAGTGTTATTTATGAACTAGTTGACCAAGTCAAAGAAGCAATGTCTGGTCTTTTAGAACCTGAACTACGAGAGTCTATTATTGGTACAGCTGTGGTCAAGAAAGTCTTCGAATTGTCTAAATATAAAGTTGCAGGGTGTATGGTCCAATCTGGACGGATTATACGAGGTGGATTAGCTAGAGTTTTACGAGGTAAACAGCCCATATATGATGGTGAGGTGCTTTCGTTGAAACGCTTTCAAGATGAAGTATCAGAAGTGAGGATGGGGTTTGAATGTGGTATTCGTCTAGGAAATTTCAATGATTATGAGCCTGATGATATTATTCAATGTTATCAATTGGAAAAGGTACCACAAAGTTTATAATTCTATATTAGAGCCATTAATATTGATCCAATGACAACCAGAGCGATTAGGGTTTCGGAAGTCATTCGTCGGGAGTTATCTTGGTGCTTTCAACGAGAAGTAGAACTCGAAGGCTTAGTGTTAACTATTTCTGCTGTAGAAACTTCTGCTGATCTTAAAGAAGCTTCCATTTTTATTAGCCTTTTTGACGCCTCCATCCCTGATGAAAACTTGCTTATGATTTTAAATAGGCACCGAAACGAATGGCAACAGTGGATTGGGAAGAGATTGCAAAGCAAATTTACACCACGGTTGACTTTTAAAATCGACAATTCATTAGATAGAGGAGACCGAGTATTACGTATCATTGAAGAACTTGACAAAGAAACAAAGACAGACTCATAGTTCTAGGTGTTGAATCAAAAAGATTCTGTGGTCTCCAATTGAAAAGTTCTCCATCAATGTTTTTATATTTTATCAGACGAATTCTCTCTTCTCTTTTTGTACTTTTTGGAATTATTTCTCTAACCTTTTTTCTTGTCAGACTCGCTCCAGGCAACCCCTTTAGTGCCGAAAGGAATATTTCTCCTGCTATTCTTCGAAATCTTGAAGCCCGTTATAAACTCAGTGGATCACTACTCGAACAGTACAAAAATTACCTCTTAAACCTTTGTCATGGCGACTTAATGCTTTCTACCCGATATCGCAATCGCTCAGTAAACGAAATCATTGGTCAAACGCTACCTGTTTCGATCACCCTTGGAGGCTGCTCCTTTGTTTTAGCCCTTGCCTTTGGTATTAGCAGTGGTTGTTTAAGTGCCTTTTTTTGGAATAAACCTTTTGACAAGATTACTCAAGGTATCACTCTAATGGGAATTTCAATTCCAAGTTTTGTGCTCGCTCCTATTTGCGTGCTGGTTTTTGCAATCCTTTTAAGACTCCTTCCCCCCGCTGGCTGGGGATCAATAGAAAAAATCATCCTCCCTTCTTTCTGCCTTGGTATCCCTTATGGGTGTGTAGTTTCTCGATTAACTAGAAGTGCCATGCTCGAAGTACTTCATTCCGACTATATACGGACTGCTAAAGCCAAAGGATTGAACGAATCATCCATTCTCTTCGTACATGGCTTAAAGGCAGCAGCTAGTCCCATTATTGCCTACAGTGGGCCTTTAGCTGCTAATTTGCTAACAGGATCGATGGTTATCGAACAGATTTTTGGGATCAGTGGTATGGGTTCCTTTTTTGTAGATGGAGTACTCAATAGAGATGTTTTTCTAGTAAGTGGCGTCACACTTGTATATTCTCTTTTACTCATCTTGTTTAATCTCCTGGCCGATATGCTATGCCTCCTGTTCGACAAAAGAATTGTTTTGGAATAAAAAAAAGGAAAGATGGGTTTCCCTTTACGACATTCTTTTTATTTTTTTTATTGGTCCTTTTGTCTCTGATCGGTCCTTGGTTTTATCCTCAATCCCTCTATAAAACTACGAACGAAATCTTACTCCCGCCTAGTCTTCAACACATATTCGGAACTGATATCCATGGACGGGATCTGTTTATCAGAATCCTTTTCGGAGCAAGAATTTCGTTCGGAGTGGGCTTCAGTGGTTCTTTGATTAGTCTTCTTATAGGGGTTACTTATGGATCCATTGCGGCCTATGCTGGTGGAAAAATTGACAGGATGATGATGCAGCTTGTCGATCTTCTTTATTCCTTACCTGTGTTGGTTTTTGTCATCGTACTCATTGCCATATTTGAAAATCCTCTACGCACTTTTCTGTTCCATAGCCACTTGGAATCACTGCTTCCTTACTCGCGTATTATCCTGCTTCTAGTAGGACTGGGTTTTGTCGAATGGCTCACAATGGCAAGGGTTGTTCGAAGTCGTGTATTGATCTTAAAAGAATCTCTTTTTGTACAAGCCGCAAAGGTGCTAGGACAAAACAGTTTTAAAATACTTCTTAAACATATTCTTCCCAATATCGCAGGCCTTGTGATTGTTTATCTGACGTTGACCATTCCAACAGTCATTCTGGAAGAATCTTTTCTGAGTTTTTTAGGACTAGGAGTTGAACCTCCTTCCTCTAGTCTAGGAAGTCTTTTATCTGATGGGGCAAATGCCATCAATCCCGTCAAGATATCTTGGTGGCTTCTTTTCTTTCCAGGACTATACCTAAGTCTTACCCTTTGGTCATTGAATGTTTTTGGCGAATGGTTAAGAGATAAACTTGATCCTAAAACAAGATAAGGATTAGTCGTAGCCTCGAGGATGGGATTTATGCCATGCCCAAGCACTTTGAATGATTGCATTTAGATCATAGTTTGGCTTCCAGCCAAACGTCTCAAAAGCTTTTCTGAAATTGGCCACAAGAATGGGAGGATCACCAACACGACGAGAACAGACGACAGCAGGAATAGGCATTGCCGTAATCGCCCGAGCAGCTTCTATAACCTCCAGCACAGAGTAGCCTTTTGCACTACCTAAATTGTACACTCCTTCAAAATGGCTTTCCAAAGCTTTAATGTGCGCATCAACCAGATCTACTACATGAATATAATCCCTAACCGCAGAGCCATCGGCAGTCGAATAGTCAACACCATAGATCTCTACCTTCGATAATGTGCCCAAAGCCACCTGTAAAATTCTAGGGATCAAATGGGTTTCCTTCCTGTGATGTTCTCCATGGGAAAGAGTTGCTCCAGCTGCGTTAAAATACCTAAAAATAACAGGCCTGATCCCATGAATCTTCCTGTACCATTCAAGAATTTTTTCAAATAGCAATTTGGATTCCCCATATGGATTTTCTGGATTTGCTGGAAAATTTTCGTCAATAGGCACTTTTGTTACCGAGCCATAGATTGAACAAGTGGAAGAAAAGACTATTCTCTTTAATCCACACTCTACCATAGCATCTAAAAGATTGATTCCATAAGTCACGTTATTTTGAAAATATAAGGAAGGATTGCTCATCGATTCTGCAACTAAGGCCTTGGCAGCAAAATGGATCACCGCTTGAGGCTTTTCATTCATGAATATAGATAAAAGCAAATTCCGATCAGCAATATCCCCTTTGATAAATAAGGCTCTTGATTCTACGGCTTTGATATGTCCCTCTGATAGATTATCAAGGACAATGACTTGATAGCCACGATCTATCAATCTCTCCACACAGATACTACCGATATATCCTGCACCGCCTGTGACAAGGACCTTCAAGGATATGTCCCTCCCCTTTTTTCAAAATACAAAGTGTAGTAGCTTAACGAAAAAAATTTTTGTTAAGAATAGCTTCAATCAATTGATTTTTTATCCTTCTGTTGCAAGACAAGAACGACTATCGGATAGATATATTTGTTTTCTTTTCTTCACTCAAAACTCAATAAATGCTTTTTTAAGCTGATTTCACAAGCTATCAAAGCGAATCCTTGAGCCATAGGATACACTAATATACTAGAGCTTAGCAAAACTGATGTTCTTTTTACTAATACTTACTTTGAAAAATACGCTAACAAAAAGACGTTTTATGTAACTCGAACTAGCAACAACAAAACATCAAAGACAGATCTAAAAGCATAATGGTTTGCAATTGTTTGATTTAGCAAAGGGCACTGGTGCATTGTTTCTAAACAGGCATGCACTCATTCCTATCAACCTTATTGCGGAAAAGAAAAAAAAGGCAGCTGACAGCTTAATCCTTAAGATTCATCGAAAGGAGAAATTCAACGTTATTTTTAGTTTTTTTCAGTCTTTCGAGTAATAATTCCATAGCTTCTATTGGAGGGACCGATGATAAGGCTCTGCGAAGCACATGAATCCTGACAAGCTCATCTGGATGATAGAGGAGTTCTTCTCTACGGGTACCAGATTTAGGAATGTTGATCGCTGGATAAATCCTTTTATCGACAAGGGCTCTATCCAGATGTAATTCCATATTTCCGGTTCCTTTGAATTCTTCGAAAATAACATCGTCCATCTTTGAGCCTGTATCAATCAGTGCGGTGGCAATAATGGTAACGCTCCCGCCTTCCTCAAGATTTCTTGCTGTTGCAAAAAATCGCCTAGGCTTTTGAAGCGCATTGGCATCGACTCCACCCGTTAAAATTTTGCCACTATGCGGTTGGAGCGTATTATAGGCCCGAGCAAGTCTTGTCAAAGAATCCAAAAGAATCACCACATCAATCTTATTTTCGGCCATTCTTTTCGCCCTTTCTATAACCATTTCGGCCACCTGTACGTGTCTATCGGGAGTTTCATCAAAAGTAGAGCTGATAACCTCTCCTTTTACCGATCTTTCCATGTCAGTTACTTCTTCAGGCCGTTCATCAACAAGCAGGACAATAAGATGGGCTTCCGGATGATTTTCAGTAATGGCATTGGCTATTTTTTGAATTAAAACAGTTTTACCTGTTCTTGGAGGAGCCACAATTAAGCCTCTTTGACCAAACCCAATGGGAGTGATCAGATCCATGACTCGCATGGAAAGATCTCCACTTTTACCCTCCAAAAAGATTCTTCTATTCGGGAAAATGGGGGTTAAATTGTCAAAAATGATTCTACCACGAATCTTTTCGGGTTCCTCATTCTCAATTTTTTCAACTTGGAGCAGGGAAAAATACCGTTCTTTTTCCTTAGGCGGTCGAATAGGTCCAGAAACCAAATTGCCTTTCTTCAACCCATATTTTCGGATTAAAGCAGGAGAAACATACACATCCTCTTGACAAGGGAAATAGTTGTATGCCTCAGATCTTAAAAATCCATATCCTTCGGGTAATATCTCCAAAACCCCTCCACCGTAAATCGCCCCATTTCTTTGAGCATTGCGCCGCAAGATTTCAAAAATTACCTCATGCTTTCTCATTAACCCAGGGTTTTCAATTTGGTATTCTGCAGCTTTAATCTGCAGCTCTGAAAAGGATAACTGTTGAAGCTTACTCAGATCCAATGTAGGACCTAAGCTTACAGATTCCTCCATTCCGTTATTTTTCGTTTGAGTGATTGTCTCTTGGACAGATTTTTTAATTTCCATATGTTCTTCTTTTTGTTCGGAATATTCTTGAATGTTCTTTCCTTCTTCATTTTCAGCCTTCATGGAAGAAGGCGTATCGTTGTTAGAATCAAAAGTTTCTTGCGCTTTCATCGGCTCACCCTCTGAATGATTTTTTTTTGATGCTCTCATTTTAAATTATTGTAACAACACTGAATTAAACAATCCTCAGGTTTACATTGTTGGTTGTATAGGGTTTTTAGATTCCTTGACCCGCTTTAATCGAAAATTTCACAAAAGAAAATTATGAACAACCTGCATTATAAGATCGAAGCTGGTCCAAAAACATACGACCCTGGTCATGAAGCAAATGAATGGAACCATCATTCCAAAAAACAAAGTCACTATTTTCCATTTTTTTTTCCAAAGGCCATTGACTTTCAATCCTCATTCTTATTTCCCGTGAAATCAATCCTCTATCCAAAAGTCTTTTGAACTGTACCGATGGAGAACAGCCAACACACAAGACCTTATCAAATTCTTTTTCGAGCTTTTCCTCGAACAAAAGTGGTATAACAACAATTATACGTTTCCTCGGATTGCTTTTTTTGGCTTCAATAACTTTATTCTTCCACTGTTGGCGTATTGAAGGATGCGTTAATCTATTTAATGTTTCCAACAACTTCGGATTCTGAAAAACCAGTTGACCTAATAACCTACGATTTATTGTATTATCATTATTTAAGATTTCTTTCCCAAACTCGTCAACTACTTTTTTCCAATTTTCTCTCCCCGGCTGAAGAAGCTCTTGTGCGATTCGATCCGTATCGATAATTTCAAAACCTTCTTTCATAAGCCAATTAGACAAAGTTGTTTTTCCACAGCCTATACCTCCTGTCAGACCAAAATAATTCATAAGTAGATGCCTAAAAAGGCTATTTTAGGATTTTTGATTGTTAATCAAACATAAAAATACCTATTTGTTAGCTGAAAGTATCGATGTTTATTCAAAAAACGATTGTTTTTGAGTTATTTTTTTTATTAAAAAGCAATGTAATAAAGAAATTTTTCATGAATCTTACCGAAGCCTATTCCTATTGTAAACAGATTGCTTCCCACTACGAAAACTTTCCAGTTGGTCTTCTTGTTGCTAAAAATCTTGCACCTCATGTCCATGCTATCTATGCCTTTTCACGAATCGCCGATGATTACGCCGATGAAGGATACTCATTAAAAGAGAAAGAAAGAGAGGATGAGCAAAAAAGAAAAAAAAGGCTGGATAGTTTAGATACATGGCGTGCCTATCTTCTTGACCCCAAGCTTTGCGCAAAAAATCCTGTGTTCTTAGCTCTCCACGATACCATTGAAAAATTTCAACTGCCTTTAAACCTTTTTACAGATCTTCTGGATGCCTTCAAACAAGACGTCCTAAAAGATCGATATGAAAATTTTGAAGAAGTATTGAATTATTGCAAAAAAAGCGCCAATCCAATTGGAAGACTCGTTCTTTACCTTCACCGTCAAACGACCGATTTACAACTACTGAGCTCAGATTATATATGTACCGCTCTTCAGCTCGCCAATTTTTGGCAGGACATCTCCATAGACCTTAAAAAAAATAGAATCTATTTACCTAAAGACGAAATGGAACAATACAAGGTTAGCGAAGCCGAACTATTTGCTAGGCATTTTAGTTCAAATTTTAGAGAATTGCTCTCTTTTCAAGTCAAGCGTACTGAGGAGCTTTTTGATAAAGGGAAGGTTTTGATCGATACCCTTAGATGGCCCTTAAAGCTAGAAATTGCATTAACCTGGTATGGCGGAAAAACCATTCTTGATAAGATTAAGAAAATAAACTACAACACTTTAGCTTTCAGGCCAAAGTTAGGCTATAAGGATATCCCCTCGCTCCTTTTTAAATCGCTACGGATGATTTGTAGGAAAAGAGCAAATCGATAAGTTCCCTTTTTCTAAGAACTTAGTTTATCTCTGTTTGAATAGAGGCTCAGAGGGATGCATCTTTCCAAGGTGTGAGAGCAAAGCCTTATCCACTAGCTCACTGCCACCATTTGTCTAGAATGGGATCGAAAAACAGCAAATTCTCTAATCCCCAGTTTATGCATCAACGGTAAAAGTTCCGAGAACCCCTTTCCTACTTCTACCCATGAATGCGCATCTGAACCAATAGAAATAGGAATTTTCATTTCCACAGCCTTAAAAAGAATCTCTTCGTCCGGATATTGCTCTTTTACAGGTTTTCTCCAACCTGCTGTATTAATCTCTAAACATAGATTTTTTTCTTTGATTTTTTCCAAAACTGGTTTGAAATAATCTACTATTTTCCCTTTAGGCCTATAATTAAAAATTTTAATCAAATCCAAATGCGCCACCGAATCAATAAAACCTTCATCAATTAATTGCAGTAAATTTTTTACATAATCTCGATAAATATCATCGATAGGTCTCTTCGAAAAACCTTCTTCAAAACCATTTCTGTCGAAAGGCCAATCACCTATAAAGTGCACAGATCCAAGAACAAAATCGAGTTTTTCCCAATTTTCTTTTACCCAAATCAAGCCTGAATGCCCGCTGACTGGATCGTTGTCCCTTTCTATCCCTAAGCGAACATTAAGAGTTGGGAATTTCTGTTTCCATTGGTAGAAAATTTTAAAATCAATCCCTTCTCTATACCTATCATGATCGGTAAAACAAAAATCTACTATGCCTTTTTGGAGACAAGATTCTGCCCAAGGATCAAGAAGTTTAAAGGTATAGGGTTGTAATTTATGACCTTGGGGATGCATATGATAATCAGCAAATATTTTCATAAATAAATAGTTAATTGTTCAAAAGAAGAAGCAGTTTCTCCCAAGTTGTATCCTTCGGAGTTAATTGATCACCCGGTAAAAGCTTGTGTCTTTGAAACCATCCTTCGTTTACTTCTAATGCGAATTTGACAAATGAGGATTGACTAGGAACAGGCGTCAGATCAAAAGGTTTCATCGAATAGATTTCCAGAATCTTTCCCCTATTATCCATATACGCTATAGATAAAGGTATACGAGTATTCTTCATCCAAAAAACAGCTTTTTGTTCAAACGGTAAAACAAAAAGCATGCCTTGATTTTCAGGTAGGCTTTCTCGATACATCAACCCTCGAGCAAGGTCTTTTGGTTTCCATACAACTTCTACCAAAAGATGCTGTTCTGGCAATTTCCCTACCAAATCAATAGATCCAACTTTTTCCTCTCCTCTGAGCCAAAAAAGTAAAAGAAAAGAACCAACTGTAAAAAGAAGCGCAAACCGATTGCAGATCATTCTTTTTCCATGCTTCAAAAATTTAAAAAAAGCGTTCCTTGAGCTTTTTTGTTGTTTTCGTCTGTTTTCCATCGTACAACTAGAGCCTCTTTTAGATGGCTATTCAAATCCAAAAAACAAAAACTTGCCCATTTGTCTTATTGGAATGGCACCTTTTTTATTTTACATTCCCTCATGGCTTCGACGCTGACGCTTATTCTTACTGTCTCCAGACAGAGTCAAAAATATGAGGAATTTCTTCAAAAACTCTTTTTCTATAAAGATAAGGGACATCAAATCTATATTTTCTGTCTGGACGAAGGGGTCAGAGAGATAAAATCCCTTCTCGCTACTTCAAAAGATTTACACATCTTTGCCTGCGCCTATGCCATTCAATCAAGAAATCTCTCACCGATTGAATCGGTTTGTTATGGAGGCTTAGGGCTCTTAGCTGATCTTATCGTACATAGCGATAAGACTGAATCATTTTAAGCCTATGGGCAAAAGGAAAGGCTTTTTGCTAATGCCTGCGAATAGAACTCTTCGACAGCCTTCCAATTAACTACATTCCAAAATGCTTTGAGCCACTCCCCTCTCCGGAATTGATACTTGAGATAATACGCATGCTCCCACACATCACAGCCAAAAAATGGCTGGTTCCCATCAGAAAGAGGATTATCTTGATTGGGTGTAGAGAGGATCTCCAGCTTACCCTCTTTATTCACAACTAACCATACCCAACCACTTCCAAACCGAGCAAGACCTGCAGCCTCAAATTTTTCCTGAAAAGCTTCGAAGCTCCCAAACTGAGATAGAATGTCTTCGTAGAGTTTTCCGGTAGGTTTGCCTCCAGCATTTGGAGCCATTATTCTCCAAAAAAAACTGTGATTGACATGGCCCCCTCCATTATTCCTTACAGCTGTTCTTATATTTTGGGGAATAGAATCTAAGGACATAAGTAATTCTTCAGGCCTCTTACTCTGAAGGTCAGGATAATCGGCTAAGGCTTTATTCAAGTTCTGTACATAAGCTTTATGATGTCCATTATAATGACAATCCATGGTCATGGTATTAATATGAGGTTCCAAAGCATCCAAAGCATAAGGTAAAGGTGGTATTTGATAAGCCATTGTGAATCTCCTTTTTAAGTTGAAGAATTTTCTCCTAAGGAATACTAATTAT
The DNA here is from genome assembly GCF_007475525.1 of Methylacidiphilum kamchatkense Kam1. NCBI lineage: Bacteria > Pseudomonadati > Verrucomicrobiota > Methylacidiphilae > Methylacidiphilales > Methylacidiphilaceae > Methylacidiphilum (ex Ratnadevi et al. 2023) > Methylacidiphilum kamchatkense. The sequence continues at coordinate 584,781 of NZ_CP037899.1, read as the reverse complement.
AATAACGAATTTATAGTAAGGTTTTTGATTAATAAAAAAAATGTTCTTCAACAAGAAGAAAAATGAATTCTTTTTTTTAATTATTTTTTGATATTGTAAACTGACAAGGATGGTGTTGGTTTTAAGCATCATCGATACCTCTTGATCTTAAAACTAAGATTATGTTTACGGAACGCAATTCTATATTGTTTGAAATCTTTAGTATTGCTTGTTTTGGAGCAGCCATTCTACTCATCCTAAGTTTGGCTTCTTTTCATGCAACGGATATAGCTTTTAATCAATGGCCACCTAAATCAGCAACATCCAATGCGGTAGGTCCATTAGGAGCCTACACGGCTTTTTTTCTCTTCACGTTTTTTGGTTTTGGGGCTTACACTGTGCCAGTTCTTTTGATTACTGCCGGAATAGCCCTAGGTATCCATGCTAAAATCTGCTGGTGGAAAAAAATCCCATTAAGTTTTTTGCTACTTTCCTCCATTGCCGCCCTTTTGGAATTGCAACCGCTGCTTGGTAAAATTGCAGAGCAAAATCGGGAAATTTTTACTCCTGGTGGCCTCATTGGGGATATAATTAAGCGCTTCTTACTCGTTCGCTTCTTAGGCGAACCAGGAAGTTTGGTCTTGCTTATTATATTGCTGATCCTTTTCTTTGTGCTTTTGTATGAAACAGAGCCGGTAAGAAGTTTGATTAGACTGGCCGTTTATCTGAAAGAAAAAATAGAAGCACATCAAGAAACCATTCTGCAGCAAAAAGGACTATCTGGTCAGTTAGAACTCGCGCATAAAAAGCTAAGCAAAGAAGAGAAAGAAATAGAAAAAGTTTTGAAAAAACAGTCGCCTTCTCCTTTATCTGTCGAAAGCCTATTTCGAAAAAAAAACGATACCTCTGGGATTTCTGGAATAATTGGCAACTCCAAGGACTTGGACAATAATCCCATACTGCAACAGAAGCCTTCTCTTTTTAAAAAAATGAATTTATTTGGTAACAAAGAAAAAGAGAAAGAAAACCAAAACACCTCATCCTCAAATTCCTTTGAATCCGCTAAGCACGATTCAAAGAACGATCCCCTTATTCCCTCCCCATCTCTTGAAGCAAAAGAAAAGTCTTTTTCTACTCTCCTCAAAAACCCTTCCAGGGAGAGCTCGAAACCAGAAAAACTCTCTGCTGAGTCCTCTACCTATGCCTCTCCCCCAATTTCTCTGCTTCGGCAAAATCCGTATCTTGGAAAAGTTACTGTACCAGAATCTGAGCTACGGAATCAGGCTCAACTTCTCATTGAAACTCTTGCGAGCTTTGGTATCGAAGTGAGCCCTGGAGCGATCACTTATGGACCTACGGTTACACGCTTTGAACTGTATCCAGCTGCAGGCGTGAGAGTTGATAGAATCAAAAGCCTTCAAAGAGACATCGCTCGCTCTATGCGGGCAGAAAGAGTCAATATTTTGGCACCGATCCCAGGGAAAGATAGTGTGGGAGTGGAATTACCCAATGCAAAGAAAATTCCAGTTTTTCTAAGAGATATCCTAGAAAGTCCAGATTGGAATAATTCCAAAGCAAAGATTCCCTTAGCTCTGGGTAAAAATGTCTATGGAGAAGCTCTTATTGCTGATCTTTTCGAGATGCCTCATCTTCTTATTGCTGGAGCCACTGGCTCAGGCAAATCGGTATGCCTTAATTCGATATTGCTGAGTTTACTTTACAAGTTTGGTCCATCCGATCTTCGACTCATTCTTGTCGATCCAAAACAAGTAGAACTTCAAGCCTATAATGGAATCGCCCATTTAATTGTGCCAGTGATCGTTGATTCTAAAAAAGTTCTTAACGGATTAAAGTGGCTCATTCAAGAAATGGAAAGGCGTTATGGCTTACTGGCAGAAGCTGGAACTAGAAATATCATTGCTTACAATTCAAAGTTGGATCGCATGTCTTCGACTACTAAAGAAGAAGAAAAAAAAGAAAAACTTCCCTGGATTGTGGTCGTGATTGATGAACTGGCTGATCTGATGCAGACGACCCCTGCTGAAGTCGAAGTGGCAATAGCACGACTTTCTGCAAAAGCTAGAGCCGCTGGTATCCATCTTATCGTTGCCACCCAAACTCCACGAAGAGAAGTGATCACAGGGGTCATCAAAGCCAATATACCCTCGCGGATCGCCTTTCAAGTTGCCAGTTCTCTTGATTCTCGAGTGATTCTTGATGAAAACGGAGCTGAGAATCTTATCGGAAAAGGAGATTTCCTACTTCTGCCTCCAGCCACTTCTAAAATGATCCGAGGTCAAGGAGCGTATGTCTCTGAAGAAGAAGTCTATGAGGTAGTCGAACATATAAAGAGCCTCTATCCTTCTTCGACTATCCCTCAAGTTCAAAACGCTATCGATAACGAAACCAAAGAATTGGAAATCTCCGAGAGCGATCGAGAACTAATCCAAAAATGTCTTGAAATTATTTGGCAAGAAAAAAGAGCCAGCACCTCCCTCCTTCAAAGAAGACTTCGGCTAGGATATAATAGAGCTGCTTGGGTGATGGACCTTTTAGAAGAAAAAGGAATTGTTGGTCCGGAAAATGGGGCTAAGCCAAGAGAAATTCTTGTCGATTTAAATGGCCCCATTCCCCAATTTTAGTAAGGAGAAAGAAGAATTTATGGAACAGGGAATGAAACAAACAATAGGCCAAAGGCTCCGAGCCGCTCGCGAGGCCCAAGGCCTTTCGTTACAAACAGTTTCAAAAATAACAAAAATTCTTCCAGAACAACTTGAAGCCTTGGAACAAGATCAATATGACAAAATACCTGCTTCGGCTCAAGTTCGTGGCTTCGTAAGAATCTACGCAAAAACCTTAGGCATGGATGAGAGGCCACTTTTGAATGAACTAGATAATATTTTTGGTTCTAAAGAAGAAGAAACTACCTCTCTATTAATGACTCTTCCGGTAAAATATGTGGAGACACCCCTACAAAAAGAACCTTTCTTTACGCCACAACGGATCGCCTTTTTCTTTGCTTTTCTTCTTTTTCTTCTAATGTGCGGAATTGGAGTATACAGAATTTATCAAGTCACTTCTTTTCGACATGGTCCAGGCAAAATTGCTTCTACTGAAGAGATGGTTCGAAAAAGTCCAGAACTTAAACCTCCTATCCTTGAACCTGTTAGGAAAGAACAACCAACCCAAGAAACTCCAATCGATCTTTCCAAAGTTGACAATGAAACTGTAAAAAGAGCGACTCCTATTCATCCTATTCCAATTGGAGAATCTCCCTCTTCTTCTTCTTCTCCTCCTCCTCCAGCCATTCCACCTACCAAAGAAAATGGCTCTTCAACTGATAATGTTAAGATTATGAGAGCCTTGCCCGTTAGCCCGGAACCTATTCCTAACATAGAAGATCAACCTAGAAGGAAAGACGGGACAATAGAGACAAATCCAGACGCAGCAGATGATGAGGAGGAAAGTGCCGATGAGCCAGCTGTTTCTTTTGCAGAAAAAAATTATAAACTAGTTGTCCAGGCCAGAAAAGATTCTTGGATTTTCATTCAAGTCATCGAAGGAGGAAAACCCAGGCAGGTTTTCTCAGGGGTTCTGCACGGAGGGGAACGAAAAGAATTTATTGGTCCAAGATTCCAAATTCGTGCTTCCAATATATCTCAAGTTGAATTTATACTCGATGGGAAAAGCGTATCTATTGCTTCAGCGGGGGATTCAACCCAAGACATCATTATTCCAACCACTCCATAAGGCTAATTTTTTTTACAAAACTTTTAAAAGATCCATTGATTTTCCATGAACTCGACTCTTTCAGGCATAAGCATTGCGATGATCTCCTTGGGCTGCTCTAAAAATCTTGTGGATTCAGAAGTAATGCTTGGCAAACTTCTGGATGCTGGAGCTTCCTTGACAGCTTCTCCACACCGAGCAGATATCCTATTAATTAATACCTGCGGGTTTATTTTGCCGGCAAAAAAAGAATCTATCGAGACCATTCTAGCCGCTATCCATCGAAGAGAGACAGGAGCAACAAAACAGAAAATTGTGGTGACAGGCTGCCTTTTCCAGCGGTACGGAAAGGAACTGTCTTCTTTGCTTCCTGAAGTTGACCTTTTCCTTGGGCTTGATGAAATTCCGAATATTGATTCTCATTTAAAAGAGTTAATTGATCGCAACGCTCCCCTTTCTGATTCCATTCCACTTTCTCAGTCACCAAAGTTCATACCAGATTTCGATCATCCAAGACTCAAACTCACTCCTCCCCATTTTAGCTATTTAAAGATAGCGGAAGGATGTAATCATCCATGTACTTTTTGCATCATCCCAAAAATTAGAGGTCGCTACCGGAGTCGTTCGATCGATTCAGTACTGAAGGAAGCCTCTATCATGGTGGAAAGAGGAACAAAAGAAATCATCTTGGTTTCTCAGGATACGACCTTCTACGGAATCGATCAATCCACTCAGAAAGTTTCTCTATTGGTGGATCTTTTAAGTGGTTTAGAAGCGATCCCTGGTGATTTCTGGATTCGCCTTTTATATACCCATCCTGCTCATTGGACGGAAGCACTCATAGAAAAGTTCAGCTCCTCCAAAAAAATAGCAAAGTATATTGATATTCCCATTCAACACATTTCTGATCCAGTACTCGGAAGGATGCAACGCAAAACATCAGAAGCCTATCTTCGAGAGCTGCTATACGAAATCAGGAAGAAAGTAAAGGATGCTGCCATCAGAACCACCCTTATAGTTGGCTTTCCTGGAGAATCTGAAGAAGATTATCAAAAACTATGTGATTTTATTTGCGAGTTCAAATTTGACAGGCTTGGTGTCTTCCCTTACTCTCCTGAGGAAGGGACAAAAGCTGAAAAAATGAGTGATCACATTGCCGAAAAAGTAAAAAAAAGACGCGCAAAAAAAATTATGGAATTACAAAAAGAGATCGTTAGAGAAAAAAATAGGGTAATAATCGGAAAGAGATTAAAGGTATTGATTGATCGCCCAGGTTTAGCTAGAAGCCAATGGGATGCTCCCGAAGTGGATCCGCTAATACATGTGCCTTTGAGCTTGCTTCCTGGTCAATTTGCAGAGGTCAATATTGTAGATTTCAAAGATTATGACCTGATCGCTCAATGAGGCCTGAGATTTTTAATGAATGCAATAAAAGATTATGCCCCCAAAAACTAACCCTTCTCCCAATGCTGAGAAATTCAATGAAACAGAGAGAATAAAAAAGATTCTATCTATACTAAAAGAGACTTATCCAAATGCAAAGCCTGCTCTTTTCTTTCGAAATCCTTTAGAACTTCTCATTGCGACGATTCTTTCAGCACGCTGCACTGATGAACAAGTCAATTTGGTAACCGCCAAGCTTTTTCAAAAATACCATACTGCAGCCGACTATGCGGCCGCCCCTATTGAAGAGCTAGAAAATGCCATTCATAGTTTGGGATTCTATAAAACGAAAGCCAAAAATATAAAAAACGCTTGTCAGATTCTTGCTTCCCAATATAACGGCGAAGTACCTCCTCAAATGGAAAAACTGGTCAACTTGCCCGGTGTCGGGAGGAAAACGGCTAATGTGGTTTTAGGGAACGCCTTTGGAATCAATGAGGGCATAGTCGTCGATACGCATGTAAGTCGGGTGAGTTTTCGATTAGGATTGACTAAGGAAAAACAACCAGAAAAGATTGAAAAAGATTTAATGCGTTGCATTCCAAAGGAAAGTTGGACTGAATTCAGTAACCTCATAATTTGGCATGGTAGAAAAAGATGTAAAGCAAGAAATCCAGATTGTCCTCATTGTGAACTAAACGAGCTTTGTCCAAAAATAGGGGTAAAAAATTAATTTCAATTTCATTTCGAATAAGGTTTGACCAAAAATAAGAGTCGTCTATTTTTTTCATCTAACCATGCGGATAGGAATACTTTTCTGTGGACAAGGCGCTCAAAAAGTAGGAATGGGTAAAGATTTTTTTGATCGTTACTCAATTGTCCAGGACCTTTATTTAGAAGCTGACAAACAGCTTGGTTTCCCTTTGTCCACTATTTCTTTCTATGGACCTGAATCTGAGTTGACGAAAACCTACCACTGTCAACCTTCCCTCTTTGTTTTTGGATATGCGCTTTACACGATCTTGCGTAAAGAAATACCCAAACTGGAGCTCGTTGGCGCCTCTGGGCTATCCCTGGGCGAACTAACAGCTTATGCAACTTGTGGAGCTTTTGATTATAAAACGGCACTGAAACTTGTTGGAGAAAGAGCACGACTCATTCAGGAAGCTTCTCAAAAGTATCCAGGGACGATGGTTGCTTTGATTGGATCTACTAGGAAACTGGCTGAATCAATTGCCCAACTGTCAGGATGCCAGGTAGCTAATTATAATGCTGCTGACCAACAAGTGCTCAGTGGATCCCATAGCTCTATCGCAGAGGCCATAAAACTGGCTCGCGAAGCTAAAATTAAAAAAGTCATCCCTCTTGATGTCTCTGGCCCCTTTCATAGCCGGTATATGGAAGAAGCCTCAAGGGAATTTTTTGAACTTCTCACAAATCTCCCTCTACACATTCCTTCCGTTCCGGTTATAGCCAATGCCACCGCTTCCATTGCTCAAACAATTGCAGAACTTCGCCAGAGTCTAAGCAAACAAATTTGTAATCCGGTCCGTTGGGAAGAAAGTTTGCATTTTATGCTTAAATTAGACATAGAACTTTTTATCGAAATTTCACCTAGAAAAATATTTGGCAGTTTTTTAAAAAGGATAGATCCTGCAATCCGGTGTCTGACCATTTCGAATGTAGAAACGATAGATGAATTAAAAAATGAGCTTTAAAGATAAAGTTGCTTTAATTACCGGGGCTAGCCGAGGTATAGGCAAAGCCATTGCCATGGAATTAGCACATATGGGGACCTCTATTGCTTTTATTAGTAAAAACCCTATACATGTAGAACAAACAGAAAAAATGTTGCAAAATTTAGGCATTCGTACCAAAGGTTATGCTCTTGACATTTCGGAAATTTCACAGTTGAAGAAAACTATTGATGATATTTTGAAAGAATTTGGACAAATAGATTTCTTGGTTAATAATGCAGGGAAGACAGAGGATAGATTGCTTTTACGCATGAGTGAAGCAGATTGGGATAGTGTTATGGATACTAATTTAAAGGCCTCTTTTTTTATGATAAAATTTGTAGGAAAGCATTTTCTTTCAAGAAATTATGGCAAAATTATAAATATTAGTTCTATTTCTGGCTTGACAGGTATTCCTGGACAAGCCAATTATGCTGCATCCAAAGCTGGACTAATTGGGCTTACTAAAACTGTTGCCAAAGAATTGGGACCTAGAGGCATAACCTGCAATGCCATCTGTCCTGGTTTTATAGAAACCGACATGACTCAACATCTTTCTCTTGAAAGAAAAGAAAAAATACTCAAAGAAATTCCTTTAGGAAGATTTGGCAAAGCAGAAGAAGTTGCGAAGTTAGCAGTTTTCTTGCTTGGTCCTGGGGGAGATTATATTACCGGACAAAGTTTTATTATTGATGGAGGATTATTAGCATAAATGCTATTGGCTGATAGAAAAAATTTTTACATAAAGGAGATAAATCTCATTATGGAGGAAAATATGGCAGAAAAAAAATCGATCGAAGAAAGAGTGAAAAACATTATTGTAGAGCAGCTTGGAGTCAATCCCGAACAGGTAACTCCCAAAGCCAGATTTATAGAGGATTTGGGAGCAGATTCTCTCGATACCGTTGAACTGGTTATGGCCTTTGAAGAAGAATTCAATGTTGAAGTGCCGGACGAAGAAGCTGAAAAACTACAAACTGTAGGAGATGTCATTCGGTACATCGAAGAAAACCTAGAAGAAGAAGAAAGCTAAAAAGATTGAAAAGAAGCCAAAAGCACAGTGTATGAGCAAGAGGCGAGTGATCATAAGCGGGATGGGATTAGTCTCTCCAAATGGCAACAGCGTCCAAGAGTTCTGGACAAGCCTTATAAACGGAAAAAGTGGCATTGGAGTCATCACCGCTTTTGACACTCAAGCTTTTGATTGCAAGTTTGGCGGAGAAGTAAGAAACTTCAATCCAAGCAACTACTTTAAAAATCCCAAAGATGCTCGAAGAGCCGACCGCTTCGTCCAGTTTGCAATGGCTGCAGCAAAGGAAGCCATTGAAAGCAGTGGCATCGATTTCGATAGAGAAGACCCTACAAGAATAGGGGTGATTGTGAGTTCTGGCATTGGTGGGTTGAAAACATTAGAGGATCAACACACCATTTTGCTGACCAAAGGACCTTCCCGATGCAGTCCGCTCATGATTCCAATGATGATTTCTAATATGGCCTCAGGCATGATAGCTATAGAATACAATTTAAAAGGTCCTAATTTTTCTATCGTAACAGCCTGTGCCTCTGCTGCTCATTCAATTGGTGAAGCATTTCGCATGATCCAGGTTAGTGATGCCGATATCATCGTTGCAGGTGGATCAGAAGCCTCGATCGTGCCATTAGGAGTTGCAGGATTTTCCAATATGAAAGCCCTCAGCCTACGAAACAACGAACCGCAAAAAGCTTCACGACCCTTTGATAGACACCGCGATGGGTTCGTATTAAGCGAAGGGGCAGGAGTGGTTGTTTTGGAAGAATTAGAGCATGCTAAAAAAAGAAATGCTCCTATTTATGCAGAAATCATCGGCTATGGCCTATCTGCCGATGCACATCATATTACTGCACCTGATCCCTCCGGAGAAGGGGCGACTCGAGCTATGGAGATGGCTATGAAAAAAGCAAGCCTCAACCCACAAGACATCGATTATATTAATGCCCATGCTACAAGCACCATTCCCGGAGATATTTGTGAAACAATGGCAATAAAAAAAGCCTTCGGCAAACATGCTTATTCCATCCCAATAAGCTCTACGAAGTCGATGACAGGCCATCTTTTAGGAGCTGCTGGAGCTGTGGAATTGATCGCATGTATTAAAACGATTCAAGAAGGGGTAATACCTCCAACAATCAATCTAGAAGAACCTGATCCACTCTGCGATCTCGATTATGTACCTAATGTAGCACGGAGACAAAAAGTGAATATTGCCATGAACAATTCCTTTGGCTTTGGCGGGCATAATGCCAGTCTGATTATAAAAAGATTTGATTGACTAACAAAAAAAGAATATTTTAATGTAAATGAAAAAAGGAATTCACCCAAATTATCAAGAAACAACGATTAGTTGTGCGTGTGGAGCAGTCTATACAACTAAATCCACAAAGCCTTCTATTAGAATAGGAATATGTGCTTCCTGTCATCCCCTGTTTACTGGTCAGCAAAAATTTGTCGATACCGCCGGAAGAGTAGAGAAATTTGCAAGACGTTTTGGAAAGGTTTCTTTTCTAGGTGATGTAGCAAATAGAAAGAAAAAGACTAAGTAGTTTTAGCCAATGACTTCTCGTTGATAGCACATTAAGCTTTTTCTTTCTTATTCTTTTTCCTCGTTCTTTCCAATTATAAAAAATTCACATGTATCTAGAGCGATATATTGAAAAAATTCAAAAAAAGTTCGACAAACTCCAGGCAGAACTTTCTAAGGAAGACCTCTATAGTAGCAATCCAGCCAAAACTATTGAAATGGCTAGAGAACACACTCGCTTAAAAGAAATACTGGATCTTTATGGTCAGTTAAAAACGCTTCAAGAAGCAAAGGCTTCTGTTGTTAGTCTGACAAAAGAAACAACTGACGTAGAACTCCAAGAATTAGCACAACACGAAATAGAAAAGCTGGACCAAAAAATACATGAACTTACAGTGGCTGTGCTTTCTTCGCTTTTCCCTTCGGAAGAAGAAAAAAGTTCGAAAAATCTGATTATTGAAATTCGAGCGGGAACAGGAGGAGAAGAAGCGGCCCTTTTTGCTTCTGATCTTTATAGAATGTATAGTAAATATGCCGAAAAAAAGGGTTGGAAACAAGAGTTACTCGATTTTCATCCTAGCGAATTAGGGGGGCTAAAAGAAATTATATTTTCGATCCAAGGAAAAGAGGCTTTCAAAAAATTGAAATATGAAAGTGGAGTGCATAGAGTCCAAAGAGTTCCCGCCACAGAATCTCAAGGAAGAATCCACACTTCAACAGCAACAGTGGCTGTCCTGTTGGAACCAGAAGAAATCGAATTAAATATAAAACCTGAAGATTTGCGGATTGAAGTCTGCAGAGCCGGAGGCCCCGGAGGGCAAGGAGTCAACACAACAGATTCGGCTGTTCAGATTTTTCATATTCCTTCAGGCATTATGGTGAGATGTCAAGATGAGAGGTCTCAAATAAAAAACAGAGAAAAAGCGCTCAAAATCCTTAAAGCAAGACTTCTTTCCAAAAAAGAAGAAGAAGAAGCTCAAAAACGTGCTATGGAAAGAAAAAGTATGGTTGGCAGTGGAGAGCGGACAGAAAAAATACGGACTTACAATTTCCCTCAAGGAAGAGTCACCGATCATAGAATTCCTATCACTCTTTACAATTTACAATCTTTTCTTGACGGAGATATTGATCCGATAATCGATCAGTTAATTCAAAAAGAAGTCGCTAGTAGGATCGCCCAAGAGCTAGCCGAAGAAAACATCCCTTTCAAGGCTACGGAAGATGATCGAAAGCCGTCAATTGTTTAAAAAAGCTCTAGCGTATTTAGAAGGGAAAAATATAGACTCCCCTAGGCTTTCTTGCGAATTGATTTTTTCCGATACTCTCCAAATCGATAGACTTGCACTGTATACAACCCCATCTTTCTCATTGGAATCAAAAACCGCCGATCTTATCTGGGAACGAGTGGAAAGAAGGGCAAGGGGGGAACCGGTTGCCTATATCCTCGGGTACAGTCTGTTTTATGGGGAAAAATTTTGCATTTCTCCTGCCGTTCTAATTCCAAGACCAGAGACGGAATTCGTTGTGGAGTCTGCCATGGAATTACTCCCTAGGCTTACAGGGCCTATCCTTGATATTGGAACAGGTAGTGGAGTCATTGCAGTGACGCTTGCTCAGGCTTATCCAAACTTGTCCTTTTACGGTACAGATATCTGTAGCAAGGCCCTTCAAATAGCTGAAAAAAATAAAAAGAATTTAAAAAATCTTTTCTTTTATCAGGATGACTTGTTGAATAAAGCTCCTTGTGATTTTTTTGAGCTAATGATTGCTAATCTTCCCTACCTTCCCTCGGAAATCATTCCTCAGCTTTCTCCTGAAATACAATTTGAGCCTCGTATTGCTCTAGATGGAGGGAAAGACGGTTTGGAGTTGATCAGAAAATTCATTCCTCAAGCAAAAAACAGGTGCCGTTATCTTATCCTAGAGATAGGAGATGGGCAGTTTCTTCAAGTCAAGCAACTTTTAGTAGATCATAGTTTTTCTGTTCTCCAAGTAAAAAAAGATCTTTCCCAAATGGAGCGAGTTGTTATAGGAAAATATCGTGGATAAATTTGTTATTAAAGGTGAAAATCCTCTCATTGGAAAAGTTACTATCAGTGGATCAAAAAATTCTGCTCTTCCTATCCTTGCGGCAACGCTCCTGACACCAGAAGAATGTATCATTCATCGGGTTCCCGATCTTAGTGATATACGGTATATGTTAGAAATTCTAAAATTTCTGGGTGCTCAGGTTCATTACGAAAAGGGAACGGTAAGAGTCAAGAATAAGATCATTAATTGGATAGCCCCCTATGACTTAGTCCGAAAAATGCGGGCCTCCATTTGCATTCTTGGCCCTCTCATCGCTCGATGTGGAAAAGCTAGGGTCTCTTTACCAGGAGGATGTGTGATTGGAGACAGGCCAATTGATCTTCACATTTCTGGACTCCAAAAGCTAGGAGCCAATATAGACATCATCAAAGGTGATGTTGTGGCTCAGGGCGGGCAACTGCGAGGCACTACTATCAATTTAAGAGGTCCTTACGGCTCCACAGTACTCGGAACAGATAATGTGATGATGGCTGCTTGCCGATCAGAAGGAACAACAATCATAGAGGGAGCTGCCTGTGAACCAGAAGTAGAAGATTTAGCCAAATTCCTTGTGTCAATGGGTGCTAAAATCAGCGGGATCGGTTCCCAACGCTTGATCATCGAAGGGGTAAAAGAACTTCATGGAAGTGAATATACAATTATTACAGATAGAATAGAAGCAGGGACATTCGCCGTTGGCGCTGCAATGACTAAAGGCGATTTATTCCTTGAACAGGCTCCTGTCAACCACATGACCAGCGTACTGGAAAAATTACGAGACTGCGGGGTAACCATTCAAGTCGAAGAAAACGGCTTACGGGTCTCGAGATCTGGCCCACTCAAAGCCTTTGAAATCGTTACTTCTTCTTATCCAGGATTCCCAACAGATATGCAGGCTCAATTTTGTGCCATGGCAACTATTGCCTGCGGAACGAGTAAAGTCGTTGAAAATGTATTTCCAAACCGGTTCATGCATATCAGTGAACTGAAGCGACTAGGAGCCAACATCGAACTATCGAAAAACGAAGTTCACATTTATGGAACAGAACGGTTAAGTGGGGCCCCTGTCATGGCTTCAGACCTCAGGGCTTCAGCAGCTCTCGTGCTTGCTGGGCTCGTAGCCGACAATACTACCGAAGTCCATCGAGTCTATCACATAGATAGAGGATATGAGAGGATTGATGAGAAACTCTTATCGGTAGGAGCAATGATCAAAAGAGTGTATTCAAAAACATGAAGAAAGTCCTTTATCCAGGAACCTTCGATCCAATTACCCTTGGACATGTTGACGTCATACTCAAAGCGGTGCGTTTGTTTGATGAAGTGATTATTGGCGTTTCAGGTCAAACACCTAAAGAAACTCTTTTTCAATTAGAAGAACGCATCTCCCTTGTTCAGTTAACAATAAAAGAGTTGTCCTTCCAAAATCTAAGGGCATCGTCTTATACCGGTCTCACCGTAGACTTTGCCAAACAATTAGGCTGTTGTGCCATTATCCGCGGACTTCGAGCAGTATCTGATTTTGAAAGTGAGTTTCAACTTGCTCTAATGAATCGCAGATTAGAACCTAAAATCGAAACCATTTTTCTTATGCCCGAAGATAACCATATTTATTTAAGCTCTTCTTTAGTAAAAGAAATCAGCAGGCTTGGAGGGGATATCTCTCCTTTTGTTCCCGTTGCCGTTGTAGAAGCTCTGAAACAAAAAATGTCCAAAAGAAATTCCCATTCGATTATTTCTCATCTCTCAGCACAATAACTACTTATTAATTAAATCCTCAAGGGCATCATCCACTCTTATATCAATAAGCTTCCACACTTTATCAGGCTTGTAATAGACAAATCGCCAGCGAAGAGGTTGCAGTTCAAGATTTAACAAATAAGTAACTACATATAGGCGGTTCCCAAAAGCCTTAGAATCATATATATCAAAAGAATCAGCTTTCCCGTAATAAGACATTGCTTGGCTGGTTTTATCCATAAGCATATTGATATTCTCGTTGCGGGAGGCCAATCTACTATTCACTAACAATTCTTGAAAAGCCCTTTGTATATCCCCTTGAAGCAATTGATTAAAAAATTTTTCTATTGGCACTTTTAATTCAGGAATCGGTTGAATGGGATTGGGCTCCCTAGTCATCCTCAATGGGGGTAAATCTTTTACTTGAGGCACAGGAGCGGTTTGAGCTAAAAGAGAAACAACAGGAAAAAAGAATAAAAAGTATAGAAAATTTTTCTGCGTCTTTGCTAGAACATAAAACAAAAAGTAAAATGGCTTCCTTGCCTCTCCAATTCTCTTCATTACAAAGATGACCAACAATAATTTTTTCCCATGGGTTATCATAGCTGGCTCTTAAGATTTTATTTCTTTGCTGCAGTGGTTATTCTTACCATTTATGGAAGGGCTGCACCTTCAAAGGAACAGCTACATCATATCATCATTATTTATCAGGAAAACCACAGTTTTGACAACTTGTTTGGTAGCATGGAAAAAGTAGATGGTATTGCGAATGCAAAACATGCCTTCCCACAAGAGGATAAACAAGGCATTCCATACAAAACTTTACCCCCAATTTATGACCCTGTGAATAAAACTATAGATAAAAGATTCTCTCAATCCTTGCCCAACGGTCCTTTTCTTTTAAACAATTTCGTAACTCTAAACAGCCCCATTCCCGATCCCATCCATAGTTTTTACAGGACTCAACTTCAGATAAATGATGGCAAATGCAACCGATTCGTAGCATGGAGTAATACTGGAGGCTTACCCATGGGCTATTATCAGAGCCAATCTCTACCCCTTTATGCTTATGCAAAGCAGTACACCATTCTTGACCATTTTTTTCAGGCAGCCTTTGGAGGTTCTTTTTTGAATCACATATGGCTTGTAGCAGCAAAGACTCCCTATTGGGGAGACGCTCCTGAGGAACTAAAATCTCAACTAGAATTCGACAATCAAGGAAGATGGATCGGGATTAAAAAGAAGGGCCATTGACCCCAGATGGGTATGTTGTAGGAACTGTACAGAGTGTCTACCAACCCCATGCTTCGACAGTAAAAAAATCCTATTTACTCCCTCCATTGACCATGCCAACAATTGGGGATAGACTGTCGGAAGCTGGAATTTCTTGGGCATGGTATGCAGGTGGCTGGAACGATGCCCTCCAAGGAAAGGCTGATCCTTCTTTTCAGTTTCATCATCAGCCTTTCGTATACTTTAAAAATTTCGGGGATTCTACAGAAGCAAAGAAAAAACACCTTAAAGACGAAACAGATTTTTTCCTCGATATTAAAAAAGGATCATTACCCCAAGTATGCTTTGTTAAACCCATCGGTAAATACAACGAGCACCCTGGATATTCAACCGTTGAAGCGGGAGAAAAACATGCTATTGAACTGATAGAAGCTTTGAAAAATTCTCCTTATTGGAACAACCTTCTTATTATACTAACTTACGATGAATTTGGTGGTTTTTGGGACCATGTCCCCCCACCCAAAAAAGATCGCTGGGGACCTGGCCCAAGAATCCCCGCACTGCTTATTTCTCCTTTCTGCGAAGGAGGCAAAGTCAATTCCGAATATTATGACACGACTTCTATTTTAAAGCTAATCGAGTGGAGATTTAACTTACCTCCCTTATCCTCTCGAGACAAGTCTGCAAGAAATCTCTTCGAAGCTCTTATAGAATGAAGACTTTCAAAAAATTTTTGTGGAATCTTTTCTTAATAAATATTCTTAATTAAATAATCTTTTAATAAGAAGCCTTCTACTAAAAAAAAAAATTCATGTTACTCTCTTCGTTGGATGAGAAAAATAACTAGAGCTGCAGGCTTTGTAATTTATAAAGAAGAAAAGGGCAAACCGCTTTATCTGCTTCTCAGAGCTTATAGAAACTGGGATTTCCCCAAGGGAACCATCCAAAGTGGAGAGTCCGATTTTGAGGCTGCCCTCCGAGAAACCGAAGAAGAGACTGCTTTAAATTGTTTTGAATTTCCTTTTAACCAAGAATCAAAAGAAACAGACTTCTATTCAAAGGGAAAAATCAGTAAATTTTTTATTGCAAAACTAAAAGAAGGAGAACCCGTACTTAGGCCAAGCCCGGAGCTCGGAAGAGCTGAACACCACGAGTGGCGGTGGGTGAATTTCGAAGAAGCATTAAAACTTTTACCCACTCATCTTATCCCAATCTTACAATGGGCAAATGCTCGAATTTGTTCGATAGAAACACAGAAAGAAGAAGCTTAAGGTTATCTTTTTGTCATGGATCAGAGCATGCAATTAATCTTCCGGATCATCTCCAAGTCTTTCCCCTCCAGGGACTTCGTTCGTCCATTTATCTTCTACAGCCAATGTAAACTGCAATTTTTGCGAAAAGGACATCTTTTCATAAAACTCTTTCCATCTTTGGTCTTCTTCTTCAAATAATTTCAACGCTTTATTAAAATCTTCATTAGAAATCATAATCTATAAATTATTCATTCCTATGGTTCAGAAGCAACACGCGAGTACCGCTTTTTTCAATTGGAATAAGTTTTGAAGCGTCTAGTTTAAAACGTTCTGCCCAGTAAGTCATAGAGACTTCTTCAGTGATTAGAAACACTTTTCGTTTTCCTTTCCAATAATTTTCAACATCCTTTTCAGTTAGATAATATTCACTACCTAGATGAAGGCTTCTCTGAGCAAATTCTGCCTTTGGATTCGCATGGACCCAGAAAATCGGCGAATGATTTAAGTAAAAAAACAAACCCGAAGCAAAATTGGGCTCGCTATCAGAAATAACAATATCATCCTGAGTAATAATATGGTTGATTTTTTTAGCTAGCTTCATCGAAGAAAAATAATCACTGAGCAAGCCAAATCCTTGACCGGCTTGATGAAGCGGATAAATCATCGTGAAGGCAAGGAATATCCCGGCCAGGTATCTTTCTTTCTTCAAAAATAACCAATAGGCAATCATTCCACCAATTAAAAAACTCAAAGATGCCCTATACAAAAGAGGTACAAAATTTTTCCATGTGCTAAAGGAAAACCCGAATATAGCAGACAAAAAGGTATCTCTTTTTTCCAAAGGCTTCGCCCATATAGGATGAATATCTGTACTGTGATCTATAAAAAGGGCTATTAAGATCCCACCAAGCCCTATCAGTACAATAAGAAGGGAGGGCAAGCTAAAATAAATAGGATTCTTCATTTCTTTTTGCTCTCGACAAAAAGGTACTGCTAGAATCAAAATCAACGCTCCCCAACAGCTCATCGCATAATAATCTTGCAAAGAGGAAAAGGTCACAGACAAAAAGGTGGTCAGGATCCAACTAATTAACAGAGAGCTTTCCCACTTAAAGAAAGGCTTGTTTTTTAGTTCCCATAAAGAACCCAAATAGAGGGTCCAAGGAAGCAGAAAAATGAAATGTTCAAGATAAAACTGCAAAATTGGTACTGTTCCTGCATCCGGAGGATTCCGATGATTGAGGGCATGTCCGAATTGTTCATTTAAAAAATGCTCACGGAGAAAGCCGGGCACTTTATATTCAATAGCCACATACCATGGCACAAACATAAGAAAAAAAAGGACAATGCCAGGCCACCAAAACAAGTTAAGCCATCTTTTTCTTAGTTTTGGGAAAAATAAAACTGAGAGTCCGCTACTGAGTAGCGGATACAAAACTGCATGTAGTCCCTTGGCTAGCGAACCAAGAGCCATGATAAACCAAGCAGCTAAGAAATATCGTTTTCGACCATCCCTTATCCCTAGATAAATAAAGAGTATAGCATAGGTCACTGCTGCAGATAAAAAAGGCTCAGGCATTAAAATGTGGGTAAAAATGAAAAATCCAAATGAACTTCCAAGCATTAGACAGGCTAAAAGTCCGAGTTTTTCTCCACCCATTGCGCTGCCAAGAAGATAGATGCCAATAATCCATAAGACTGTTGCAATGCCTTCAGGAAGCCGTGCTGCAAACTCATTGATTCCAAAAAGTTTGTAAGATATTAGAATGCACCAGTAGACTAAAGGAGGTTTTTGTAATCTTGGAATTCCATTAACAGTTGGTAAAATCCAATCCTTTCGTTGGATCATTTCTTTTGCAGCCCCAGCATATAGGCCTTCATTGTCATCAAAGATGACTGGCCCACGGCTTTCTTCAATATAGAAAAAGGATAGGACCAATAGGAAGAAAACAGAGGCTAGAGGAAAAGAAGGAAAGGCTGATAATTTTAAAAAGGGAAGAGTTCGTTGTTCTATTTCTTCTTCGTTAACTTTATTGAACTGAAAAAACCACATTAGTCGTTCCACTCCATAGTAGTCATTGAGCTTGGCTGAAGGACTTTCTTTCCTTACAGATTGTAGCAGTTTGGGTCAATACCATGAAAAATTTCTTTAAGAAATACAATGTTAAATTAGTGACTAAAAGAGAAAAATATTTTAATTTGATCACTTTTCATTGTGAGAGTGTATGTGATGCCCTTGGTTATTGATCAACCTCCTTTTTTGTATGCCCCTTTTTTTCATCTTTCTATGATTATGGGAAAGAGAATGCAAGCGAAATAGAGGCAAATAAAGAAGAAGTGAGAGGAAAACTATTTTTGTTTCTTCGTATTTTTAAGAATAAAGGCTAGAACCACTCCAACTCCAAAGCCAGTAAGAATTAGAGCAACAGACCAAAAGAAGCTTACATAAAATTTTCCAACTTCTACCGTTGGAACAACTGAGAAACCAGGACCAACCGTTTCGTCGCTAGCTAAGGGTTCATCAAAGAGGATCTTAACCGGTACTCTCTGGACCACTTTGACATAATTCCCTGTTGCATTTTCTGGTGGCAGAAGGCTAAACTGCGCGCCACTGCCTCTTTGAATACTATCTACATGGCCCTTATAGCGATGGTGAGGATAGGCATCGATTCGGATTTTAGCAGCTTGACCAGGACGCATAAAAGTAATCTGTGTTTCTTTATAATTAGCTACCACCCAAAGATCCGGAGGAACAATATCAAAAAGAATTTGTCCCACATCGACATATTGTCCCTTTTCGACCGATCTCATGGTTATTCTGCCATCTGCCGGGGCATAAATTCTGGTATACCCAAGTTGCAGTTCGTAGAGCTTTAAAAAGGCTTCGGTGGAAAGTTTAACAGCCCAAGCGGCATCAACTTGAAGTTGGGAAACAGCCGAAGACCTAAGGATTTCTTTCATTCTTTTCCACTCCGTTTCAGCCCATTCTTTATTGGCTTGAGCAATGGCTACTCGGGATTGATAATCTCTGGGATCAATCTCGATTAACAGTTGTCCTTTTTTGACATCCATATTGTCATCGATATAATAGCCCACAACATGGCCAGCAACTTTAGGAGCGATGCGAATGATATGTCCTGCGATAAAGGCATCGTCAGTGGTTTCGTAAGATGAGAAATATTCGAAAAGCACATAGGCAAGGAAAAAAATCAGACCAAAAATGACCCCGTAGAGGATCGACTTTATAAAGAAGGCATGCAAACCCTTATGATCTTCTATCTTTGAATCCTGAGGGACTGTAGTCAAAGATGGTTCTTGCTCGCTGGTAGAGGAGGAACCAAAAGCTTCCTGCTTAACTCGACTTTCTTTGCGATTTAAGAGTTTAAAGCCCATAAATTTTCTTTTCGAGACGAAAATTTAGATAAATTATAATAAAGGTTTGACGGAAATCAGTATGTGATTACTTACTTACCTAAATAGACTTGTCAATGGAGAAAGCTCGAGAAACCCCCTCTGGAAAACAAAAAATTCTTGGTGCAGCTAAAAAACTGTTCGCACAAAAAGGTTTTGCAGGCACCACCACCCGAAATATCGCTCAATATGCTAATGTTAACGAGGCCTTAATTTATAGGTATTATCCAACCAAAAAAGATCTTTATCTAGCTATCATTCGATCGAAAATTGACCAGCTCAATGCGCTGATGGAAAACTTAGAAAATCCTGAGCAGAACCGAGAGGGTGTTCCTGGATTTTTAAAACAAATAGCCACCCAATTCTTTACCTCTGTCAAAGAAGATCCCGATTTTCTCCGACTTCTTTATTTCAGCGCTCTTGAGCATCATGAGCTATCAAAAATGTTTTGCGAATGTTTCGTTGTAGAATTACGGAAGAAACTTCAAAATTATGTTTCCATGCTAATGGAAAGAAACATTTTCAAAGCATTGAACCCTTATTTGGTCTCTAACGCTTTTATTGGTATTATCACTCATTATCTAGTGGCAAATACTCTCTTTGAGCTAGACACCCCACAGATTTCAGAAACAGAAGTTATCGACAACTTTATTGAAATCTTCCTCAATGGCGCTTGTAAAAAAGACTAGCAAAAGTTTTACTTAAGTTTTTTTTTCTTCCAAAGATCTATCTTGCTATTCTTTAAGCTACGCTTATTGCTATATACATGGGGAAATCGTCAGAAGGAGTCATCAAATCACAACCTAAAAAAAAGAATCTTCTTTCCTACGTCTCTAACCATTTCAAAAAAAGTCATACCATCCTTCGAAAATTACCTGTATCTGCTCATTCCATAGCCCTTGGTTTTGCTATTGGCGTCTTTTATGGATTTACTCCTTTTTGGGGATTTAAAACGATTTTAGCTATTGTAACAGCTTGGCTGCTTCGGGTTAGTAAAGTTGCAGCAGCTGTTGGTGTTGCTGCCCATGATATTGCTTTGCCTTTCGTTCCTGGATTAATGTGGCTTGAATACAAAATTGGGTTAATTGTGCTTGGTCAAAATAGCCATCAATTTAATAAGACACTATCCAAACTCCAACATCTAGAACTCAAACAATTAATAAGTTGGCAGGAGATTTATAATTTAGGATGGCCAATGTTCATAGGCTCTTTGATCATAGGATTGCCTTTGGCAGCAATATCCTATATTTTAGTTTTTAAAAGCATAAAGAAATATCAAGAACTCCAAAAAGCTGAAGAAGAATCAACGCCTCCTTCCTGAGCATCAACCAGTTGTGTTCCTCACCCTTTGATTTATGTGTCTTATCATGAATAATATAGCCTAAGCCTATTTTGCTGCTTGAGGCATAGCTTGCTGTACCGTAGTTTTTGTATGTAATGGTTCTACCAGCCTCTTATAAACTGAATCCTCTAATTCGAAGGCAATCGGATTGCCTTCCAAGAGAGCATACCTGCCACCAGTCGGCGAAGCAACTCCAATAAGTACAACGTAGTTCTTTTTGGCATGGATTGTAATTTTGGTTTGGGGCTTGGAAAGTTCCATCCCTTGAGAAGGAGGCCCAACCCACCTCACCGCTTTTAGATGCGCTAACAACTCAAGGCAATCTTTGGCTTTCTCTTCATCCAGTCCAGATATGCCTGTGGTTATAAACTTCCCATCTTTTCTCTGTACCGTAAAAGATTGATTCCCAGAGATGACATCCCATTGAGATATTTCTTGGGGATCCAATTGGATAATCGATAGATCCTTCCAATCCCATGGATCTTTAGGGAGTGTTTTGATAAATGAATCTTTAATAGCATAAACAAAAGGTTCAATAGAGTTTTTGGCATAGATTAATCCATTTTCATCTTTCCCTAAATAAAGCTCTATCCGCTGAGATTTATCGGTGGTTAGTCCAGGATTAAATTCAATTTCTATATCCTCTTGGGGATTTTCCAAACCATAACCTTTTACCTCCATCTGTTCTTGTTTAATGTCTTTGGCTTCCAAATTACGCAATACATCGATAAACTCATTAACCTTATTTTTGTTGGCAAGTCCTTTCTCAGTTTCTTCATTTTGCCAATCACTGCCTTTTTTCACATAAACCAATTTGAGGTCTTTGTTCCGAAACCATATCTTTTCAACCTGCTCTTCTGAAAAAGCAGGAAACACATGCTTGTCACGAATATCTGAAAAATTCTGTACGATCTTATTGACTGCATCTGCTTGGATCGTAAAGACTGAATTACTCGAAGCCATTTTCGCATATAGCTCCTTTGGATCTGACGGCAAGGAATTACCAACCAAAAGTTTCTCTTCCTCCTTCTTATCTGACTGATCGATCCAAATTTGATATCTTGGACTATCTAATCCGTATTGATTAAGGTTGGACCCATCATCAGCGATAAACTTGTCGATACGAAGCGAATGCAATTCATTAAACCAATCCTCTAATTTGCTCCCATCAGCCCTTGCCATAACAGGTTTTTGAAGTTCCCACTGCTTTCCTTTCTTTAAAACTATATAATCAGAAAAGGAAGGACCATTGAGTTGTCTAATCCCGCATTTGTCGATCGAAAACTGATTAAAATGAAAAACAACCCGACTGCGCAAATCATCTAAACCTTTCTTTAAAGACTCTGCCATACTAGAACTAATTAAATAAATTGGGCCATTGGATCCTGTGGAGGTTTTCGCATAAACCAATTCGCTTACAGCTGTTTTCCGACCAACAATCAAACTGTGTGTTTCTTTTGAAGTTTTAAAATAGATTTCTAGAGATGGATTAGAAAATCCCCATTGTTTTAATATGTCGCCATTAGGAATCTCATTCTGGGGAATTTTCCTTCGCACTTCTAAATATTGAAGATCAATCAGATACCGATCGATTGTCCTTTCATCAGCATCAGCATGAATTGGAGAGGTTATCTTCCATTGGTTTTCTTTTTTCTCCAAGGTAACGGATTCACCAGGAGATTTAATCTGCAACCAGTTTATTTCACCTGCTTCAATATGAAAAAGTTCATTTTCTGTTCTTTGTCTTTCTTCTGTAGACTTCTTACCCTTGTCAAAAAATAAATATACCCAGTCAACAAAGCAACAATGATAGATAGGATGAGGGTTGAACGAAAATTTTTCATCTTCTTTCTCGTTGTCTTTGGTCATCTTCTTCTAGAAAAATACATCCCTACCCCAAGTACCAAAAATGCAAAAGGAATGGTAACCAAGCAAATCATAGCAACGGTCTGTCTTTGGGAAGCTGGAATGCTTAATCCAAATTCCTGAACAGATTTTGGAGCAATCCCTAGGGCCATTTCTTTCTGGAGCATCCAATTTAACAAGTTAATGAAAAAATCAACCCCATCAGGTTTTATATTCTGATTGGCAAGAAAGGAGGAAGATCCAACGGCTGCAATCCTTGTTCCGAAAACATGAATCCCTTCCTTGCCAGGAACTTCACCACCGTCATAAACAGCAGCTAAAATCAGAGGACCAGGAATATCAACCCCTGGGTCATATTTGGGTCTTTCTTCTTCTTTCCAATTCACCTCACCCCAAAATCCCTCTGGAGTTTTTACTAAGGCTGTGACTTTCTTGACATTAGGATTAGAAGAATCCGTCGACAAGGCAATGGAGCGGCAATCAGGCAGCTGAAGGGTATAGCCAATCATTGGCTTTACCGCAGGATGATCGGCAAAATGGGTCCCTGCTGCTTTATCGATCAGCATTTCTCCTCCAAGGCCTCCAACTAGCCTTCCAATTGCAACTACTTTATCATTTTGAAAGATTATTCCGTATTTTGACAGCAAGGGTTCTAAGCCTGAATTGGAGTTTGAGCCTTCAAGAACTATTAATTTGCCTTTGGAATCCAAGTAATGGGTTATGGCCTGGATTTCAGAAGGAGAGAGAGGATTTTTGGGTCCAGCAACGACCACAACTGCAGCATCTTCTGGAACAGCCCCACTTTCCAGCAAATTCAGGGTCAGTGGTTCCATATTTTCCTTACGAATTTGTGTTGCAATAATCCCATAGCCTCCCGGTTGATTGTAATTGTCTATATTTCTTTCCCCATGCCCTGTCAAAAAGTATACCTTAGACGGCTTCCCTTCTACTACAGATAAAATAGCTGCTGTAAATTGTTGTTCCCCTTTAAATGCTTTAATGGAAGGGGATTGGCCAAACATCGCTACCGAATTATCATACTCAACTAGTTGATTATCATTTACAAACTTATGAAAATTTTTGTATTCGAAAATAATAACATTTTCTTGTAAATCAAATTTAAGTCTTTTGGCTAGTGCTTCCGCTCTTTCAAGATTTAATGCCGGATCGATATGCTCTATAATGATTTTGTTGCCCCCATAATATTTATATTCCTTCAGGAGGTTGTCTATATCGGATTGAAGCTTTGAGTTTGTTAGACAAACGATAATTTTAACTGGCTCCGGTAAAGACTTCAAAACATTAATTGTTTTGGAAGAAAGCGTATACATACCCCCTTTGGAGAAGTCCTTGCGATAATAATATTTATATCCCAAATAATTGACTATCCAAACTATGGCAAACATCAATAAAATGGTCAGTATGTTATTGATCCTAAGCTGAAATCTCAAAGGATGAGACACCGTGACTCCTTTCATAGCTGCCTTCCCAAGCTTATTTTTCCATTTTTTTCCTTATCATTCTCTGAGCCTTCTCCATTCCAAAATTTTTTCTGTAAGAAAAAGGAAAAAGAAAGTAGCTGAACCCAATAAAACTACGGGTCTAGAATCGAAAATACCCCGCGAAAAAGTATCCATTTGATCCAAAAATGAAAGATAAGAAATCATTTCCCTTGTTTGCCCACCAATTCCCAAATAAATCAAAAAACTTAATGAGAAAATGAGGAAAATAAGGGCAAAAGAAAGAATGGCAGCAATAATCTGATTTTTCGTAAGGGATGAAACAAAAAGGCCAATCGATATGAAGAACATTCCAATAAGAAGGAGCATTAGGAAAGGAAGAACAATCATCCCTACACTCATCCCAAGGGGATGTCCATAAACTATCCGCAATACTGCTAAATACAATGCCATTGGCATCCAAAGAACAGCAAAGAAACAAACAGAGCCTAAAAACTTGGATAGCACTAATTCCCATTCCCTCACAGGGGCAGTTAGAATCATTTCAATGGTGCCCAATTTGTATTCTTCAGCAAAAGATCGCATCGTTAAAACGGGTACTTGAACAAGGAGCAAAAACCAGAAAAAAAAGGCGTTCATGCAAGCCTGCAAAAGAGTAAATTCTTTGATATTATTGATCGAAAGGTAGTTGAGCCAAAAAACAAAACTAGCTCCATTGATCAAAGAACAAGAAAATAGAAGGATATAAGCTACTGGAGAAACAAAGTAGCTTTTCATTTCTCTTTGAAATAATGTCAAAAGAGCCATAACGCTTCCTCATCCAAAAAAATATATTCAAAAAAGATTTTTTTTTATTCACTGTTTTTAGAACAACCACCTATTACCAAAACCTTTTCTACAGAAAGTTAGCTGTTTCAATCTTGTGTTAATTCGACAAAAATATCCTCCAAGGTTGCTCTTATTCTTGACATTTCTCTTATTTTCCAACCATTTTTCTGAATCACATTATAAACTCCATCTCTGATATCATTTCCAGGTTTAGGCCATATCTGTAGAATCACCCATCCTCCTGGATATTCTTCAACAATTTCTACTTCCTCAACCTCCTCCAACCGTTCGAATGCTTCCTTCCCCACAGAAGGCTTACAAAGGATTTCAAGTCGAATCGCTCCAATGCTTCCACCTCTAACAAGTTTTGAGAGATTCTCAGGAGTATCCGCAGCTTCTATTTTACCCTTATTTATAATTAAAACTCTGCTACATACGGCCTCGACTTCGCTCAAAATATGAGAGGATAAGATGATGGTATGATGTTGGCCCAAACTCCGAATTAATTCCCTGACAGATCTAATCTGATTGGGATCCAAGCCAATAGTTGGCTCATCTAAAATCAACAATTCTGGATCATGCACCAAGGCATCTGCAAGGCCTACTCTTTGTCGATACCCTTTGGATAAATTTCCAATCATGCTTGAAGCGACATCTTCAATATGGCAAAGTTTTAAAACAGATTGTACCCTTTCATTGAGCATTGAGCCCCTAATCCCCTTGAGTTTAGCTCTATACCTTAGATACTCATTTACTCTTAAATCCGTATATAGGGGAACATTTTCTGGCATGTACCCTACTCTTTTCTTAACCTCCAAAGGCTTCTGAAGAACATCAAAGCCGGCTACTTCTACTTTTCCACTTGTTGGAGGGAGGTAACAAGATAAAATACGCATGGTCGTCGTCTTCCCTGCCCCATTAGGACCAAGGAATCCGACAATTTCTCCCTTTTTTACTTCAAAACTAATTCCCTGAAGTGCCGTATAACCCGAATACGTTTTTACCAGATTTTCAACCTTGATCATGAAAAAGAAATTTTAATATTAAAACATTATAAAAAATGTCAAGTTAATCCATTTTCCTACATAAAGCAGATAAAGAAAAGACAAAGGAAATTAGCTAAAATTCAATTTTATTTTAGCTCAAATTCAACAAGAATGTTAGCTTAGTTTCTTTTATTAATAATAATTGAACAAATGGACAATGAAATTTATTTCGATTGCAAACCAAAAAGGAGGAGTAGGGAAAACTACAACAGCTATCAACCTTTCAGCTTGTTTAGCCGAAAAGGGATACTCGACGCTGCTAGTCGATGTAGACCCCCAATCCAATGCTACGAGTGGAGTAGGGTTTTCCCTTGATTCTGGAAAAAGCTTATTTCCTGTTTTAATTGGCGAACAACTTTTAAAAGACCAGATTATTTCTACTCCTTACATGAATTTGGACCTTATCCCAGCAAATTTAGAATTAGCCAACTGGGAAAATCAACAACATGACCCAATCGAATCTTTTTCTGTTTTTAGAAAAATCTTTAGAGAATCCCTTATTGGAACAACCTATCAGTATGTCATTCTTGATTGTCCCCCTGCCTTAGGATTACTTATGGTCAACTCGATGGTAGCTGCTGATTGGCTAATCATCCCTATTCAATGCGAATACTACGCTTTAGAAGGATTGGCAAAAATGTTTCAATTGCTTGATAACCTTAAAAAACTGGTTTCAGCAGCCCCCAATATTTTAGGAATACTGATGACCATGTATGATAGCAGAACAAACTTAAGTCAACAAGTTGTTGAAGATGTCCGCAAACATATTCCCAAGCTTGTATTTGATACAATTATTCCCAGAACAGTCCGACTAGCGGAAGCTCCAAGCTATGGAAAGCCCATTACTCTTTACGATCCCAATAGCATAGGCTGCATTAGCTATAGGAAATTCACAGAAGAATTTTTAAAAAAAATCAACTAATCCCATTCAATGAGTAAAAGTTTTGGGAAGTTTTTTTTTTTTCTTTCCTTTTCTATCAATTATATTTAGATGATAGGTATGCTTATAAGCCAAAAGATAGTTCCTTCTTTATATCAACAAATCGGCAGTGAATTTCAGGCTTTCGTTCTGTATCTTGCTATCGGTTCTTATTTCGAAATAGAAGCTCTTCCAGAACTTTCAGCTTTTTTTTTCAAACAAGCCGATGAGGAACGTCAACATGCTCTAAAATTTATAAAATTTTTAATTGATAATGATATTCCTGTCAGCATTCCAGCAATAGGAGCAGTAGATTCTTCTTTTAAAGATCCAGAATCTGCTATCAGCTTATCCCTAGAGAGAGAAATAGCCGTTACGAAAGAAATTCATGATCTAGTTCGATTAGCCAAAGAGGAAAGAGACTTTACGTCAGATAATTTTCTTCAATGGTTCGTTAAAGAACAACTCGAAGAAGTTACGGTCATGGATCAGCTTCTGAAAATGATTAAAAGAACCGGAAAAGATCAAATCATGCTTGTAGAAGATTATCTAGCAAGAAAAAACCGTTTAAGAGAAAAAAATTCAGAAGCTGAGTCTCCTATGGAGCATCCTAATAACTGAGCCAGGCTCTTTTTTCTCAAAGATTTTCCCTAGCGGCTGCTCCTTTCAAGAAATCAACGGCACCCGTAGCTCAACTGGATAGAGCGTCGGCCTCCGGAGCCGAAGGCTTTGGGTTCAAGTCCCGACGGGTGCAATAACCTTAAGTCATTAACGCCATAAGAGAAAGTAATAAAAGCCCCTGTTTCTTTTCTTTAATAACCAAAAACTGGCTCAAGATAATGGAGAAGAAAGGAAGGTCGCATAAACTTGCGTCGTTTCAACAAGATCCTCAAGAGAAGTTTTCTCATCTATCGCATGGATATCTTTACCATCGACTCCGTATCCAATTGCTTCGCAATTGTTGGCCTTTACAAAAAAATGCATATCAGTTGCTCCTCTGTTGACAGTAAAAGTTGCTTTGCCTCCTTTTATTTTTTCAACAGCCGATTTAAATGATTTCGTAAAGCTTGAATTATACCCAAGAGCGCAAGGTTCGGTTTTGTGGATAATTTCGATTTTTACCTTCGTTCCTCTTTTCTTTGCCCATTTTTCTATAGCTTCCCTAATCTCGCTCTCGACTCGATCCATCTTTTCCGATGGAGTCAATCTACGGTCAATTGTGAAAGTTGTCTCTGAAGAGACAATGTTAACTTTTGAGCCAGGACCAGAACTAACCACCCCTCCTATATTAACAATAGGCTTTAGTTTTTCTTTCGAAGGAGCCACATAGCCCCTTTTTGGATCTGCCAAAATTTTCTTAAAAAATCCTTCCAAAAATTCAACCAAATGGACCGTTTCTAAAAACGAATTAACTGCCTTTTGCTGATACGCCGTGTGCGTTGAAGTCCCTAAGACCCTTATATTCAGTTGAAGAATTCCATTATGTCCTATCCCTATTTTCTTTGCGGATCCTCCTTCACAAACGACCACAAAATCTGGTTCAACCAATTTATTTTTCACCACAAACCCAGAACCCAATTCTCCTCCAATTTCTTCATCAGCGACAAGAGCAAAATGAACATTATATAGCGGATCAATTTTTAAGGTTTTTAATGCCTCCACAGCAAAAATGCTTGCGGCAAGAGATCCTTTCATATCTGCAGAACCTCTTCCATAAATCCACTTATCGTCTATTTCTCCCCGAAAAGGATCATGCTTCCACTTTCCCGAAACAGGTACAACATCGTAATGGGAATTAAAAAGGACCGTTTTGGGCGCCTTAGCATTCCATCGGGCTATAAGATTATAGCGTGGAAAAGAAAGAAAGGCTTCTCCCAATTGCTTTTCTACCATTGCATCAGGTACTCTTACAATCTCTGTCTCTAATCCAATCTGCTGCAGTTTCCTCTCCAAGTACTCAAC
Source organism: Methylacidiphilum kamchatkense Kam1 (assembly GCF_007475525.1). NCBI lineage: Bacteria > Pseudomonadati > Verrucomicrobiota > Methylacidiphilae > Methylacidiphilales > Methylacidiphilaceae > Methylacidiphilum (ex Ratnadevi et al. 2023) > Methylacidiphilum kamchatkense. The sequence goes on along the minus strand of NZ_CP037899.1, from coordinate 556,266 downwards.
CATTTCTGCATATTGCTTACCAGGTGGATTAATTGTTGGGATTTGAATAAGGTGTTGTACAAATTGGAATAATTTTTCACGATTGTTGGAGATCCATTCGGTCACAGCATCATGCATAAAAGAATTATTCTAATCTTTCAAAAAACTATAAGTCAAGAACATCTTCTCTTTGCTAATTTCTTTTTTAAGTTGAATAGCCTGCCTATTACTCCTATATAAGAGGTGATTACATTGAACTGCGATAGAAGAAACTTTATCAAAGGATTGGCAGGAAGCTTGCTTTCCTTAAAAATGCCCACTGTTTTTTCTGGCACTCTTCCAGATGCTTTTTGGAGTTACGACCAGAGCCGGAGAATAGCTACAGTTGTTGCTGAATCAGCCCTCCATACAGCTAGACTCTATGGTTGTCAATTTTCTGATATACGCATCTGTTGGATCCTTAAAGAAAGAATTATTTCAAGAGAAAATAGAATCGAAGAACTGGGAGGCAGTTTTGAATCTGGAATGGGTATTAGAGTCCTTTTTGAAGGAACATGGGGTTTTGCTTCTTCGAATCTGCTTGATCCTAACGAAGCTGCGGATAAAACAAAGGAAGCCGTTGAATTAGCAAAACAAAGCCTCAAATTGAATTCAAGACGTGTTGAATTAGAAAAATTGCCACAAATCCAAGGACAATGGCATCAAGATGTTTTAATGGATCCTTTTGAGGTGCCTCTAGAAGAAAAAACATCGTTTTTACTCGACCTCAATGACAAGGCAATCAAAGCTGGGGCTGATTTTTGTCGATCCTTCTTCTTATTTCACAAAGAACTTAGAATATATGCCTCCTCTGTTGGTTCCTGGATTGAACAAACATTCCTTAGAACATATCCAAAGTTTATCGTTACTGTTGTTGATAAAAAGGAAGGGAAATTTGAAAGCAGATCAAGTTTTGAGCCTCCGAAATCTGGAGGCCTAGAAATTATTGAGAAAAAAGCCCTTGAGAGTGAAGTAGTCGAAGCAACCCATCAGGCCAAAGAAAAATTGCATGCAAAACCTGTTGTACCTGGAATAAAAGACCTTGTCCTCCATCCCACCAATCTTTGGTTAACCATCCACGAAACCATAGGTCATTCTACCGAATTAGATAGGGTTATGGGACTTGAATCCAACTATGCTGGGACTTCTTTTCTAAAAGTTGACCAATTGGGCAATTTTGATTTTGCCAGCCCCATTGTTACCATTAGAGCCGATCGCAATCAGCCAGGTGGACTGGCTTCCGTTGGATATGATGACGACGGGATTCCTTCTAGCTGGTCAAATTTCCTTATCATAGAAAATGGTATTCTTAAAAACTTTCAAATGGCTATTGGACAAGCACATTGGATCGGCAAAGAAAAATCCAACGGCTGCAGTTACGCCCAAAGCTATAATTTTTTTCCCATCCAGCGGATGCCCAATATTTCCCTTGTCCCCAGTGAAAAAAAGGAGCAACTTAAGGATCTCATTTCAGGAGTGGAAGATGGGATATATATAATGGGGGATGGAAGTTGGAGCATCGATCAACAAAGATATAATTTCCAATTTGGTGGGCAACTCTTTTATGAGATTAAAAATGGAGAGATCCGACAAATGCTTCGAGACGTTATCTACCAAGGAAACACCCAGTCTTTTTGGAAATCCTGTGATGGAATTTGTGGCAAAGATGAATATAAACTGTGCGGGACTCTTTTTTGTGGGAAAGGAGAGCCTTCTCAATCTGCACCAGTTTCTCATGGAGCTGTTCCTGCTAGATTTAGAAATATCACAATACTAAATAGCCGTTTACATACATGATACTTTCCGAATCTGAAGCAAGAAATTTTCAAAAATCTATCCTTTCTTTATCCAAAGCCAACAGCTTATCAGTAGAGATAAAAGGCGGCCAAGTTGTAAACATCCGCTTAGGGAAGAATGCTTTAAATACTAACGGCATTGAAAATTCTCTTAAAATTACCTTAAACTCTACCTTTGAGAACAGAACAGCCAGTTACACAATCGATCAGCTTGAAATGGCTGTCATTGAACGGGGGTTAAGACGCTGTGAAAAGCTTGCACAGATTTCTCCTCCCGATCCAGAGTTTTTACCGCCTCTTGGTCCACAACACTATACCAGCAGTTTCTCCTATTCTGAAAGCATGGGGAACCTATCCATAGAAAACATTGTTGAAATGGCTGCCAGAATACTGGATGTAGTAACTCAAAATAAAAGCGAGCAAATTGAACTAAGCAGTTTTATAAAATTCCAGAAATACTTTATCTGCATTGCCAATAGCAATGGGCTTTTTGGATATCAAAAATTTGCCAATTTACAATTGACAGCCACGGCAAGAACAAATGATGGTCTTGGTTCGGGCTGGTCAGGAGCGTTCGTTTTTAATATTGAGGAAATCGATCCAGAAAAACTAATTGAAACTGCTATTCAGAAGGCAATTTTAAGCAAAGAGAGACTTTCTATGGCTCCTGGCCATTATCCAGTTCTTCTTGAACCTACGGCCGCTGTCGATCTTATTGGTCTTATGTTATTTTCTATGGATGGACGGGCAGCTGATGAAGGAAGAAGTGCTTTTTCGAAGCCAGGTGGGGGGAATAGAATTGGAGAGCATATGTTTCCATCCAATATAACAATCTACTCTGATCCTTCTAACAGGCGGGCTCCAGGACAAGTCTTTTCCAATGACGGAGTACCTTGTCGAAACACTCCATGGATTCAAAATGGGATCCTCTCGAACCTTATTTATTCGAGATATTGGGCAAAAAAAAATCACAAAGAGCCTATCCCTGAGCCATCAAATATTTTGATGTCAGGATCGGATATCACTCTTGATAAGATGATCCAAGAGATAGACAAAGCCATTCTAGTTACAAGACTGTGGTATATTAGAGAGGTCGATCCTCAATCCCTTATCTTTACAGGGCTTACGCGAGATGGCACATTTTTAATTGAAAAAGGAAAAATCTCTAAAGCGGTTAATAATTTTAGATTTAACCAAAGCCCCTTGACTATGCTTCAAAGCGTTCAACAGATCGGCAGAGCGGTTAATTGTATAGGATCTGAAATTGACGATGTCCCAGCGTTAATTCCTCCGCTTTTAATAAAGGACTTCTATTTTACATCGACATCGGAAGCCATCTAAGCTAATTCAATAGACGCTTATTGGCTATTTAATTTTTTACTAGGACAAAATTAAGAAGCTTTTCTGGCACATAAATAACTTTTGAAATAGTAGCCTTTTCAAGCCATTTCCCAATTGCCTCAGTTTCCTTTGCTTTTCTTATAGCTTCTTCTTTTTCGATCCCTTTTTTGACCATAATCCGGCCACGCACTTTTCCGTCGATTTGCACGATAAGTTCAATGTCTTCATCGATTAAATACTTTGGATCATATTTTGGCCAAGGTTCGTAGGCTAATGAATCCTTATGTCCCATTTTTTGCCATAATTCTTCGCAAATATGTGGAGCAAAAGGAGACAGAAGCAAAAGAAGATCTTCGAGTACTTTTTTCCATCGTTTTTTTTCTTTTGTTAGCTCATTGACAAAAGTCATCAGCTTGGCAATAGCCGTATGAAATTGAAAATTTTCAATGTCTTCCGTAACTCCTGCAATTGTCTGATGCCGTAATCTTTGAATATGAGAGGGAGCCTCTTCATCAAGAATATCTTTTCTTAGAATCCACAACCCTTCTCCATCTTCATCCATAAACAGTCTCCATACTCTAGCCAGAAAGCGATGAGGCCCTTCCAATCCCTTAGAAGACCAAGGCTTGCTTTGTTGTAAAGGGCCAAGAAACATTTCGAAAAGACGCAACGTATCCGCTCCATATTCTTGAACAATAGCATCCGGATTAACAATGTTGCCTCTAGATTTTGACATTTTTTGATTATCTTCTCCTAATATCACTCCCTGGTTCACTAATTTATAAAAAGGTTCCGGAGTCGATACAAGACCGATATCATAAAGAACCTTATGCCAGAACCTGGCATAAAGCAGATGAAGAACAGCATGTTCAGCTCCACCTATATACAAATCAACTCCGTGAGGGCACATCCAGTATCTTTCTTTTTCAGCTGCAAAAGGTGCTTCTTTATTGGATGGATCGCAATACCTTAAATAATACCAACACGAACCTGCCCATTGAGGCATTGTGTTCACCTCTCTCTTTAGACCATTCCCCAATTCTACCCAGTCTTTTTTCCGAGCTAAAGGTGCTATGCCTTCATCTGTAGGAGTGAAATCCTCAAGGTCCGGTAACAACACCGGTAGCTCTTCATCCGGAACTGGAATCGGTGTATTTTCTTTCCATATTATAGGGAAAGGTTCTCCCCAATATCTCTGACGGGAAAAAAGCCAATCTCTTAGTTTATATTGCACCATTCTTTTCCCAAGTTTTTTCTCCTCCAGCCATTGAATGATTTTTTCCTTAGCCTCCTTTGTTGTAAGCCCGGATATAAATCCAGAATGAACCGTTATACCTTCCCCAGTATAACATTCTGTATCCTCCTCAATCCTTTCAGCTGTAACGACTTTTTTTATTGGCAGACAAAAAGTTTTGGCAAAGTCATAATCTCTCCGATCATGGGCAGGAACAGCCATGATAGCGCCTGTTCCATACGTCATCAGCACATAGTCAGAAACCCAAATCGGTAATTTTTCATTTGTAATCGGATGAATAGCAAAGCTCCCAGTCCAAACTCCAGTTTTGTTTTTAGATAACTCCGTTCTTTCTAAATCAGTCTTTAAAGAAGCAGAGGCACAGTATTGTTCCACCAACTCTTTGAACCCGCTCTCTGTCAATTTAGTGACTAATGGATTTTCTGGAGCCAAGACCAAAAAGGTTACCCCAAAAAGCGTATCGGGTCTTGTGGTAAAGACTTCAATTTCTATATCTTTTCCTTCAACAGAAAATTTGACTACTGCCCCTTCGCTTTTGCCTATCCAATGGCGTTGCATCTCTTTAATTGATTCCGGCCATTCTACTAATTCTAAACCTTCAAGCAGCTTTTCAGCATAGGCTGTTATTTTTAAAAACCATTGTCTAAAAGGTTTTTTAATAACAGGATGATTCCCTCTTTCAGACCGTGGACCTTCGGGAGTATGAACAATTTCCTCATTAGCAAGAACTGTTTTAAGCTTTGGACAATACCACACAGGAGCTTCAGCCACATAAGCCAACCCTTTTTCGAAAAGCCTTTTAAAAATCCACTGCGTCCATTTATAATAAGAGGGATCAGTTGTGTTGATTTCCCTTCTCCAGTCGTATGAAAATCCCATGGACTGAATCTGTCGACGAAAATTATCAATATTTTGTTTGGTTGTTAGGGCTGGATGAGTCCCGGTTAGAATGGCATGCTGTTCTGCTGGCAATCCAAAAGCATCCCAACCCATAGGATGCAGCACATTAAATCCCTTCATTCTTTTATAACGGGCAACGATGTCTGAGGCAGTATAACCTTCAAGATGGCCAACATGAAGACCGCTACCAGAAGGATATGGAAACATATCAAGGACATAAAACTTGGGTTTCTCTGAACCCATTTCTCCAGGATCTGCAGATCGGAAAAGCTCCCTCTCTAACCAGTAGTGTTGCCATTTTGGCTCAATAACATCAAAAGGATAAGCTTTTCTTACAGGCATAGAAAAATGTTTAAAATTTAAAAAATATTAAGAGAAAAAAACAGAAATTAAACCTGAAAAGAAGACCCACACCCACAGGTCGATTTAGCTTGAGGATTGATGATCCTAAAACCACCTTGGGTTAGACCCTCTTTATAATCAATGGTTGAACCGGCTAATAAATGACTACTTTCTGGATCGATAGCCACAACAACATCTTCTATTTTTAACCGAATATCCTTTTCCTTGGGTATGGCTAGTTCTAGTAGATATTCGTTGCCAGCACATCCACCTTTTGTTACCGAAAGCCTTAACATATATCCAGGATGAGAATCAGTTAGTTTTTTAATCTTTGAAAGAGCCATTGGGGTAAGGTTAATATTCAACTGTAAAGGAAAAGTGCTGTTCATAATATAGTTCCTTATATTTCTAAATTATAAATAAGCGTAAGTATTACCTTGGTCAACTTTCTGCGAATCTTAGGTAAAGTAGAAACAAACTGAAAAAAAGGGATTGTTTCTTTAGGATGACTTACAAGATAACGAATAAGAGAGAAGGGTTTGGATTTCCCTTTTTCTGAATCCCAAGAAGACATTATTGCTCCCACTGGTAGCCTATCTCCATACTCATCACTAATAACTCGAATCGAACAAAAAGCCACTCCATGTGCCTGGACGGTATTATAGACTGCTTCCGTTTCCATATCGACAATTTGGGAAGCGGAAAGTTGCGCCATTTTTGATCTGCTTTCCGGGTCTGCAACAATAACATCAGAACAGACAGTCTTGTAGAGAGGCAATCCTTGCCCTAAAAGAATAGGACGTAGTTCTTCGGAGAGGTAATTTTCTACAGCGCATACTTCTCCTTTAAGGATTCCAGGAACCAAGGCACCAGAATAGCCAGCTAGAATAAATAGGGAGGGTGAAAAATTCCTTAATAAGAGTTCGGCACTTCGGGCAGACTTTCTTTTTCCCATCCCCAATACCATACCACAGATAGCCTTGCGAGCATATTCTCCTAAATAAAAAACATGTCCTTCTACTTCCTTTTTTTCTTTAAGAACATGGTCCAATATCTCCTTCCCTTCATGTTCGACAGCAAATCCAATGGCTATCATACAGCTGAAAGCCTCTTTTCCATGCACCCAAGAGTCGCATCTACCCAATAGGTAGCTCGCTCTTTAGCTTGTTGATATTGCCTATAATACTCCCCAATGACAAGTAGAGGCCATGCATTTCTGTACATATCGTATTTTAAGTAAAAAACGCCAGGGAATCCGGTACCAGTTAAGAATTCCTCAGCCCAAGATCCATCGGAAAGTTGTCGTTCACATAAATACTTAATTCCCCGTGTAACGCTCGGCCGGAAAATGTCGCCACATGCCATAATGCCACTTACAGCCCAAGCAGTTTGAGAAGCCGTACTTGGTCCTTTTCCTTTGAGCTGAGGATTATCATAAGAGGCTGGAGTTTCTCCCCATCCACCATCTTCATTCTGACAAGACTCTAGCCAATCCCTAGCCCTTAAAATCCATTCCTGAGTCATGTCTTCTCCAATCGCTTGCAATCCTCTTAAGGCCTGCCATGTCCCATAGATATAATTAACTCCCCACCTCCCCATCCAAGAGCCATCACTTTCTTGAGTTTCTTTTAGATAACGAATCGCTTTTTGTACAAACTTTTCATTTTTTCTAATCCCCATTTTGCCGAATAATTCTAATGCCCTTGCAGTTATATCCGAACAAGGAGGATCAAGTATCGCATTATGATCAGCAAAAGGAACATCTTCTAACCATTTCTTATAAACGTTTTTATCAAAAGCAGCCCACCCTCCATTCTTACATTGAAAACTGATGACCCATCGTAAAGCTCTCTGAATTACTTCTTCTTTCTTTATCTTATCATCTATATCAATCAGTCGCAGGGCCAAAAGTACCATGAGCGTATCATCCACATCTGGATAATACATGTTGTTGTACTCGAAAGCCCAACCACTAGCTTCAGGATGGGGATTTCTAACATGCCAATCCCCTTTGATTCTTATTTCTCTGTTTATTATCCAATGAGCAGCTTTCTTCAGCTGCGGAGCATTTCTTTCATAACCTGATTCAGCCAAAGCCACAAGGCCAACGGCTGTATCCCAAAGTGGAGAAAAACAGGGTTGTATTCTTAAATCATCGTTTTTCTGATCGTCTACTTCTAACGCCTCAAAATCAGCAATAGCCTTTTTTAGGATTGGATTGTCTTCGGTATATCCTAAAGCAATCAAAGCCATGATCGCATAATGCATGGCTGGGAAAATAGCTCCCAGGCCATCGGATCCAGCAGCTATACGCTCTAACATCCATTTTTCAGCTTTTTCTATCGCCATTTTCCTAAACGGCTTCAATGAAGTCTTATCCCAATATTGTAAAAATTTATCACAAGCTAAAAATAAACCTTCTTTAGACAAATATTTTGCCCCTTTCTTTAGCCAAGAAAACTTCCCACGTTCCGTTCCATAGGGGAAGAGCTCATGCAACTGCAATTTTTCAGGGAGAACTCTTGTCGGCTTAAAATGATGGATAATAGATAGGGGAACAAGCATGGTCCGGCTCCAGGCCGATATTTCATAGAGATTGAAAGGAAACCAATTCGGGAAAAGGATAATTTCTGGGGGGATAACAGGAAGGCGGTCCCATGGATAAACCCCTAAAAGGGCTAGCCCCAGCTTTGTATAAGTCATGCACTTAGGGATTCCTCCAAGCCTAAGAATAGTTGAGCGGGCTTTAGCCATTAAAGGTTCATCTGGAGAGAAACCAGCTAATTTAAGGGCGAAATAGGCTTTGACTGTGGCATTGACTTCACTAGGACCTCCAGGATAAATATTCCATCCGCCATCAGGAAGCTGCCTGTCCAGTATATGCTTTACCAATCGTTTCTGTTTTTTGTAGTCAATCTTTCCTCTCCAATGCATCAAGTGAATGCAATCGCAAGCGAGCGTCACATCCACAAACAATTCCCCTACCCAATGCCCATCTTCTTTTTGTATAGAAAGAAGATATCTTTGGGCTTTTTTAATCGTCTCTGCCACTTTTTGTGGAAAGTTTAAGGTTTCCTCAACTAAAGAAAGAGGGACAGAACGAAGCTTTTTATTGTCCCCAATCTCATTTTCCTTTTTTAAAAAAAGCCTTCCTGAATGCATGGAATGTTGGATAACTGTTCTTTTTGTTCGGGTCAATACGAAAAATTTGTACTAGATAACAAAAACCATTGTGACTAGGCAAACATCGATGCATTTAAAATAAACAGTTTGGCATTCCTTTGGCTTGCCTATGAAAGTGTATTTTAAAATCCAAACAGACAGGAGTCCTCAGAGTCATTCATAGTTCTTACACCAGATATAGGAAAGCCTCTTTTCTTGTCTATCCCAATTTTCTGATAGCTTTATGAATTACGAATGGGAAAAAATCCCTATTAAAGGATCCCAAAGAATAGGAAATCAGTTTGAATGCTTGTCAAGCTTTATGTCTTCCAGATGGAAAGCAGAATAACAATGGCAGTCATTGCCACAACCAGTTCCTGAGCCAAGAGGGATATTGGCTATTTATTTAAAGTAGCAATTCCAGAAAGAAGAAGCCCTCAGGTGCTTACCTGAGTTTTTTTTTGATACCTCTCCATTACTCTTTGCTATGAATAATCCTATCCAGGAATCCTGTCTCTTTTTTAATGGCATTAAACTCTTTTTCTAAAAAATTGATTGAAATATTCCACGCTGCTTCGGCAGTGGTAGGATCGTAATTTGTACTTGCAGGATCTGCAAAGCCGTGTTGAGCTTCAAAACTGTAAAATGTGAGTGGTTTTTTTTCTTCTTCTAATGCGTTGACAAAATGAATTATTTTTTCTTTCGAAATCGTCTGATCCTTTTCAGCATAAAAGTAGCACACTGGAACTCGAAGTTTGGAAAGTTTTCTTTTTTCAAGATTCACTTCTCCGTAGTAAATGACTACAGCGTTGATACCTTTTACATTGATCGCAGCTTCTAATGTGTATTCTCCACCGATGTCCCATCCAACTACTCCTACCTTGGTCGTGTGAAATCTAGGACTTTCATGAAGAAACCGGACAGCAGCTGCTATAACATTCAAAGCAGATTCTTCTCTAACAAATCTTCTCAAATCAGCAGCAGAAGAGCTATCCTTCGGAACGATACCGTTAAAAAGATCCACAGCTAAAGCCACATATCCATCTTTTGAAAAATGGTCTGCAAGGAATTTTATGCCTTGACTTAACCCCCAAATCCCTGGGACAAGAACCACACCACCTTTTGGCTCTTGATCTGGAATCGAAAGATAGCCCACATCATCAGATCCAAAATCCGTTAGTTTGACCATTGCACCCCGCAACACAGGCTCGGCAGGTTGGGATACGGAAGCTTCCACTCCCCCAGAATTCCTTATATAATTATTCGCCGACTGGGTCTTATCTTCGTGATTTAGAGCCTCTTGGCTTACTCCCTGTTGCATTGCCAACAAAGAAAAAAACAAAAAACAAAACAAAGCATGGATCATCTTGTTTGTTTTCAAAACATTCAATCGATCCATATACGAAAGAGCAGCAAAAGAAAAGTGTAGCATCGAAAATTAGAAGTGGTATGACAATTCTTTCAATCGCCTATTTCAAAAACAGTTAGAATTCCCAATATGATTGAGTCTAAGGGAAAACCCCACGCATCTCTTTAGCTTCAGCTACTTTTTTAATGCCTAGGGATAGAGCTGCCATTCTTGTGGAGACTTTTCTTTCCTGAGAAAATTTCATAATAGAATGTAACGTTGCAGAGAGAATTCGATAGAGAGCATCAAAAACTTCTCTTTCCGACCAAAAATAGCTTTGCATATCTTGCACCCATTCAAAATAACTCACAATTACACCTCCTGAATTGCATAAAATATCAGGTATGACAAAAATATCCTTTCTTTCCTCTAATATTTTATCAGCTTCTGGTGTTGTCGGACCATTTGCTCCTTCAGCTAAAATACGGCATTGTAATTTTCCTGCATTTTTTTTAGTTATCACTCTTTCTTTGGCTGCTGGGATTAACACATCACAGCGTTGGCAAAGCAAATCGAAACCATCAATTGGATCTGCTTCCGGAAATCCTGCCAACATGCCTGTTTTTTCTTTATAGGCACACAGATGGGCACAATTTATTCCTTTAGGATTATAAAGCGCCCCACTTAAATCAGAAACACCAATGAGGACTGCCCCTTGCTCGACAAGTTGTCTAACAGTAACGGATCCTACATTGCCAAAACCTTGGACAATGATCCGAAGAGGATTCGACATTTTTAAAATTTCGCTCACTTTTTTGACAAGAAAAGCCACGCCTCTTCCTGTAGCTTCTCTTCGTCCAAGGGACCCACCGATTGTCACCGGTTTGCCAGTAACAACCCCAGGCGCTGTATATCCTACCTGCATGGAATATGTATCCATCATCCATGCCATTATTTGTTCATTCGTCCCAATGTCCGGTGCGGGAATATCTTTCTGAGGACCAATAAAAGGAATCAACTCTTGAGTGTATCTCCTTGTCAACCCTTCAAGTTCTTTTTTACTCATTTCGCTTGGTTTACAGGCTACTCCGCCTTTGGCTCCACCAAAGGGCAAACCGACTAAGGCGCATTTCCAGCTCATCCACATTGCTAAAGCCGATATTTCTCCTAACGTGACGTCGGGATCAAACCGTATGCCTCCTTTTGTTGGGCCTAAAGCTAGATGATGTTGCACCCTATAGCCCACAAACATGCGAATAGTTCCATTGTCCATTTTAACTGGAAAGCTAACAGTAAGAGATCTTTGAGGCCACTTGATGATTTCTTTTGTCTTTTCTGATAACCCTAAAAAACTGGCTACTCTATGGAACTGCTCACAGGCCATTGCAAAAGTAGGATCGGAAAGAAGAAATTCCATGGTATTTCTAAGATTAAAATGAAAAATTAAAAAATATGTTGTTTTCTAATGGATAAAAAGTTTTTTAAAATTCTTTTTCCTTCTCTTGTCAAAATGGATTCTGGATGAAATTGAACCCCAAATACAGGATATTTTTGATGAGATAAGCCCATCACTTCGTCATCTTCTGTCCAAGCAGTAATGTGAAGACAAGAAGGGATACTCTCTTTTTCTACAATCAATGAATGGTATCGGGTGGCTTCAAATGGATTCGGTAAACCCCAAAAAAGCCCCTCTCCGTTATGATGAATGAAAGAGGTTTTCCCATGCATTAGTCTTTTAGCCCTTACTACTTTTGCGCCATACACATGTCCTATGCATTGATGGCCCAGACAAACCCCAAGAATTGGAATACATGGACCTAATCGATCAATGATCTCACACGATACTCCCGCATCGGCAGGACCTTTAGGACCTGGCGATATGACAATAAAATCGGGAGAAAGAGCAGCAACGGCTTCAACACTGATCTGATCATTTCTATACACTGTCGGCTCGATCCCAAGCTCTCCAAAATACTGTACCAGATTGTAAGTAAAAGAATCGTAGTTATCGATGACAAGAAGCATAAAATCCAAGGCTTCTAAAGACATCCTATCCTACAGGAAAGACTCTACTAAAGCAAGGGCTTTCATACCTGCTTTAGCTTTATTCGAAGATTCAAGGTATTCCCCAATAGGAGTACTATCCGCAACCAGACCGCCTCCAGCTTGAAGATACGCATACCCATTTTTTATCAAAATGGTTCTGATGGCTATACAGCTGTCCAAATAGCCAGAAAAGCTCAAACATCCTACAATGCCTGCATAAGGTCCTCTGCAAGTAGGTTCTAATTGAGATATGATTTGCATAGCCCTGACTTTAGGTGCTCCCGTTACGGTCCCTGCAGGGAAAGTCGCTTCTAAAACATCAAAAGGAGAGATGCCTTCACGAGCTATCCCCTCAACAGAAGAAACCATATGGATCACATGACTGTATTTTTCAATAACCATAAGTTCTTTGACAATAATCGAATTAAAAGCACAGACCCTTCCAATATCATTCCGAGCTAAATCAACAAGCATAATATGCTCGGCTTTCTCCTTCGGGTCATTTATGAGCTCCTCAACAATTTTTGCTTCTTCTTCCGGAGAATTTTGTCCCCTAGGCCTTGTTCCGGCAATAGGTCTGACATAGACTTTCCGCTTGTCGAACCGAACATGGACTTCAGGAGAGGAACCTACTAAAGAAAAATCTTTAAATTTTAAGCAAAACATATAAGGAGAAGGATTAATTAACCTTAAGGCTCTATAAACATCTATAGGATCCTTTTTGCATGGGGTATGCCATCTTTGGGAAGGAACAACCTGAAAAATATCTCCAGCCCTAATATATTCCTGCATTTTTTCCGTCATCGAAATGTATTCTTCCTTTGTCATATTGACTGCTAGCGGCAGTTCATGTCCACAGTCCGGGTTCCTCAAAAAAAGAGGGTGATACAACGGTTTGGAGAGAGCCTCTTGGAGATCGTCTAATTTTCTCTTTGCTTTTTCATAGGCCTCTAAGGCATTGTTTTCAATTATGGCATTGGCGATAAGAAACATTTTTCTTTCTTGATGATCAAAAATGATTAATGTGTCGGCTAGAAGAAAACAAAGATCAGGAACTTCTAAGTCGTCTTTTCGAGCCCTTGGAACTGATGGCTCGAAAAAGTGAACCATTTCGTATCCCAAATAACCCACTATTCCCCCAAAAAATCTGGCAGTTGAGGAACAGGGAATGCCTTGTAAGCATCCATGATTTTTTTTAGTTCGTTTAGTGGATTGGAATCAGTCCAAAAATCTACTTTTTTCCCGTCCCGATATTCTATTGTGATCTTTCTGCCATGAGCACTAATGATAAAATAGGGATCAGCGCCAAGATAGGAATAACGTCCAAATTTTCCACGGTCAGCAGATTCAAAAAGGAAAGAGTATCGAGAAGCATAAGAAATTTTAAGATAAGCCGAAACTGGGGTGTCCAGATCAGCTATGATTTCTCTTACTAATGGGATTACATTGGCAGTAGTAGCAATCTGAAGAAACTCCTTGAGGGTTGGGAAATCCATATACAGGATACTTTGGTTGAAAAGTCGGATAAGACAACCATAAAAACAATTTTTTGAAAACCTAAATGCTGTATTTGCTAGAGAAAAAAGCAAATAGCCTTTTAGGAAGTAAGAAGGAATGCAAGCAGAAAGAGGATTTTTTTATTCTAAAAGAATTCTTTCCATCAATTAATCTTGAAACGGATAGGGACATCTACATCTACATCAATAGGGAGTCCAAGCATCGTGGGTGGTTTAAATCTCCAGAATTTTTTTACTGTATTTTCTGCTGCCTGGTCTAATTCTGGATAACCAGAAGATTTACCAATTGTTACAGAAGTCGGATAACCAGAAGAGGAAACATGCACTCGTAAAATGACCAATCCCTGATGCCCTGCGGCTTTTGCCGCTGCGGGATAGGGGGGTGCTGGATTCCTAAGATATCCAGGCATCGTCATTTTGCCTGCTGGTGTTTTAGTGGCTTGAGGGATACCCTTTGGCTTTTGTACCGCTTTTGGCTTCGGAGGAGGTTGAACCACAGGTTTGGGCGCTTCCTGAGGCTGCGCCATCTCTTCTGGAATCGGAGTGGGAACCGGTTCTGGAGGAATAGGCGTTTCTGGGACATTTATAAGATCAACATCCACAGTGCTTTCACCAGCAGTAATGCCATATTCCACTTTTTGAATAAAAAAATACCCTACAACAAAAAGAAGGGTCGCATGGATCAACAAAGAAAAGAAATATCCAATATAATCGTTACGTTCCATTGGCTAATCCGTTTTTTTGAGTTTGAGGTTGAGGTTTGGTTGTCTGAATGGCTATCTTATTGATCCCAATTTTTCTAGCCTCATCAATGATCTTGACCACTAGTTCAAAAGAAGCGTTAGGCTCTCCTGTAACGAATATTTTGGGATCTGGATTAGAAGCTTTAATCTGATTCAACTTCGATGTTAATTCTTGAGAAAGCACTTTTTCTTTATCGAAAAGAAAATTGCCCTCTTCGAGCACCTTAACAGTTACCTGATCAGGTGGGGGTTGAGAAACAGCCGTGGTGCTTTTGGGAAGTTTAATCTGGATAGTCTCGTTTTTGACCATCGTCAAAGAAACGATCATAAAGGTTGCTAACAGGAAAAACATCACATCAATAAAAGGGATAATTTCTAACCTAGGTCGATGTTTTTCAGTCTGGATACGAATTTTCATCTCGCTATACTCCTTTAATTTGCCATTTTTTTTGGCTCCTCCTGCCCCCTTTCTATCGAACCATTTCCATATCCAACCTTTGATTGTTCACTTTAAGCGACTTTTTGAGTATCATTTCTAACCGCGTACAATAGCCTTCTATTTCTCTTCTGACTTTTTCAGTGCGCGCATTGAAAAAATTCAATGGAATAATGGCAATAATTGCAATGGCCAAACCAAAGCTCACCGCGATGAGAGATTCGGCTACGCCTCCGGTGATTGCCGCTTGTTTACCTGCTATTTCTCCAGTGCCAACAATACTAAAAGCATGCATCATCCCCGTTACCGTCCCCAGCAGTCCTAAAAGAGGCCCAAGGGTTACAGCCGTATCAAGAATCACAAGCCCACGAGAATACTTTTCTATCTGAGCACTAGCCGCTTCTATCATTGCATCCACTGGCATGCTATTTCTATGCCTTAAGCCTTCAACCAGAACTTGAGCCACAACAAATTTTGATTTTTCCCCTATCGCGATAGCTTCTTCGTACTTTCCCTTTTCAGTCAGTTCAAAGATCTTTTGCACAAGCTTTGGATTCCTTACGCTCTGTTCGGAAAGATAGAAAAAAACCCTTTCCAATAGCGCTGCTAAAGTCACTAGTCCAAGGATTAATATCGGCCACATCACTGGGCCACCCTTGAAAAAAAACTCAATCATATAAATACCTTTTCTAAATAGTTCTTTATTAAAAATATACTACCCAAAATCCTTTTATTCGCTCTATTTGACTAAGAGTAAGCAAGATTTTGAATAATCGTTCAGCAAGTTTAATGAAAAATAACACAAAATCATGAAACTTTATGTGAATTTATTATGGCAAATATATGGAGAGATTGTTACGGAAATGATATGTATAATTTATTTGTTATTAAAAAGTTATTAAATGACTCACAAAAAATAAAAAAAATTATATAAGAAAATGCTTTTTAAAATCTATTTCATAGATTTTTTGATTTTTTTAATAAATCATTTTTCTAGATTTACTCCTGTAAAGCTAATGTCAATCTAAATTCTAACGAATGCACTGCCTTCCTGTTTCTGCCAGCTTATCCGTATCCGTCGGTGCAGATTGACATCGCAATATCAAGAGCAACCTAGATGACCAGCCCATGAGAAAGCAAAAGCAACAAAAAGCTACAAAAGTTCTACTAACTAAAAACGTTGGATGAAATCTGGACTAAAGCAAAGCTTTCTTCCTACTCCATTTCTAGCGGTTATTTTTCTTAAAAAAACTCTTCTTTACCTTCTATCTACAAGCCGCTCAAGGCATTTACACTCTAAAAACAAGTGAATTTCTTTGAAACTTTTTTTAAACATAGCAAAATACTATGCAAACTACTCTGCTATTTTTTTGGCAAAAATACCTATGAATTAGGGATGGACACTTGGGGTGAACAACAATCAACCACATAAAGAAAGGACAGTGTGAGGACTCCATTTCTTTTTTGTACCGATTTCGATGGCACGCTCCTTTCTGTTGGAGAGGAAAGAAAAATTGCCACAGAGTTTTATGAATTACTCCAAAAGAAAAAAAAACAGGACACTTTTGTATGGGTAATTAATACAGGAAGAAGCTGGGAAAGTCTTTTTGAAGAATTGAACAGGCTCCAAATCCCCTTTTTACCAGATTGGGTTGTTCTTTACGAAAAAGAAATATTTAAAGTCCAAGGCCTCCAGATTTTTCCTCACCAAGAGTGGAATCTCAAATGCAGAAACTACCATAAAATTTTATTTGATTCCATAGGGTTTTTCTTTGAAGAACTTGCCAACTACTTAATTCTTCATACAAAGGCTACAATTCATAGTTCCTCGTGGTCGCCTATTGAAGTTGAAGCTTCCAGTAACCAGGAGGCTGATCAGATCTCTTTGTATATAGATCAAAAACTGCAAAATTTGCCTTTTTTAACTTACCACCGTAATTTTGTTTACTTTCGCTTTGCCCACAAAGACTTTCATAAGGGATCGGCTTTAAAGCAGATCCAGCAGCTTCTAGGAATAAGTCCTAAAAATTCCATGGCCTGCGGTGACCATTTCAATGATTTACCCATGCTTGAAATACAATTAGCTTCGCATCTGGCCTGTCCTGCAAATGCCGTGAAGGAAGTAAAAGACAAGGTTATTAAGCAAGGTGGATATGTAGCCAAAAAAGAAGCTTCTTTAGGAATTACCGAAGCCTTATTGAGGCTAGAAGAAAATTTTGATTTTAATCAATGCTCAATCCAACGCTCCTGATGATCCAATTGGATTGCTGAACAAGTTTTTTTTCTTTTAAAACTAAAGAATAAATACGTAGAGTTGCTTCTACAACTTTTTGCCAATCGTGCTGTTTTGCTGTTTCGCGAGCACTATGACCCATTTTTTTTCTTATCAACGGATCAGAAAGTTTGCTATAAGCCATCGCTATTTCCTGTGGATCTTCTGTATTGACAATCTTCAGAGCATTGACCCCTTCCATCGCAACATCCCATGCTCCAATCTCAGCTGACAAAATAACTGGCAGGCCCGAAGCCATAGCTTCTAAGACCACCATCCCAAAACTCTCAAATCGAGAAAGAAGAATAAGAAAATCCGCAGCTTTATAAAAATTTTCGATTTCCTCAGAGACTAAGCCTATGAAACCTACCTGATTGGCAATTCCTTTCGATCTCAAAAAAGAGCCCATCGCTTCATGATCCCCTTTTCCTACGACTAGAAGATTGATTATCAGCCCTCTTTTTTTCGCTTCCGCTATGCCAAGACAGATTTGAGGCAATCCTTTAAGTTTCCAGTTATTTCCAACAAATAGCCCAAGAAGATGCTGCCTGTGCCATCCAAATCTATTCAATATTTTCTCTCTCTGTTCAGTTTTATCTTTATCCTGACAAAACCGATCGAACTCCACTCCAGGGCTTATAACTTGTACCTTTGAGAGAAGATCGGGATAATACTGAGCAAATGCAGTTTTGGCACGCTGAGAATTAGGTAAAATCCAAGAAAGGTTCTTAGAATAGAGTGTTTTTTTTTCAAGCCGTCGAATCAAATGGTTATAGGGAGAAAGCATATTTTTTTTCTGAATTTCTTTTACCCAGAACAAATGTGGAACTCCAAAAGTAATGACATCACAGTTAGCGACCAAATCATGGCAATGAACAAGGTCATATTTTCCATTCTGAACCATTTGATGCGCATTCCAACAGAAAGACAACCGAGTAGCGCATCGACTGATTTTCAAAATAGGCACTTTATGACAAATAATCCTGGGATTAGTTTCTTTCCATCGAGCAGCAAAAAGATTTACTTCCATAAAAGGAAGACGGCTGATTCGTTCTGTGACCTGCCATACAAATCGCTCGGCGCCTCCCTCATAGCCATATTCCATTGTAACGATTGCTATTCGCAAGGGGCTCATCTTTACTTTATCTCTCATAAAGCTTCCTACCCGTAGCAATAACCGTTCGCCCAAGCATTAAGTCGAGAGAATTGACAAGAGTGACATAGGGGAGGTTCTCTTTTTGAATAGTCCGGTATTTAGCTTGTTCTTTAAAAAAAGAAATAGCTCCAAAGAATTTAATCGGTAGATAAAAGAAGGAAAGAGCAATCATCGATGACCTTTGGTATTTATCTACGGAAATTTCTATCTTGGAAAACCCAGCTTCATGGAGGCCATGAACAAGATAGAAAAAGTGGACCGGGTTTATATGCCCATCGGTATCTTCCCTTTGGACATGATCGAATGGCAAAGGGCCAAAGAGATTCCAAAAACCAAATGAAAAAAAACGCATCCGTGATTTGAGATTCAATAAATTTGGTGTAGAAATCACTACTAATCCTTGTGGCTTTAATACTCTGTACATTTCTTGGAGAAGTTTCCGGTAATTGTTGAGATGTTCCACCACCTCTGTACAAGTGATGATATCAAAAGAATTATCAGAATAAGGTAAGGGATCTGTATTGAGATCTACGACCTCGACTTTTTGATTTTTTACTTCCATCCATTTATCCGTGTAATCACAAGCAAATGTCGACAAATCCCATTTTTCTTTGACCAATCGTATTAACTCTCCTTTGCCACTCCCAATATCCAAAAGCTTTTTCTTTGAAGAGAGATCTATCCTCTGCTCTATTTTCCTAATTACAGAATGGTATATTGAATAGGTACTCATATTTCATTCATAAAGAGTTTTTTAGAAACACTAATCAAGCTGCTCCCTCCAAACATAACTGGGAATGACTCATTATCGTCCATGCAATACTTCTTTCTTCTAGTTGCTGGTTGCAGTCTGCCATAAAGCCAAATAAGGAGTCCTAAAGGCCAAAGAAAAAGGATCTGCCTCCATTTGATCTTGTCTTTTTCCAGAAAAAGCGGTTTTAACCCATTCCATTCAAGAATCTGTTTCATTTCGACCCAAGTCATAAGATTTTGGTGGTCAAAACCACTCCCTTTTTCTTTGAATTCATTTGGCGAAATGAACCGATAAAAACTTCCACGGAGGAGGTAATTAAGTCTTTCTTCAAGATTGCAAATATTGGGAGTGGAAAGAATGAAATAGCCTCCCTGACGAAGCACCCGTGAAATTTCACGAATAAACTGAAATGGATTTTCAAGGTGCTCGATTCCCTCTAAAGAAACGACCAGATCGAAAAATTCATCTTCAAAAGGAATCGAATTGTTCAAATCAGCCTTTTTACGGATAACATAGGATTGGACCGATTCAGATTGTGCTAAATCGATATCCACTCCAAAAACCTGATATCCATTCTGAAATAAAATAACACTTAAGGCTCCTGGTCCCATTGGCACATCGAGTACTTTCGACCCTTTCGCCAGATTCAATTTTCCAATCAACGAAATGACCGCTTGATGAATTTCTTCCCTCGCTCTTGGCTTTGGAAGCATCGGATTAGTAGACAGCGGATTATCCATAAACGCCTTATCTTAGTTCTATTAAAACAGTTCTAAAACAACTAAAAATGATATTTTTACTTCTTTTTCTCTGTTGTTTCACAGCTTCCCATAGACTCTTGAGGATTCCAGTGGTTGACATAATCAAGTCGGTATTTGGGCAAGCTTTGAGGAAAAGTTTGTTGTAGATAGGCGATCATTTTTTCTCGAACCAAGCAACGGAGATCCCAAAGTTTTGAAGAATTTTCGGCGCTCAAAAGAATCCGCACTTCCATGGCTTTGTCCGTTGCCTGAGTGACTTGGATAGTCGCGACTTTTTGATCCCATAGAGGACAGGAAGAAAGAATTTCTTGGAGTTGTTTTCGTAACGAATCGACGGGAATGGAATAATCCACATAAATATACACTGTGCCCATGATTTCTGATGAATGCCGAGTCCAATTCTCGAAGAAATTCGAAGTAAAGTAGCTGATGGGAAGGACGAGCCTACGATGATCCCATACATGGACTACGACATAAGTAAGAGTAATTTCTTCAATGGTTCCCCAATATCCCTGGACTACGACAATGTCCCCAAGCCTAATCGGTTGGGTGATCGCTAATTGAATGCCTGCAAAAATGTTCGAAAAAATGTGTTGGGCAGCAAATCCAACGACAATACCTATAACACCGGCTGAAGCCAGCATACTTGTCCCTATATGCCTGACTTCTGGGAATAACATCAAAATGGAAGAAACGGCAAAGAGAATGATTAAAAAATACAGAATTCTTTCAATAACTTTGACCTGGGTATAAACTTTTCTCTTTGTAAAATCATTTTCTGCTTTTTTCCACCTATGAATAATAAATTCCCCACCAATAGCCACTGACTCAAAAAAAAAGTAAGCTAAAAGAAAAATGAGTAAAATTTCAACGATCTTGTTTAAGATTACTCTAATTTCTGAACGAAAAGGATAGATTTCAAAGACCCCTGATATGCCAATAACAGGAATCACAATGTAGAGCATGCGAGCAAGTCGAGTCGCCAAGATATTTCTAAATTGTTCTCTATTGCTAAACCTCTGTTTGACGATTTCCAGATTGGTTTTAGCCAGACGAAACAAAAACCACCAGAAAGCAAAATACCAAACGAAAGACAATCCCCAGAAAAGGCCAATAAAAGAAATTGTGATTGAAAAGCGTTCTTCTACGTAGATGGTTGCGAAAATCGCCACCACAATGGAGACCGTAAAAAGAATAGCTATCCAAAGAGGAAGCCATAAACTTTGAAGAAAGACTTTAAGATAACTAAGGTGTCTTTGAAAGGAATCGATTGTCAGTTTTTTTTCTATCAAATGCCGTATTGGCCTACTTAGTAAATAGAAAAGAATTGTTGCCAATGCGACAAAGCCAAACTGCCCCAACGGATACAGTAGGGAAAAATCAAAACTGAACATTGGTTTTATTTCTCCTTTTTTTTAGTTCTGGGGAATACCAAAATGAAATTCGACTAAAATGTTGAAAACGCCCGTGTCTTATTTGTAGACATAGCATTAATCGCAATGAATGACAATAACCCAATTTTACCACCAGTATGCTCCCGGTCCCCAACCCCACGCATGTAGATTGCCTTCTGGCTGATCATACCAGTTAGTGGAATTTTTTCCATAAGTCATCGGTTCTTTCCAGGGAGAGATCCGTTTTGTGCGAATAAGAGGAAACAAGGATCCTTCTTCAGGGATGATTCCCTGAGCAGCACCTTCTACAATACCGGTTAAAGTAACTACTGTTCCAACAGAAAATAAAGTAGGATCGATTTCTTGAGAAACTTCGGCTATAAATCTACCTTCTGATGGCAAATCGACTGCTGGTTTGCCGCTATCATCCAATGGAAGTTCTATAATCTCTAAGTAGGTTTTTTTGCCACTTTTCTTAAAGGCTGCCACCGTTCCTCCAAGGAAAACTTCTTTGCCTTTATATCTTTTAGGTCGAGCAGTGAGATTTATAAAAGAAGGCTGCCTTTTCAAACGTTCCATTTTGACATTTGTAAAAGGCGCGCAGCCTGAAAGGAAACAGACAATGCTGCTAAAAATAAGTAAGAAAAAGACTTTTATAATTTTATACAAACAAAATTCTAGTTTTAGCCGAAATTATATTGTTAGACAAACAAAATTCAATCTATGAACATAAGATTTTTTGCTTTATTTCTTTTATTTCTTTATAAATAAGAAACGAAAAAACGCGTTCTTAAAACTATATGTGGCTTGTAAAACTATCCCTAAAGAAGCCTTATACCATTGGGGTCATGGCCATTCTTATTTTTTTCCTTGGTTTTTTTACGATAAAAACGACCCCTACCGATATATTCCCTGAAATTAATATTCCTGTTGTTGTAGTCACTTGGCAATATCTGGGACTAGTTCCTACCGATATGACTAATTATATCACTACATTCAGCGACTATCAGATCGCCAATTACGTTGATGGGGTCAAACGTATCGATTCTAATGTTTATTTTGGTTTTTCTGTCAGCAAAATTTACTTTCAGCCCTATGTCGATATCTCCATGGCGGTAGCAGAAATTACGGCGGTCCTACAGCCCATTATTAAAAGAATGCCGCCTGGTACGACTCCACCTCTTATCTTTCGGTTTAATGCTTCATCGGTTCCCGTGCTTCAAATTGCCGTCTCTAGTTCTTCTCTTTCCGAATCAGCTCTGTATGATTATACTATTTGGCAGCTTCGCAGGGATCTGTTATCTGTAAAAGGAACGATGTTTCCTCCTCCATGGGGAGGTAAGGTCAGATGGATGACAGTGGATTTAGATACCAATCAGCTTATTGCTAGAGGTGTCTCCGCTCAAGATGCTTTAGATGCCTTGGTTGGACAAGTTCTTAATTATCCTTCCGGGGATGTAAAAATAGGGGATAGGGACTATTTTGTCACATTAAATAATGTCCCCAAAAACCTTTTTGAAATAAATGATTTCCCAATCAAGCGCGTCTATGATCCCAATGTTGCCTATGTTCGGAAAAATATTAACGATCGAATTATTTATTTTCGAGATGTTGGGACAGTTCATGATGGAGGAGTGCCTCAAGTTAACCTCGTCAGATTAAATGGTGTTCATGGGATCCTCATGACCACACTCAAAACCATGGGAGCTTCGACTATCCAAATAGTCGATCAAATAAAATCTCTTCTACCGGAAATCCGTAAAGCTAATCCTGACAAAAGAATTCAAGAACTATTCGACCAATCTGTATTTGTGCGTGCTGCTATAAAAGGAGTGGTCTTTGAAGCATCCTCAGCCGCTCTACTCACAGGTCTTATGATATTGCTTTTCCTACGCAGTCCCCGGAGTACTTTTGTGGTTTTAACTTCGATTCCACTCTGTATTTTTACTGCTTTGTTCTTGCTCAAACTCTTTGGCTACACTCTAAACTTAATGACGCTTGGGGGATTGGCTTTATCTGTGGGCATACTCGTAGACGATGCCACAGTCGCTGTCGAAAATATTCATAGAAACAAAGAATTGGGGAAGCCTCCATTACAATCGATCATGGACGGCTCCCAACAAATAGCTCTTCCTGCATTTGTAGCCACGTTGTCTATCTCTATCGTATTTACCTCAGTAATCTTTTTGGAAGGTCCTCCTCGATTCCTTTTCATTCCAATGGCCTTAGCAGTAGTTCTTTCCCTTCTTTTTTCCT
Organism: Methylacidiphilum kamchatkense Kam1; assembly: GCF_007475525.1. NCBI lineage: Bacteria > Pseudomonadati > Verrucomicrobiota > Methylacidiphilae > Methylacidiphilales > Methylacidiphilaceae > Methylacidiphilum (ex Ratnadevi et al. 2023) > Methylacidiphilum kamchatkense. The sequence goes on along the minus strand of NZ_CP037899.1, from coordinate 532,769 downwards.
ATGTCCTTTCACGTTCTCTTGTCACAACCATGATACTTTTGCTAGAATCCAAGCCTGATGAAGGAAGGAAAACCGATCAATTTTTTTCCTTTTTTTATAAAATACAAAGTTCTTTCTATAACAACTTTGAAAGGGCCCGAGCTGCCTATTCAAAAGCCCTTAGAGCCGTCTTAACGAATAGAAAGAAATTTTATTTTGGGGTTTCCTTTTTCATTATTTCAAGCTTGCTAACCTTCCCCTTTATTGGCCGAGATTTCTTTCCCACAGTTGATGCAGGAATCATGCGGCTCCATGTCTACACTCCAACAGGAACCCGTCTTGAAAAGACTGAAGAATACTTCTCAAGGATAGAAGCAACAATAAAAAAAATCATCCCTCCGACTGAATTGGAAACGATCGTCGATAATATAGGAATACCAATCTATTTTATGGCGACTCTAGCCATGTCTGATTCGATGAATCAGGGCTCTTTCGATGGGGAAATCATGATCAATCTAAAAGAAAAACACCGACCTACAGCATTCTATGTGAAGAAACTCAGGAAAACGCTAAGAAAAGAATTTCCAGATTGTGTTTTCTTTTTCCAGCCTGCAGATATGGTCAATCAAGTGCTCAATTTTGGAACACCTGCTCCAATTGATGTTCAAGTTATTGGAACCGATGAGAAGCTTACTGCTGAATTTGCCGTCAAATCTCTTTCAGCCATTAGAAAAATTCCAGGCATTGCTGATGCTCACATTCACCAACGGTTCGATTACCCGACTCTTCATCTTGAAGTGGATAAAGTAAGGGCTATAGAAATGGGTTTGTTTCAAGTCCATATCGCTAACAACGTTCTTAACCAATTATCAAGTAGTTATATGGTTAGGCCTACTTACTGGCCGGATCCCAAAACAACCATAAATTATCCCCTCTTAACTTTTAGTCCACAATTAAAATTTAACTCTATCAATGACTTGTTAAACATCCCACTTACTTCCATTACAACGCCGTTTTTGGTTGGTAGCTCACCTTCAGTCGAATCAACACAAACACTTCTTGGCAATGTTTTGAATCCCGAACTCTTGGCAAACGTTGTTAGCCTAACCCACACACTAGAACCTGCAATGATAAGCCACTCCACAATGAAACCAGTCTTTGACATCTTATGCAATGTCCAAGACAGGGATTTAGGCTCTGTAGCTGCCGCCATTGAAAAAAAACTTGAACCATTAAGAAAAAAACTGCCCCCACTCTATCGGATCAATGTTAGTGGACAAGTTACTAGCATGAATAGTGCCTTTCAGCAATTGGGATTTGGGATAGTTTTTGCTATCATTCTAGTCTATCTTTTGATGGTGATCAATTTTCAGTCATGGCGAGAACCCTTCATAATCCTAACAGGATTACCCATTGCTGCCTGTGGGGTTTTATGGATGCTTTTCCTTACTCGCACAACATTTAATGTTCCTTCTCTTATGGGCATTTTAATGGCTATAGGAGTTACAAGTTCCAACAGCATTCTTTTAATTACTTTCGCAAATCAAAGGCTCAGGGAAGGATTAGGTCCTCTTGAAGCATCGATTGAAGCCGGAACCATTCGATTTAGACCCATATTGATGACCGCTACAGCCATGATTATTGGCATGCTGCCTATGTCCCTGGGATTGACTGAAGGTGGGGAACAATACATGCCGTTAGGCAGGGCCGTGATTGGTGGACTGCTGATAGGAACATTGGGAACTCTCTTTTTTGTTCCTTCCATGTTTACAACTATCCGGCAAGGGAAAAAATAAGGAGTAAGAGCCAATGGGTATTATTAAGGTAAAAAAAACCTTAGGAATGACGATAAGGAAGTGCTTCCTGCCCAAAACAAGAAAAGTTCTTTTTTTTCTTCCGTAGCCTTCTTTTTAAAAGAAAAAGGAGCAAGGGTTTTAAGAGCCTCGAAAAAGAAAAATCCCCTTTTTATTTTAGGAGGAGTCCTTTTTTACTCCTAATTCTTTCTTTGATTCAAAGAATTTTAAACTGGTTTGAACTCCAATCGGCTCTACATGAATCCCAACTCATCTATGTGCAGGTAGTTCAGCCTGAAAAAACTAAACCTTTTATATCGTTGACATTACCTGGCACAACTCAAGGATTTTATGAAACTCCGATTTGGGCAAGAGTCAACGGGTACATTAAAAAATGGTATGTAGATATCGGAGATAAAGTCAAAACTGGACAGCTTCTTTGTGAAATCGATGCTCCTGAAGTAGATAAGGAGGTGGAACATGCTCGAGCTAAAGCCGAAATCGCCAGAATTAGTTATGAAAGATGGAAAAACCTTGCGAAAAGCAGAGCTGTATCCGCTCAAGAATATGACGAACAGAGAACTGGATATGAAGCAGCCCTTGCAGAGCTGGACAAGCTTTTGCAATGGCAGAGTTTTGAAAAAGTTACCGCTCCTTTTGATGGAGTAATCACCGCAAGGAACATCGATATTGGAACGCTTGTTGCTGGACAAAATGAGGCAGTTCAAGGCGCCCATAAACAGCTCTATCGAATTGCTCAAATCGACGTTTTAAGGATATATATTGCTGTTCCCCAAACCTACTCTTTTTCTATAAATGAAGGGATGACGGCAGAAGTTATTGTTCCAGAACAAGCAGGAAAAATCTATCTAGGAAAAGTTGTTAGAACCTCTTATGGCCTAGAAACAGCTTCACGCACCCTTCTGACAGAAGTCGATGTGGAAAACCCAGAGATGAAATTACTTCCTGGGCTCTATGTAATTGTTTCGATAAAAGTCCCAAGCGTTGCCCCTTGGACCATCCCGGTTAATTCTCTATTTATTAAGGATGGCCAACACTATGTGACAGTCATAGACGAAAATAACATCTGTCGTTTGAAAAAAGTCGAAGTCGGGAATAACGATGGTTATAAAGCTGAAATTTTAAAAGGAGTCGATCCCAAAGATCGAATCGTTTTAAATCCACCTGATGAAGCAAAAATCGAGGGCACAAAGGTTGTTGTAGTTCGCTCAAAATAAAACAATTCTACTTTTTTTCTTCACCTTAATTTTTTAATATATTTTTATATTTTAAGAACTTCATAAAATATAAATTACCAAGCTAAAGACTATTAAACCCACATTTCATAAGCATGCAAAAGACTCTTCTCCAGCTCTATTTGGAACACAAGGAGAAAGTAGCTCATAAATGGAGTTCTTATCTTAAATTTTACGATACCATTTTTTCTAACTATAAGCAGTTGCCAATCAACATATTGGAAATTGGAATACAAAATGGAGGTTCGCTTGAAATTTGGCCTAAATATTTTGAAAATGCGATCAGAATTGTAGGTTGCGATATCAACCCTAATTGCAAAAACTTACACTTTTCCGATCCCCGAATCCGGGTTGTCATTGGTGATTCTACCGAAGAAATGACAAAAAATAGAATTCTCGAGGAAGCTTCCCCTTATCATCTCGTCATTGATGATGGATCTCATAAAACTTCTGATATCATTAAGAATTTTGCACTGTATTTTCCACAGCTTGCACCCAATGGGCTTTATTTAATTGAAGACTTGCATTGTAGCTACTGGCAAGAATTTGAAGGGGGTCTATTTTATCCTTACGCCTCTATTGGGTTTTTTAAGAAGCTTATCGATATTATCAATTATCAACACTGGAAAGTCAAAATAGCCAGAAATGTATTGCTGAAAGGATTCGAAAAGCTCTATGGCATTCGATTTGAAAATGAGATACTCGGTCAAATTCATAAGATCGAATTTGTCAATTCTCTTTGCGTCATAACCAAAGCTAATGAACATGAAAATGAACTTGGAGAACCCGTTGTTGCTGGAATTGAAGCTACAGTTATTCCTGAAGTGAAGGCTTTGGGTGGGGTGGTCTCTTTTCCAGACCAAAAAGAAAATTTTTGGTCCAATGAACCTAATGAAGAACTCATAGAAGAAAAATTGGCACAAAAGCTAGTGGAAAAAGAAAAAGAAATCGAAAGAATCAAAAATTCATTGAGTTGGAAAATAACAAAGCCTATTCGTTTGTTTCAAAAGCTTTTCGACAACTCGATGAGAGAAGATCAATAAGTATTATAATGGATAATATCAAATTTAGATCGAATATGATAAATGGTGATTATCTGTGAGGAACATTCGACAGGTCCTCCATAACCCATTCCAAAGCCCGGGTACATCATGGGTCCCCAAAATGGATCCCCAAAGCCGAATGGATAGCCAAACATCCCATAACCAAACCCGCCTCCCATAGAATCATAATAGGTTTCTCGTCTTTTCTCAGTCAAAACTTTCGAATAAACTCGAATGACTCCATCAGCATGTTTGTCTCTAGCCTTATCTACGGCTTTTTTTATAGCCTCCCATTTTTCCTTTTTTACTTTTGTCCAATTATCCGTCGTTCTTTCATCCTGCAGCACACCCTTGATCCAATACCGCATGGCTGGACTACCACTTAGCCACACATCTACTTTCTTTATCCTTATTACTCTTCCTCCTGAGCCTTTTTTCATTTCTGGAGGATCAATAGGGAGGTATTCGGTGGAAGCTTTTGCGGCGTAGAAAGAAACAAAAGGAAGAAGAATGAGAACATATTTGGTGATTCTAAGAAAAATTTTCATAAGTCAATCGATCCATGGATTCATTATCAAAGAAAATCAAACTATTGAAACCGACTTGCAAAGAAAAAGTTCCTAATGAATAAAGGAGAAAATCTTTTAATAAAGAGTCATTTAATAAATTTTTGATTAGCTCCTATCCATTAATTTCTTTCGATTGGAAGAGAAACAAATATTAGATTAATTTTCCTGTAAAGACCATGGATCCGCCTTTGCATACTCCCAATAATTCCCTTTCTATAGAAGCCTATTATTCTTCGATGGCCGCTTATTGGAATCCTGTCTGTCCTTCTACTTTATTAGTTGAAAATCCGTTGGGAATCGAATTGTTAGGGAAACGTATTGTGCTAGCTCGACTAAATGGAAAAGTTGTTGCCTTCGATGACTTATGTCGTCATTTGGGGGCAGCACTTTCTCTAGGAAGAATAGAAGAGAGTCGATTCTTAAGGTGTCCCTATCATGGCTGGTTGTATAATGAGGAAGGTCGCTGTATAGAGATTCCCTCTAGACGAGGCGCACCAATTCCGAAGGCTGCTTGCGTCCATAGATATCCAGCCAAAGAATTTCTAGAAATGATCTGGGTCTGTCTTATGCCCACGGCTAAATATGAGCTGCCACATTTTACTGAGTTCGAAGATAGCTCATTTTACCAGCTCGATAACGGCAAATGGAAAGAATGTCTTTGGAAAGCTAGTCCACAGCGCATTATTTTAGGCCAACTTGATGATACCCATTTTGCATGGGTTCATCCTACTACCATTGGCCATCCAGCACAAACGGCGTCTCCTGATCACAAGGTGATAAAGGAAAAGGGGTATATCCTCTCCACTTTTAGCGTTTCTCAAAGAAAAAAAGCTCCATCTTCAGGATTCAGCACATCTTTGACTGCAAAAGAAGAGGAATTAAGCACTGTTCATTATACAGTTTCTGCTGGGCCTAATTGGGTTCACTTACGCAAAGATAACGGGAAAGGAGAAATTTGGGCTTTAATCCAACTCCTATCTCCCATCGCCTATAATAAAAGCCTTATGTTTTGGAAAATCGCTCGCAATTACGATAAGGATCCTACACATGATCCTATCTACGAAAAAATTCAATTACAAATCATGGAAGAAGACAAACGCGTCATTGAAAGCCAAAGGCCTTGGCTTCTACCTCCTATTTCTTCCAGCTTGTCTCTTTATCTTCGACCCAGTGATCTCCCTCTCATTGAATATCATAAATGGATGGAAGAAGAAAAAGTGCCTCCATTTTAAACGAAAGAAGATGTTCTTGAGCTTAAACAGCTAAGAAGATCAATGGTTGGTAGAAACTAAAATGGCACCATTTTTAGGATAAGACAACTCTCTATCTCTAGGTAAAGGCATAGATCTCTTATAATTTCTTTGTACTTCTCGAAGCGGAGCTAATGTTTTTTCAAGATCCTCAAGTAGCTGTTGCTGAATTTTCATCATTTCTCTTTCTTCATCCAAAAGAAAGGCTTCGAGTCTAGAAAAATCCCTCCAAAGAGTATCCTGCCAGTTATCAAATGCCGCCATTTCCTCTTCAAGCCTCCTTAATCCCTCTTGAACCTGAGGATCTGTAGGATTCAATGCTTTTCCATTGACAATTATTACAATCTTTTTCTTATCGCAATCACAATGAGTTCTTTGGGCAATTAGAGAGAAAGGAAATAAAAACAACAAGAGGAAAACCAAAACCTGGGCACGTTTCATTGGACTCCCCTCTTTTACCTTAGTAGAAAGTGTATTCGTTTTTCATAGATTTTCAAAAACTGAATCATCAAGAAAAATGTCGGAAAATATTCAAACCTTCCAATTGATCAAATACTGATTGATACCAGTTTTTAATCCTTTGTCTTAATAGAAGAGGGATTGATTTATCCTCTATTGCAGCAGAAGGCCTTAAAGCGGTTTTTACCAATTGCTGCATCGCTTCCTGCAAAAGCGTAGAGATTTTAATTTCATACGGAAAGAAGCTTTTTCTAAATAACTGTCCCGCTTTAGAGTCATAATAATCACTAAAATTTTGAATTTTTGCATGCATCATGTTTTTAGCAATTAAATACTTACAACTATCTTTAAGCACAGCCGACCAATCAAAAATGCCACCTGTTGAACCCGGATATGGAGTAATTGAACCTACTGCAATTACGTCCACCTTGAGTTCAACAAGAACTTCAGGAGTGATTACTTCTTTCCACCATTGCTTAATTTCTGCCCCACTATTAGCGGGCAAGTCGATAATAGTATATTCATTTTCTGCAGCTGCCTCCATCACCATATCACATTCTCTAGGGCTTCGGATATCAAGCTTCAGGCAATCGTTAAACCAGTGGCTAATGCCTCCCGCTTTCCCTGAATTTTCAAGATCCGCTTCAATCACTTGCACACGTTTTCCATTGAGTAACAACCAATCAGCAATAAGCAGCATTGCAGTGGTCTTACCTGTTCCACCTTTCGAACCCATTGACATGAAAAGATAACTTTTAAGCATGATGATTGACCAACACTGGAATCTAGCTTCTTTCCTTCAGCCAACGTAGTAATACCACAACCAACTGTCCACCCTATATATCGTCTACCGAAGTCTTATGAAAGAGACTGGCTCATAGCTCCAAAATAATGACTCCTTCATCTTATATCTTAATTCGTATTAAGAATCATTAAGCAGGACTCTCTAGCCTCCCTATCTCAAACTTGCTTATATTCTCCCCCCCTTCCACCAATACTAGCTTTTAGAAGTTGGCCTGATTTAAAGTCCAATCAATGCTTATCTGATGCTAAAGCAGGCAGATTCTACCTCCACTCTTGAGTCGCAATGCTATACTGACAGCACTCTATATAAATTGCAGGTACTTTCCAATTTATTACAAAGACAGGCCATTTAGCTTCTCCATTACTCTATAAAAAAGAAATAAATGAAGTCAACAGCTTAGGAAAAATTTAACATTTGTAACAAACCTTTTACAAGATGTTCTCTATTAAAGGGATAATCTAATAATTGTATAGTATATATAGTGTTACTTTTGAGAACCATTATCTTCTACATCACTGATAGCCTTAAGAATATTTTTTTTGAGAGAAATGGGAGGTGTTATTTTTTCAATGGATAGCTTAATAATTTGATCTAAGGGGTCTTGCTTTTCAGGAAGAAAAAACATTTTCTTTGGATTAACAGGCACACAACTTCTTTCTATCCTTTGGATTTTCTCTTTTTCCTTTCCTTAAAACCAATCTTTTTCAAATGGAATTCCTTATTACACTGAAACCTTTTTGCTATTTTGAACTTTTCTTTTTTTCTTTTCAAGGATTAAATCTCTAAGCAGTTTTTTCCCGCGGAATATTCTGGACATTACGGTGCCAAGAGGAACATTTAATATTGCCGCAATATCCAGATACGAAAGTTCATCCATGTAATATAACCAAAGGGCAATCCTATAAGGTTCGTCAATTTTCATAAGACAGTCCTTAACAAACTCACTATCTACGGCTATTTCGCCTTTATGTTCGACCACAAGAAAATTTTCCATCTCTTCTATTTCCATATACTGATAGCGTTCTTCCCTTTTTTTTGATCGAAGAAAAAGCCTATAAAGAGTTGTAAAAAGCCAATTTTTGATTCTTGAAGCATCTTTAATTCTATTTTTGTTCGTATAGAGCAAAACAAAAGTCTGTTGAGTTAGATCACACGCTTTATCTACCTGTCTGCATAGAGATAAGGCAAACCGATAAATGTCTACATAATGTGCTTCTACATATTCTTCAAATTCATTTTTACTCATATCTACCACCCTTTTTTCTAGAATATGTTGTTTGACCAAAGTCTGACGAACTAGATAGCTACTACACTCTAGGTTTTATTATTTAATAGAAGGAGAGCCTATGGCTTTTATAAAAAAGACCGAACCCCTCTCTCTGTGCCACAACCAATGGAAAGCTCTAAAATGAAGAGCGTTTTTTAAGCACCTGTTTAACACTCTTCTTCTTTTAAGAAAGAGACTTGGGTGGTGGATTAATAGGAGAATAAGAAAGAATTATTGGATTTTCTTTGATTTGATAAAGAGTTTGTAGAAGCAAATTATTTCTTTCCACAACAATAGGCAAAGAAGGAGTAATCATGGGGGAAGCCTTTTTCAAAGACTTAGACCATGCCATTTTTTTTGCTTCCTTGAATTGCTCTTTTGAGACTTTTTTACAAATAGAACAAGGATGTTTACCATCAAAAGTCATTGCCACTCCATTCTCAACCCCATAGCTAGAAGTATATTGAGAGATCATTTTCCCATAAGCAAAAAAAAGAATAAGAATCCAATGGGCACCCATAATACCGAACAAAGCCACAAGGGAGAGAACAGACCCAATTTTTTTCACTTCTTTGCTTGGATCTTCGATTTTTTTATTTTTCAAGTCAAGGCTATATTTTTCAAATTCTAACTTAAAATGACATTCTAATATTTTTATTCTAGGTTTGACTACACTCTCCTAGGACAGAATGAGCGTATTAAAATTGCTTCTCTCTTTTTGCCTAACGGTCATTACTTACTTAGTTTCCTCACAACCGTAATCCTCTCTTCCTTTTATCTAGAGGATTTTCCCAGTAAAATAGATACATGACAAAACCAATAAAAAGCCAGCCTACGAAAGCCATAAGGACAATCTTGTTCAAATGAGCAATTAAAAAAAAGCAGCTGACAATGGAAAGAATGCCAGTCCATGGCATTCCAGGGGCTCTAAAAGGGGCTACCAGCTCAGGGTATTTCTTTCTCATTACCAAAACAGATACCGAAACCATTATAAATGCTGTTAGAGCCCCAACATTCGTAAGTTCGGCGACTGTCTGAATTGGCGTAAAACCAGAAAGTAAAGCCATAATCAAACCTGAACCAAGTATAATTCGGTAAGGAGTATTGAACTTAGGATGAAGCTTTTCTAGGAATGAAGGCAAAAACCGATCACGAGACATGGCAAAAAAAATCCTGCTCTGTCCATACATATTAACAAGAAGAGCCGAAGTGATACCACCTAAAGCTCCCACACTGACAATAGATGCTGCCAGATGCTCTCCTACCTGCATTAAAGCAAAAGCGACTGGATCTTTTACATCCAGCTTCCTATAAGAAACAACTCCAGTAAGCAATAGACCCACGAGGATATAAAGAAAAGTGCAAAATACAAGAGAACCAATGATCCCTATTGGTAAATCTCTTCCAGGATTTTTAGCTTCCTCTGCTGTCGTTGAGACCGCATCGAACCCTAAATAAGCAAAAAAAATGAATGCAGCTCCTCCCATCACTCCTTTCCATCCAAAAGGCATAAAAGGGATCCAATTAGAAGGATCAATATGTCTGGAAGCAACAAAGATAAACAAAAGAATAACCAATAACTTTACACCCACAATCAAATGATTAAACCAAGCACTTTCTTTTGCTCCCTTCGAAAGTAAAAGGGACATCAAAAAGACAATTCCCATTGCAGGAACATTCATGAGCCCTCCTTCCGATGGAGCATGAGCAAATTTGGATGGAAAAGGAATTCCAAGAGCATGAAGCAGATCCACCATATATGCCGACCATCCAATCGAAACGACTGCACCTGTCAAAAGATAGGCTAAAATTAAACACCAGCCCGTAATCCATCCAGCAAACCTTCCAATCATCTTGTAGGCGTAGGTATAAGCGCTACCAGCTGAATGAATGACCGAAGAAAATTCAGCATATGAAAATGCAGTAAAAAGACAGACTATGCCTGCAAAGACAAAAGAAATGCTCAATGCTGGGCCTGCTTCCCTTGCTGCTGCTACTCCTGTCAATACAAATATTCCTGATCCAATGATCGCTCCAACCCCGAGCAAAAAAAGATCAAAGGCATTTAGCGACTTTACTAGCTTCTGTTTCTCAGCAGGTTTCGAAAGATCCATCGTTAACTTATATTTATTTCTATGCCATTGGCACAAAAAGAGTCCATTAGCAATTGATCAAATTTCAAAAGTCCTATTCTATCCCTTTAACCTTTTAAAGGATATAGTAATTGTAGAAATTTTTAGATTTTTTTTTTCCTATGTCCAATGAAGTTGTCATCAGGGAAGCAACAGATGAGGATTGTTTAAAACTCTATCTTCTTTTTAAATCCGTTGTTGAAGAACAAACTGCTTATCCTTTTTCACTTCCTTTTTCCTATGCCGATTTCCTTAATTTTTGGAATGTTCCTCCGCCAGTTTGGAGATATTGTTCCTGCCTTAACGGTATCATTGTGGGCGGTTATCTACTTAAACCAAACTTTATTGGACTTGGAAATCATATTGCCAATGCTTCCTTTTTTGTTGCCAAACCTTACCGCAAACAGGGCATTGGAGAGGCCATGGGGAAGCATGCGATAGAAAATGCAAGAAAACTAAACTTTCTAGCGATACAATTTAATTATGTCGTTAGTACCAATTATCCAGCAATCAATCTATGGTTAAAACTGGGATTTAAAATTGTAGGGACAATTCCAAAAGCTTTCCGTCATCCTATCTTTGGATGTGTCGATGTGTATGTGATGTTTAGGGAGCTTATTTAGGAAAAATTACTTTGAGAATGGATTATTTGTAGAGGCACTTTCTGTCGTTTTCTTTTCTTCAGGAGATTCCGACTTAAATGGTTGTTTTTGGATATTTTTCCACACAATTTTCCACACTTGTTGCAATATATAATAAAATAGACCCACTCGGGTAGCTTTGGAGAGCATCCATCGGAGAGAATAAAGCACAAGACCAGTCACTATTCCAATGAAGAGGCTTATAAAAAGCGTGTTTTCTTTTGAAAGATTATCGCTTACTTTTTGTAAAGAATCCAGGAATCGTATCCTAGCTTCATTCCGCCTTATTTTAACATTCTGTTTGCTATTTCTTTTATCATCCATAGAAAAAATCCCGCAAGCACAACCATAAAGGATGCACAGAGGAATGCACCTCCTATCTTTCCAACCACTGCGCTAAAAAGAAGATAAAGTCCCCATATACAATAAAGAAAACCGATAAAAAGGGAAAGAACAGAAAAGGTAAGAAGGATTAGACTTAAAAGAAGGAGAAAAATTAAGGACCAAGCCCTGTACCGGAGATAATCTATTTCTGCTTCTAAAAGCTCTATCAGTCGAACAACAAGTTCTCCTATTCCCCAAAAAGGCTCTTTTTTCCCCGTAGTTTCATCTGTTTTCTTTTCCATCAATACTTTAATGAATTACCTAATGAAATGGATACCAAGAAAAAAATGAAACTAAAAGCCCCTTTTTGAAATAAATTTTGCAAACTCTCTCTACCGTTCCTTCAGACCAATGCAAATGCGGTCATTACTCAGCAAATCCATTGGTGAGTCAGTCCTCTCTGAGAGACTAACTTCTTCAACAGAAGAGGTTAATGTTAAGATCCTCCTACAAAGTCAAATCCATCAGATTTGTTGAGAAATAAACAGGCTTTCGAGGGGCTCGTTCAAGAAATCCTCAATCTAGGCATTCAAGAAATTGCAGTTTCGTATACTATTTATACTATTTCCAGGCTGTTTTCAAGACACCATTCTTACAATTAAGGAGTGATTTACTGGGGCATTGTTTGTCCTTGAGGCGGGAACTGTCGAACTGGCTGACTTACCAGCCAATATGTTTGGAGTTCATGTATCATATCGGTCCATAAAGGAGAAATGTGAGACAAAACATCAATTTCGCCGAAAGAATTCCTTGGAAAGTCTTGGCTCATGTCAAAATGGCCACAAAAACCACTAATAGTCCTGCCTTCTGGTGTCTTAGTCAGAACGTTCACCGATGTTCTCCATTGGACTGCCACCCCACAGGGATAAACTCGGCTAGGAACCATCGTAAGGACAGTAATCTTAACAAAAGGCCTTTGCTCTAATCTTTCAGCAAAAAACTGTTTATCCCTTTCGGTAACCTGACAAATCTGTTCTTTTTTCCCACAAGAGACGAAACAGACACCAAAGAACCCTAACAAAAGAATCCCAAAAAATTTTCCTACCGTTTTGCCCATTTTATACGCTTTTTATACAAAAAGCAATTGATTCCAAAGTCATCATACATAGCAAGGAGATTTGTAGCACAATGTTGCTTTCTTTTTTCATAATTTGAGGGAAAATTTTTGTCGAATTAAGGCGTTGTTGTTGATAAATTACTGATCAAAAAAGTCAGCATTCATGGCTTCTAAAACACTAAGTAGAAAAACAGCAATCGTCACGGGGGCTTCGAGCGGTATTGGATATGCAACAGCTCTAGCCCTTGCCAGCGCTGGAGCTAATCTTGTTGTGGGAGCCCGCAGAATGGAAAGGTTAAACAGCCTCGTAGAGAAGATCGAAGCGATGGGAGCATCAGCTATAGCAATACGAACCAATGTCAGGGAACTGAGCGATGTGGATAGCTTAGTTTTAGGGGCAAAAAAGAAGTTTGGTGGTGTCGATATATTTGTCAATAGTGCAGGCATCATGCCTCTTTCATTATTAAGAAAAATGAGAGTAGCCGAATGGCTGAATATGATCGATATAAATTTTAAAGGGGCTGTTCATGTGCTATCAGCCATTTTACCGACCTTTCTAGAGCAAAAATATGGTCATTTGGTCTTTGTCTCCTCTATTGCTTCGAAAAAAATTATCCCAGGGTCTGCGATATACTCAGCTTGTTCATCAGCTATAAGAACTCTTGCCGAAGGAATAAGAATGGAACTCTCTCCATTTGATCAAATCAAAATCACCCTTGTCGAAACTGGCTATGTTCAAACCGAGCTTTTTGATTCCATCGAAGATGAAGAAATCAAACGTTCCATTACCGCTGAATTAGGTACAATATCTCCACTAAAAGCTGAGGAGGTTGCTTCGGCCATTCTTTACGCCCTTTGCCAACCTTCTCATGTGGACATAAATGAAATTGTGATGAGGCCAACAATGCAGGCATTATAAGCAGTAAAAAAAACCTTTTTTTAATGGTGCCTTACTTTTCAGCAGATTCGACTTGGTCAAATTCTTCCATAAGATCCTCACTTGAATTCTTGAGGGAGTTTTTCGTACAATTTTTTCAATTCGTGGATCTTATCCTTATGACAAACAAGAATAGCCTGTTCAGATTCGATGACAATAAGGTCATTGACACCACACAAAGCAACGAGTTTCGAATCTGATACAACAATATTTTCTTTCGCGTCATAGGCACACATTTTCCCTTTGACCCTGTTCCCTTTCTCATCTTTATCTAAATATTCCGCGACCGAAATCCAATTTCCAAGATCATTCCAATCAAATCTTGCCTCTAGTGCAAATATCTTGTCAGTTTTTTCCATCAACGCATAATCGATAGATATCTTAGGCAAACTGATAAAAGCACTTTCCCATTCTAAAGGCTTTTCAAGATACTCCAAAATAAAGTGATAAAAAGGAAAGGCCCACCGTTGGGTCTCTTCTATAAATACTTTCACCGTCCATAGAAACATCCCCGAATTCCAGCCGCAATCTCCTTCTTCGATATAACGTCGAGCTGCATCAACTGACGGTTTTTCCACAAAACGAATAACAGGAAAAAACTTTTCGCCGTTTTTTACAAAACAATTGGTTTTACCTAATTTCAAATACCCAAATCCTGTCGCTGGATAAGTGGGAGGAATAGAAAAAGCGACAATGCTTTTCGTTTCTTGAGCAAACAAGACAGCAGAGAGCAATTGGTCACGGAATATCTCTCTGTCATTGATTTTACAGTCGGCAGGCAATAAAACGACAGTTGCCTCTTCAGAATGCCTTGCCGCTATGGCTGTAGCCAGTGCAGAAGCAGCGGCGGTATCTCTTTTTTCTGGTTCAAAAAGAATTTTTTCTAATGGAAACGATGGCAATTTTTTCGCAATAGAGGAAAGTTGGTCTTTATTTGACAAAATATAGAGATTTTCTTCTGGAACTAAACCTTTGATCCTATGAATTGTCTCTTCCAGAAGCGTTTTATTAGAAAAAAAGGAAATTAAGTGTTTTGGTGTACTTCTCCTGCTTACTGGCCAAAAGCGTTCTCCACTTCCTCCAGCCAGTATGAAAACAAAAACATTGTCCACAACAATTTAAAGAAGCCTATTATAAGATATGGATTAAGAATGTCTTATTATCGAAAAGGAGAAGAAGTCAATCTTTTACTATGATTTCCTTTTTTTCTTTTATTTTTAATGGTTCTGTTACATCGAAAAAAATATTACGCATTAGAAGAGCTTGCCGTATTCCTTTATCCAGCTCAACACCTAAAGGACCGTGTTCAAACCAATTATGATCGATAAGCAGGTCTTTAGCTAAAAGAGCCTGGGCAGGAAATTCTCCTTCCTCACTACCTAATCCTACAATAATGTGGTGTCCAAAGGCTAAACGGTTCGATCGCAGAACCCCCCTCGAATCATTTCGAAAGGAACATTCGAAAGATTTGTCATATTTGGATCAATTAGAAAGCCTAAAACTCCAAAATTTAAGCTACGAATTTCTTGGTCTAAAGGATCCTTATTCTCAACCACTGGATAGGAAACAGCAACATCTAGGACATTATTAAGCCATTGTATAAAAAAACCACTGGAAGCAATCATACCTTGCGTTCTTTTTACCTGATTTCCATCAAAAATGACATCATAAGCTAAACCGCTTAAAGGAAAAAGGAATCTACAATCCTGGCTTTGATTTTCAAAAAAAATGGCTTTACCTTCCCACTGATAGAAAAGCAAAAGGCTTGAAAAATCTGGAACTATATCCCATGGCTTATCAAGGCTCACAGTGTTTGCATTTAATGCCGTTACTTTCCTAAGCTGGCCAGCTCCTTTCCCTGAAATAATAAGAGCGTCCATGCCAACAAGCCCAGGAAAAATGTTTTTCTCATTGATAGTTGTCTTTATTCCTTCAGAAGAGCCAACCGTAGAAATCAACGGTCTATCCCATGGCAGAAAATAAATAGTGACTTCTTGATTTACTGGTAAAGAAGTTCCTCTATCGATTGTTATTTTTTGTTCGCTATTCGCAATGACTTTCCTTACGAAAAATTCCCGTTTGCTCGAATGCCCCATTACTACAATTTCTTGGCCCACCAAAGAATCTTTCGTCAAAATATTTTCTTTGAAAGTCACTTCGTTACCAGAGAGGCTGGCAGTCAAAGAGGAAGATTTCAGAGCAGCTTCCCTCTTTTTTCCCATCGGAAAATTAAGATTAAAAGACAAAGCCTCCTTGTTGCCTCTACCAAATTCAGAAAATTGATTATGGGCAACATACAAATACCTCAATGGGAGAAGGCGTCTATAAAAAGAAGACTCATCGGCAAACCAGTTATCTTCAACAAAAAGTCTTTCGCCTCCTATTTCTGTGATGCAAAAGGCACCCATTGGGTTATAGAAACTATTTTGGGTAATTCGACCATTTTTTAAATGCACAGCTCTCTGTCTTGAGCCAATGATCTCACAGCCTGAAATTTCGACATTGCTAAGACTTCCTAGAGCAATAGAATAGCCCAACCCATCCACTCGATCTAATCCCCATTTTAGGATTTTCCACAAGAGACTACTTTCAATATTTTCCTTTGGATATCCATAAAAAGGAAAAAACTGTATTCGAACATTGCGAATAAAAACATCAGAAGAAGATTCTTTCAGTGGAGCTACTTTCCCTTTAAAAAGTGCTGATAGATCTTCCCAATCTCTAGAATTTCCAATAAACTCCTCATCTTTGAGGGCGGAACTATCCACAAGAACCCGTTTTGCATTTCTGATACTTATCGATAACTCTTCTAAGGAGAATTGCCCAGAGGTAAGGAAAGCGGCGCTAATAAAGTCCGCTTCTTCAAGAGGTGCATTATCCGGCCACTTGAGCCAAGAAAAATCCATTCCATCCCCTTCCAGCAAAGTTTTTGGCGGAATAAAAAAACTGCCTCTCACTTTGTAGGTTCCGGCCGGAATATATACTATGCCTCCTCCATTGGCCTCGGCTGCCTGTAAGGCTTTCCGTAAAGCTTGAGAATCATCAGCGAGCCCATTTCCTTTAGCTCCATAATCCCTGACATTAAAAATTTTATTGGGCCAAGGAGTCGCAGGAACAACCTTTAGAAAATAAGCATCACTCCATCCAGCAGGACCTCCATGACCGTTATGAACAAGTAGATCAAATTCACCAGGAGTTAGATTATCTGGAATTTTAACTCGACAACAATATTTTTCAGCTTCAATCACTTCTAGGATTATGGGCTGTCCATCTTTTTGTCCATCTTTTTTCGGGACCAAAATAACCTTCAACCGTTGTGCATCTTCTGGAGCCAATAGGATATTTTTCCCAATAATACACAATTCGGAACCTGGATAAGTTTCATCTTGCTTTAACCCTGGAAGAAGCCGAGCAGGTTGGCACCATTCTATGTGAGGTCTATTGATCAAAAATCTATTTTCAGAGATTTCTACTCCAAATATTCCTGGAGGGAAAACTGCTGGAATCTGAAATTTTATAGATTGATCAGATACCTGGATTGGAGAAACCGAAACTCGCTTTTCTTTAGCAAAAGAAAAGGGGATATAATTGGTTTTAGGATCGTCGTCAGGTACAGCCCAAAGAAATATTTCCTCTTTGGGATCAAACCCACCTCCATAGAGAACTACACCGTCAGCAGGATCAACAGGCTCTGAACTCCAAAAAACAGTCGACCGACCCAAGAGGCTCTCAACAAAAAGAAAAAGACAAATGGAAAAGATAAAGGAAATGTAAATTTTTTTTCTAACCAACTTTTCTATCCTTTTTCTTTGTCTATCAGTATTTATGATAATTTATTTATAAACAAGCTCATACTTTTTACAAGGTAACGGTGCTGCGTACATTTTCTATCTATCTTATCCTTTCCAATTAAGCTATTTTTCCTATAGCATTCAATGTTATGGAAAGAGCAGATTGCCTTGTTATCGGTGCTGGTATCGCAGGAGCTTCTGTAGGATTTCATCTGGCGATCAAAGGACTTTCTGTGATTATATTGGAAAAAGAATCTTCTCCTGGATATCATTCGACTGGAAGGTCCGCTGTGTTTTTTAGAGGAAGTCATGGCCTTCCTGCCGTAAGACTTCTCACTCAAGCCAGCAAACAGTTTTTTGAATCCCCCCTGCACCTTTTTTTTCTATTCCACTCGCTACTCCCAGAAATGCATTATTCATTGCAAGAAAGGAAAAAAAGGATTTTTTGGAAAGGTGGTTTAAGGAAAATCAATCTGCCAATCTTTCCTTACGGAAGATCACCCCTGAAGAAGCTCTTCAAATGGTCCCAATATTAAAAAAAGAATCAGTAGAAGGCGGTTGTATCCTTGAGAGCACCGGAAAAGACATTAATCAACCAAAACTCTTGCAAGGATATCTTGAAGGAGTCATCCAAAGCGGTGGGAAAATCCATTATAAGGCTTTTGTCCAAAGGATTGAAAAGCAGCGGACGGAATGGGTAGTAGAGGCTAGTGAAAAACTTTTTCAAGCTCCACTTCTCATTAACGCAGCTGGAGCTTGGGCTGATGAAGTAGCTTGCCTTGCCTCAATCAAACCCTTAGGGATCGTTCCAAAACGAAGAACGGTTATTACTTTTGATCCACAGCCAAATTATTCCGTTCAGAATTGGCCAATGGTTCTTGAAATCAGTGAAGAATTTTATTTCAAGCCTTATTTTCAAGAAATCTTAGCTTCTCCAGCAGATCGAACCCCATCGATTCCTTGCGATGCAAAACCAGAGGAATCAGATTGTATCCTCGCCATCAAACGGCTAGAACAAGCCACTACCATTAAGATCGATAAAATTAACAGAAAATGGGCAGGTCTTCGTTCGTTTGTAGATGATGAGCTCCCTGTCATCGGTTTTGATCCTGGAGAAAGAGGCTTTTTCTGGGTTGCTGCTCTTGGTGGCTCTGGAATTGAAACTTCCCCAGCCGTTGGTGAAATGGCCGCCTGTTTAGCGACAAACTATAAACTGCCAGAGTATTTCTCTTCTTATAACATAGATCCGGAAAGGTATTCCCCCGCCCGGATAAAATCTAAAAGAGGCATTTAAAATTTAGCAACTAACTTTTGTGCCTAAAAGTGACAGAAACAGGGATAGCCACTTTGGATGAGCTGGCCAACCGGGAGCAGTGACCAGATTCCTATCCACAATGGCTTCTTCAAATCCGGTTGGGACAAAGCTTGCTCCACTGAGCTCGACTTCTGGCCCAACAGCGGGATAAGCTGTCAAGCGATAGCCTGAAAGAACTTTTGCTGCCGTTAAAAGTTGTATGCCATGACAAATGGCTGCCACCGGTTTTTGCTCGTCAAAAAAATGACGCACACATTCGATCACTTTTGGATAAAGTCTGAGATACTCTGGAGCACGACCTCCTGGAAGCACTAGAGCGTCATAGTCCATTGGTACAACTTTTTCAAAATCAGCATTCAGCTCAAAAAAATGCCCCTTTTTTTCAGAATACGTTTGCTCGCCTTCAAAATCATGAATCGCTGTTTGTACCTTTTGTCCTTTGCTCTTTCCTGGACACACAGCAAAGACTTGGTGGCCTATTCCCAAAAGAAACTGAAAGGGAACCATGACTTCATAATCTTCAGCATAATCTCCAACAATCATCAGAATTTTTTTTGAGCCATATGCTTTTATACCTTCAGAAGATCCTTTTCTTTTACTTCAAGCAGCTTATCAACCTTTTCTATATAGAGATCGGTTAATTTTTGGATTTCCTTTTCTGCTCGTTCTACTTCATCCTCACTGATATGTGCTTCTTTGCCTAATTTCTTTAATTCCTCCAGACTATGCCGGCGAATGGCCCTAATTCCAACTCTGCCTTCCTCAGATATTTTTCTAGCCACTTTGATAAGTTCCATTCTTCTTTCCTCTGAAAGCGGTGGAATAGGGATTCTAATTATTTTAGCATCCACCACTGGATTAAAGCCAAGCTTCGATTCCTCGATTGCTTTACGTATAGCTTCTACCAGGGTCAAATCCCAAGGCTGAACGACTAGCAAATTAACATCTGGAGCCGTAATGGCTGCCAGATCTTTCAGTTTCATATGCGTCTCATAGGCTTCAACCGAGATATTCGATATCATTTCAGGATTAGCCTTCCCAGAACGTAACGAAGCAAGCTCCATCCGTGTTTTCTCTACAGATTTTTCCATTTTATCTTCCGCTTCCAACAGCACATCGTCGATACTCATAAAGACCCTCAATAATCGCGTATCCAAAATAATAACAAAAAATAAAGAAAAAAACCAAGCTCTATCATCATATTTAGCTTTTCCCCTTATCTGAGACCAATGTTCCAACAGGAGCGCCACAAACTACCGCTTTAAGATTTCCAGGTTTAAACATATCGAAAACTATAATTGGAATACGATTATCCATGCATAAAGAAAAGGCTGTGGAATCCATAATGGTCAGTCGATTCTGTATGGCATCCAGATAAGTTAATTGTTCGTACCTTTTAGCCTGTGGATTGATTTTTGGATCACTATCATAAACTCCTTCAACCTTCGTCGCTTTGAGAATAACTTGCGCTTCTATTTCACTTGCACGCAGAGCAGCGGCCGTGTCCGTGGAAAAAAAGGGATTCCCTGTGCCCGCTACAAATATAACGATCCTTTTCTTTTCCAAATGTCTAATCGCTCTTCTTCGAATAAAAGGTTCAGCAACGTTTTTCACTTCGATAGCCGTTTGCACCCGTGTGGGAATCCCTAAATGTTCTAGGGCTCCCTGCAATGCCAGCCCATTAATAATGGTCGCAAGCATTCCCATGTAGTCAGCAGTGGATCTATCGAGGAACTCCGAATGAGAGGCCATCGAGCCCCTCCAAATATTGCCTCCGCCAATAACAATTGCGATATCAACACCTAAACTATAAATCTCAGCAATTTGATACGCAATTTTACGGGCAACCTCAAGATCTAAATGTTCAGTCTCTCCAGATAATACTTCTCCACTCAATTTTAAAAGAATCCGTTTATAAACCGGCGATTGTCTCACTCCGTCAAAAAATTCCATATATTTTTCTACCTTTCTCAAATTATGTCATATTTCTAAAGATGAAAAGAACGTGGTTGAAAATGTGGTCAATACCCTTTGCATTTAGGTTTTCTTAAGGGATCCTTTTGCAGTCTTCTTTTTTTGTTTCTTTAAAGAAGGAACAACAGGAAAGTTAGCCGTATCTTCTTTACCGTTTTGCAACCTCCTTTTCAGTTCTTCAATTTGATCCCGATAAAGAGCAGCTTTTTCAAATTCAAGCCTTGCAGAAGCTTCCACCATTGCTGCACTCAATTCTTTTATCATTTCCATATAATCCGCACTCTGCTCGATCTCTTTCAAATGGGGTTCTTTGGCTTCTGACCGAATCAGTCCATGCAGACTGACAAGCTCTTTAGCCTTTACACTTCTTGGGGTAATTCCATGTTCCTGGTTGTATAAAAGCTGCTTGTTTCTACGGTATTGGGTTACAGAAATGAGTTTTTGAATCGATTGGGTCATGACATCAGCATAAAGAATAACTTTACCATTTTCGTGTCGGGCGGCTCTTCCAGCAATCTGAATTAAGGATTTCTCTGACCTTAAATACCCTTCCTTATCCGCATCTAGAATGCACACAAGAGAGACTTCCGGCAAATCGAGCCCTTCTCTTAAGAGATTTATTCCAACCAACACATCGAAATCTCCAGCTCTTAGACCACGTAATATTTCAACTCGTTCTATGGCATCAAGTTCAGAATGAAGGTAACGAACTTTAAAGCCAAGATCCCTTAGATAGTCGGCTAAATCCTCCGCTGTTTGCTTAGTTAATGTTAATACAAGAACCCTTTGTCCATCCTTTATTCGATTATAACTTTCTTTGATAACGTCATCTATTTGCCCCTCAAGGGGACGAACTTCCACTTCGGGATCTAACAATCCAGTAGGTCTGATGATCTGTTCAACGACTTTGCCTTTGGTTTTTCTTAATTCATACTCCCCAGGAGTAGCTGAAACATAAATCACTTGACCTATTTTTTGCTCAAATTCTGTGAAAGATAGCGGTCTGTTGTCTAAAGCAGAAGGCAATCTAAAGCCGTGTTCAACAAGCGTTCTCTTCCTTGACATATCCCCTTCATACATCCCCTGAATTTGAGGGATTGTGGCATGACTTTCGTCTATGACAGTCAAAAAGTCCTTAGGGAAAAAATCGAGTAAAGTGTATGGAGCAGAACCTGGAGCTCGCCCGCTTAAATGTCTACTGTAATTTTCTATGCCGCTACAAAAACCAAGTTCTTCAAGCATTTCTAGATCGTTTTCCGTTCTTAGTCTCAGTCGCTGCGCTTCAAGCAATTTCCCTCTAGACTCCAACTCCGCGATGCGCTCATCGAGTTCCTGTCGGATCGATTGGATCGCTTTTCTTAATTTCTCAGAGGTCGTCACAAAGTGACTTGCTGGAAAGATTAACTCCTTTTGGAGCCGGCATACACTTCGACCTGTAAGCAATTCGAATTCGGTAATACGATCGATTCGATCTGCAAAAAATTCGATTCTCAGTCCCTTATCTGGAGAGACATGGCAGATTTCGACAACATCACCTCTGACACGAAACTTCCCTCGGGTTAACTCTACATCGTTTCTTTCGTAGAGCATCTCGACAAGCATCGCTAGAAACTGGTTTCTTGAGAGATTCTGGCCAACTTCAACCTGGCAACATAAGCTTTCGTAGTCTTCTGGAGAACCCAAACCATAAATGCAGGAAACACTGGCAACAACAATGACGTCACGACGAGTCAGCAGAGAATTGGTCGCAGAAAGCCGAAGTCTTTCGATTTCTACATTCACACTCGAGTCTTTTTCTATGTAGGTATCAGTGCTCGGAATATATGCTTCTGGTTGATAATAATCAAAGTAGGAAACAAAATATTCAACCGCAGCCTCAGGAAAAAACTGTTTGTATTCGCTGTACAACTGCGCAGCTAATGTTTTATTATGACAGATGATTAGGGTAGGTCTTTGGACTTTTTCAATACACTTAGCTATTGTAAAAGTTTTGCCTGAGCCCGTTACACCTAAGAGCACCTGATGTTTTTTCCCGGCCTCAATTCCAGCCGCCAACTCTTCAATAGCTCTTCCTTGATCGCCACAGGGTTCAAATGGTGAGACCACGCGGAACTTTTTGTTTAGAGCTTCTGCCAACATAACTAAAATGGGGGAAAAAAAATCATCAATTAGTCAAAACTTCATGCCCCTTTCCAGGAGTTTCCTTGCGCGACTCCCTAAGCATTGCGCAAACTTCCCAATCAGATAATTGATTAAAATTTTCATACCATTGGCCCACCCCATAAAATTCTTCTGGAGTCATTAACACAACGACCCTATCGGCTATTTTCTTCATTTCTTCATATACATAAGGAGGAGCCACTGGTACGGCTACTATCAATTCTTTAGGCGCTAACTTTCTTATTGCTGCAACAGCGGCTCTCATCGTCGAACCGGTGGCAATACCATCATCCACTAAAATGATAGTCTTATTAGTCAAAGAAAGTGCAGGGAGATCCTTCCGATAAAGATTTTCTCGTCTATGCAATTCTAGCAGTTCCCGAGCGGTGACTTCTCTAATCGTTTCTTCATCTATGTTCAAAGAATTTATTACGGATTGATTTAAAACCTGTATCCCACCAGAAGCAATTGCTCCCATTGCCAGTTCCTCTTGCCATGGAACTCCTATTTTTCTGACAACAAAGATATCCAATGGAAGCTTCAAGATGTTTGACATAGCAAACCCTACTTCTACTCCTCCTCGCGGTAAAGCTAGAATAACCACATCCGATTTGCCACCATACTCGAGAAGTTCTTCGGCCAAAAGCCTACCAGCTTCTTTTCTATCTTGAAAAATTCTATAAGGCATTTTTTTTAATGTAGAACAAAGAATTTTTCTTTGCTACTCTTTTGGTTGGTTTTTTCTTTATTGCTTACTCCCTCCATACAACGCATAATGGAGTGAGATATAGAAAATTATTAATGAGCCATTTAAAGTTCTCCTAGGGCTTTTTTAACAGCAAGAGCATTGTCTGCCGCCCAACCCATGGTCGAATTGTTAAAAAAGATATAGACTTCTTTGGCTCCTTTGTTGACGAGCTTTTTAGCTATCCTCACTATTTCTTGGATTTCTTCATGGTTATAGAGATAGGAAAACCATTGTTTGCGCCCATGTAATCGCAAGTAGCCGATCGATGAAGTTAGTTCGGGCTGCATTTTCAAAAGAGGAGAATCGGCAACACAATAGACCGCTTGTTTTGCCTTCAAAATTGCTACAAGAGATGCAATGTCTGCTTTGGTTCTAAATTCTACAGCCACTTTCTTTGGATCAGGAAATGCCTCTATGGCAATCCGAAGCCGTTCTGGTTCAATAGGAAACTTAGGAGAAAGTTGAAGCAAATACAAACCGATTTTTTCCTCTAATACTCCAGAATCATTGCAAAACCGCAAAATCAGATCATTGACATTATTAAGAAGCCGGACATGACTAATAAGCCTAGGAACCTTCAAAACAAAACGGAAATTGGTTGGAGCCCTTTTTGCCCAATTTTCATAGGTAGATTTTGGAAAAAATCTATAGAAAGTGGCATTGACTTCAACGGCATCAAACCGAGAACAATAATATTCAAACCATTTTGATTGTGGCAAATCCTCAGGATAAAAAGATCCTTTCCAATCCAAATAGTTCCATCCGGAAGTCCCCACCCAATATTTTATTTTTTCCATCGATTTTAGCTCATATCCATTGAAAAAAAATACTCACCCATGTTACCGCATGTTTATTTCCTTAGGGGGTTCTCATAAAAAAAAATACGACATCACAGAGTTAAAACCAACCAGATTAAAAATTAAAAGGATCAAACAAAAGGATTTTGTCTTTCCTCCGGTGGAAAGGAAACGGAAATAAATTCATTTTTTGTATCTACCCCAACCACCTGCAGTTTCCCATGGTTGGCGGAAACGAAGATACCTTGACCTTTCTCATAAAGGATATCACCGACAATAACTCTACCACCACAAAAAAAAAGATATAAAAAAGAGGCTCCATCCATGTGGTAAGCGTAGAACTGGCCAGCCTCAAGTTCAATTCTTTTGATAGCAAAGTAATTTTGCTCAACAGAAATTTCTTCTGGGCTAAGAAGTTTTGGGTTATTGGGTTCAAGTGAGACAGAAAGGACAGATTCCCAATAATGGAGTTGCCTCAAAGAGCCATTCTCATTTGGTCTTTCCCAGTCGTAAATCCGAAAAGTTGTATCTGAATTATCCTGGATTTCTAAAATAAGGTTTCCTTCTCCAACCGCATGGATCTGACCAGAGAGTACTAATATTCCATGAGAATTAAAGGTGGGAATACGATTTAAGTACTGAATAATAGCTTTTTTCCCGATAAGTTCTTTTAGTAGATTTGGTGAGATGGCCTGTTTGAACCCAAGATATATGGAAGAGCCAGGAAGCGTAGTTAGGAAAAACCAAAATTCAGTTTTTTTCTCCCACCCATATTTAGTGGCTATTTTTTCCCCAGGATGTACTTGAATGCTTGTTGGCAATCGACAATCCAATATCTTAACGATCAAAGGAAAACGTGTCGTGGGTGGAGCATTCCTTCCAAAAATCTCTTCTTTTTGGTTCACCCACAAATCATGAAGATTACGCATTGAGTAATAAGGGCTTTTGAGAACACTAATTTCTTCATCCCTATCAACTAACTGCCAACTTTCGCCAATAAGTTGGAAGGACTCCAAGTCCCTTCCAGCTACAAATTTGTTGAGCAATCCTCCTCCCCATATTTTTTTTTTGTATATAGGGTGAAATTGAAAAATACCCATGAGAATAAACAATGGTTGAATTAGATTAAAAAAATAAATAGATTGATCTTCTTAATTCCCTTTTATTTATGACGGACACAAAAACAGAACAAGGAAAAAGTAATATTATTAGTAGAAATAACCCTTATTTAGCTTCGATTAGAGAAAATATTTTACTGACGAAAGAAGGCTCTGAAAAAGAGACCAGACATATCGTCATCGATATTAAAGGTAGTGGGATAACTTATCAAGTGGGAGATTCTCTTGGAATTTTCCCATCCAATCCTCCTTATATTGTCGAGAAGATTCTCCAGCTTCAGTCTCTTGATCCTGAAGAACCAGTGAACTACCAAAATACCAAGATTACGCTTAGAGAGTTTCTTTCCAAGCAGGTTGTGCTGACTCGGGTTACAAAAAAATTCCTCCAGCTACTGAGCCAAAAGATATCTTCTGCTTCCCAAAGAAAAAGATTAGAAGAAATTTTGGAGCAGGAAAAGGAACTAGAAGCCTATCTCTGGGGAAAAGATTACCTAGACTTCTTTGAAGAATATCCAGAAGTTTCTTTTAGCTCTAATGAACTAGTTGCTTCTTTGGGCCGAATGGTCCCTCGACTCTATTCGATAGCTTCCTCTCCTCTAATGTTTCCAGATGAAGTGCACCTGACTGTTGCTGTTATCCGCTTCAAACTTGCAGGAAGGATGAGATATGGAAATGCTACCGGATTTTTGAGTAGATTTGCAAAAATAGGGATAAAAGAAATTCCTGTGTATAATCAACCGGCAAAGCATTTTCATCTTCCCGAAGATCCTTCAGCTGACATCATTATGATTGGGCCAGGTACAGGTATTGCTCCCTTTCGAGCGTTTCTCCAACACCGAATGATGGCAGGACATCGGGGAAAAAATTGGCTATTCTTTGGAGAGCAACATCAAAGCACTGATTTTCTCTATAAAGAGGAACTTCTCGACTGGTTGAAAAAAGGAGTATTAACAAAGTTAGATACGGCTTTTTCTAGAGATCAATCTTATAAAATTTACGTCCAGCATAGAATGAAGGAATCCGCCGCTGAACTTTGGAACTGGATACAGAATGGAGCCTACCTATATGTTTGCGGTGATGCAAAGCATATGGCAAAAGATGTGCATCAAAGTCTCATTGATATAGCTAGAGATACAGGAGGGATGTCACAGGAAGCCGCACAACATTATGTCAATGTAGTTCTTTCAAAGGAACAAAAAAGGTATCGCAAGGATGTTTATTGAGAGAGTTTTTTCCCACTGACTTTTAGTCAAAATTAACGGGGATACAGAGAATAGGCAGTTTGAATTTCTTGCCACTGGCTTTTTTGGTCTAGAACTAACCGTAAATGCATCCGCATTTGTTCTAAAGCCGCCCCTATATTCTCTACCACATCTAAAGGAAGTAATCCCTCTTTTGTTCTTCTTTTTTCCGCTGCTATGTCAGCAGCCTTTCCATGAATCCATACTCCACTACAAGCAGCATCAAAGGGTTCCAAGCCTTGAGCAATCAGTCCAGCAATAATCCCTAGTAAGCTATCTCCAGATCCGCCCGTAGAAAGTCCAGGATTTCCAGTTGTATTGAAAAATACATCTTTTCCTTCTTGAGCTACTACGGTTCTGACTCCTTTCAAAACTAAAGTTATCTTTTTATCTTTCACAAAATTGCTTGCTACTTGAATTCTTTCTTCAGGAGAAAATTCCATTCTTAGAAGTCGTTTCATTTCTCCTGGATGAGGGGTGAGCACAGCCCATTTTCTAATGAGCTGAAAGAAGTCTGGATTGCGTGCAAGCAAAGTCAAACAATCTGCATCAATGACTAAGGGCAGATCCAATGACATAAGCGTTTTGAAAAATATTTCTGATTTTCTTTCCAAACCAAATCCAGGGCCCATGGCAACAACCGTTGCTTTAGAAACTACCGTCTCAAATAACTTAGGATCATCGTAAGGAAATACCATGGATTCAGAAGGGGCCTTTGCAGCCACAAGCGGATAAACTTCCTGAGGAACTCCCACATTGACCAGTCCTGAGCCTATACGATGCGCCGCCTGCGCTGCCATCACTGGAGCCCCCGTAAAGCCAACAGAACCACCAAGAATAAGCACTCGTCCATAACGGCCTTTATGCGTATTAGAATTTCTAAATGGGAATAATAAGGCTAGCTCCCATCCCACTAAAGATTCCAATCCTGAACTGGGAGGTAGGGTATCAAAAATGGGGACAATTTCCACTCGTCCTGTAAAATCTGAAAGCTCTTCTCTAAAAAGGAAATCTTTACCGTAGCCAATACTTAGTGTTAAATCGGCAATAACGGCTAAAGAACTAGCTGTCGAATGCTCCCACAATCCTGAAGGACAATCAACGGCTATTGTTTGGAAAAAACAACGATTACGCTGTTCATTCAGTTCTTTGACAAGCTGAGCTACTTCACCCTGCAATTCTCCTTTCACACCGATTCCAAGTAGACAATCCAGCACATAATCCGCTTTCGTCCAGGGCACAGGATCTGGATAGGTGTACAAGGATAACTGAGGAAATGCCTGCAATAATTCCTCCAGCTTTTTTTTACATAAGCTTCCTAGTTTTCCTCTCTCTGCAGAGAGATAAACCGATACAGGCCATCCCCTTTTCAATAACTCTCTGGCAATCACAAGCCCATCCCCCCATTATTGCCTTTACCAACCAATACAAGAATCGAACCCATGCGAGGATAATGCTGGAGAAAAAAACACGCAGCCATCCTGCCGGCTCTTTCCATTAGAACTTCAGCGGAAATGCCATTGGCTATCGCTTCCTCTTCAAGTCTCCTAATATTTGGAACATCTGTAATGATCATTTCTAATAGCCGAATGTTAAAAACTCAAATTTTGTGGTTGTTTAAAATCTCACACTTGCTTTATTTTCAGTGCTTCCTCTCCACCAAAGAGTGGATAAGCTTTAGGACAATTACAACTTCAATTTTTTTTCATGGTATACAATTATTCGTGAAAAGTGTTTAAAAAAGGTAAAAATATTATATAAGCTAAGTATACTCAAAGAGACATGGCGGCCGTAGCTCAATTGGCAGAGCACCAGATTGTGGCTCTGGGTGTTGCGGGTTCAAGTCCCGTCGGTCGCCCAAAATAAGCCTGTTCTTTTATTTCTCTTCTTTAACCTTAAGTAAGATTTTTCCAAAATGTCTATTTTCTTCCAAATACTGCAAAGCTTCCTTCAATTGATCCCACAGAAAAATGCGATCGATAATAGGCTTAAGCCGACCTTCTATAAAAAAAGGAAGTATCTTTTTTCGAAACTCTTGGGTTAAAAACATTTTTTCTTCCATTGGCCTTGCTCGAAGGGTCGAGCCAACAAGCGTTAATCTTTTTCGAAGGAGATGAATTAGAGAAATCTCTGTTTTTGATCCTGCCAACAGACCAAGACTAAGAATTCTTCCTTTTTCTGCTGCAATTTGAAGATATTGACTAAAACGTTCACCACCTACTAAATCGAAAATAATATCCATTCCCTTTCCCCCTGTTCTAGTCAAAGACCAATCAATTAGATCTGTTTGCCCTTCCGTAAACACATCAACGGCTCCAACTTTGAGAAGCTTTTCTTTCTTAGCTGGCGATCTAACCATCCCAAAGACTTTAAGGTTTTTTAGATTAGCCAGAGCTAATGCAGAAAGACCAACGCCACTCCCAGCAGCAGAAATCAAAAGAGTTTCGTTCTCCTTAGCCTGTGCCCGATATTCTAACCCATCCCAAGCTGTAAAAAAAGTTTCGGGTATAGCTGCCGCTTCCACAAAAGAAAGTCTTCCATAAATCGGTAATAAGAACCTTTCATGAACAACAACCTCTGTTGAAAAAGCACCGCCAATAAGCAAACCAAACACTGGATCTCCTTCTTTCCAACCTTCTACTCCTTCCCCAATCTGACAAATCCTTCCAGAAAATTCTAATCCTGGAATCTCAAAAGACGTAGGGGGTCCAGGTTGAGGATAGAGCCCATAAAGTTGAAGAAGATCGGCCCTATTGATGCCTGCATAATAAACATCCACTTTTAATTCGGCTCTTCCAGGTTTAAGTGAAGGCAGTTCACGCATCTGCAACGTTCTTTTCCCATTTTCTTTTTCAATAACCCAAGCAATCATTTTATCTGTAGCCCTCCAGTTTGAAATTCAAAGTAGCCACTAAATTAGCTGTTTTCCGTCTTTTTCCCAACTAACCAAGGATAAGATTGGGCCCAGTTTAATGGAATTGGCGAGGGTTTTCTTTCTGGAAGTTTGATACAAGCAAGGATTTGTCGGCATTCAGCAAGTAAACTACCCGTAGGACTTTCCTTTCTTAATTCGAAGTCAATCTGAAATCTCACTCTTTCTATTCGACTAAGCCTTGAAATGATACTGATGATATCCCCAAGTCTGGCAGGGGATTTATAAACAATTTCGGTTTTGACGACTACAGGAACCAAGCCTGTCTTTTCCATCTCTTTCAATGGCCAACCAAGCCGTTCAGCTAGTTCGGAACGGGCGATCTCCACAAAACGCAAATAAGCAATGTTGTGGACAAGTCCGCAGGAGTCAGTGTCAAAAAAAAAGGTCTTGATTTTCGATTCGCATTCAGGCAGCTCAGGTAGTACAGGCATTGGTGGATAGAAATTACAATGTTTTTTACTTCATTTTAGTGCATTTTTCACTCAAAAACTAAAAACAATGATCAGAAAAATTGTCTCAGGCGGGCAAACAGGAGCGGATAGGGCTGCCTTGGATTGGGCGATTGCCAATGGGATACCGCATGGAGGATGGTGTCCCAAAGGGAGATTATCGGAAGCGGGTGTCATTCCTGATAAATACCAGCTTTCGGAAACTCCCACTCCAAGCTATACAGTAAGAACAGCATGGAATGTTTGGGATTCAGATGGTACCTTGATTGTCACATTAAAACCGTCTCTTACTGAAGGATCTTTAGCGACTCAACAATTTGCAGTAAATTTTGGAAAACCTTGGCTCCACATTCACGAAACGACTCCAGAGATAGAAGCCACCCTCAAAAAATTTTTGTCCTACCATTCCATCGAAATACTTAATGTGGCAGGCTCCAGAGAAAGCAAAGAAAAGGGGATCTATGATTTTTGCTACAGAGTGCTTGATCGGGGTATTGATATTGAAAGAAAACCTGAATCTTTTTTTCAGCCTCCCTATTATGGATTGTGTCCACAATCAACTTTTCAACACACAAGCAAAATCGACCTTTTCTCCATTTCTCAAGATATCATTAGGTTAGAGAAAATCCAAGTTGATGCATGGATCGGGGTACCAGAAGAAGAAAGAAGGAATAAACAAAAACTCCTTATTTCTGTTGATCTCTATATAGATCCAGGGGTTACTCGTAAAGCTCATGATACAGATGAATTATCCACCACGCTCGATTACGCTACTGTCAAAGAAATCATAGAAAATATAGCTAGTAGCAAACCTAGAAAACTCATCGAATCCCTTGCCGAAGAGATCGCTACACAATTACTCCTCCATCCTTTGGTTTCAGGGCTGAGAGTAAAAGTCTCAAAGTTTCCCTTTCCTAACGTAGCCGAAGTTTCTTTTATCTTAAAAAGAAAGAAAAATTAACTGAAAATGCTTAAATAAAGCCTTCTTGTCGAAAATCGTGAATGTTTTTTGTAACAGACACACGCACCCAATCAATTAGAAATTTAAGTAAAGACACTTCCCAAAGTTCCTCTTCCCCTTTCAGAAGGAGAGAGAGAGGATCCCCTTCTTTAATCATCTTTTCTTTGAGCTTAGCACACACTTCTTCTGAAGAGCCTTTTACCTCGCTAAAACACACATCATCCTTTTTAAAGAAGAATCCATAACGCAAAAAAGCAATACTACTTTGCGGAGCATTTTGCAATAGCCATTCTGCGTATTCTTGAGCCTCTTTTCCAAAACCTTCCAATGTCAATTTAGCAAACTGTGGAGAAGTAATTATTTTTGGCCTTTCGGCTTCCAATTTTCCTTCCCTAACAAAACAGACATCAACCCTATCCAAATCTTCTGTGACGAGTTGATAATTTATAAGAGTTGTTCCAAAAGTAGAAACAACTCGCCTTGGTGGCAAAATAATCTTCGTATTTTCTAGAGCGTATAGAAAAGCATCTTGAAAATTCATAATTCAACCAATTTTATCTACCAAAACACCACAACCTATAAAGAACATAAGATATTGCTTTGCAAAAGGAAACTCTAGCCATAATTTAAACAAATTTTCCAGGGTTTAAAATACCTTTAGGATCCAACGCCTTTTTAATCTTTTCATGAAGCAATCGGGTCTGTTGACTGACCGCCTTATTCCACCACGGCAATTTAGCAATTCCAATACCATGTTCTCCTGTAATAGAACCATTCCACAATATTACCGAATCAAACAGAACATTCAAGGCCTCTTGAGCCTTCTCACGATTCTCTTTTTTTGACCAATCAACCATCAGATTGACATGGATATTTCCATCTCCTGCATGACCAAAACAAGCGACAATCAATCCATAGTGGCTTTGAAGATATTCCCCTAGGCTTATTAAATCAGCGAGCCGACTCCGCGGAACAGTAACATCTTCGTTGAGTTTAGTGAGTCCACTGGCTTTAAGGGACATTGAGAAGAGACGGCGCGACTGCCATAATTTTTCACACGCATCTTCTCCCACGGCTCTTGTCAGTTCCTTTGGTTGAAATTCCCTTATTATTTTCTCAAAAAACTCGATATCAGAATGGACTGCCCCAATGCTTCCATCGGTTTCCAATAAAATATGGGCATCGAAAGGCGGAATTTCTCCTTTAGTAAATTCTCTTGCGCATTGAAGGGTAAACCTATCAGCAATTTCCAGAGCAGCGGGAAGAACACCAGAAGATAAAATTTTATTCACACACAAAATAGCCTGATCCATCCGTTCAAAATAAGCGGATAGACAGGCTTTCAGTGGAGGAAAAGAAAGCAGCTTAAGAGTAATTTCAGTGACTAGCCCCAGCATCCCTTCGGAACCAACAAAGAGGCTTGTTAAATCAAAGCCGGTTTTATTCTTAATCGTCCTCCCCCCCACTTTGGCTACCGATCCATCGGAAAGCACAACCTCAAGGCCTAAGATGTAATTTCGGGTCACTCCATATTTAAGACAGCGAGGCCCACCTGCGTTCGTCGCGACATTTCCGCCAATAGTACATTCCATCACACTGGCAGGATCAGGGGGATAAAAAAGACCCATCGCTTTTACTTTTTCCTGTAGTACTCCCGTGATAACCCCAGGCTCAACCACAGCTACTCCATCTATTGGATGTATTTCTTTGATCCGGTTCATTTTTTCAAAAGAAACAACCACTCCCCCTTTTACTGGAACAGCTCCTCCTACATAGCCTCTCCCTCCACCTCTAGCAGTCACATAAATACCTCGAGAGAAAGCAAATTGCATCAAGGCCACAACATCTTCTTTTGATTCAGGGAAAAAAACGCCATCTGGTGCTCTCGATACAAGCCAAGCATCTGTAGCATACTTGCTTAGTTGTTCCTCACTGGTTGAAAACTTCTCTGGGAAAAGCCGATGTAGTTCCTCAGTCCATAATTCCATTAAAAACTCCTCTTTTCTTTAATTTTCTAAACTAACTACCACCTACTCTCCTCATTCGGTCTGTTGCATTGGCCACTCTCCTTTAAAAAAGATAGGAGGTCATAAGAAGCTAACCGTTGTTTTTTTCCTTTGATTGCGTTGAGGGGGTTTTTTCCTTCTGCTTCCTATTTCTGCTTCCTATATATCATCTCCTTTTATAACAATATATATACTAACAATAACAGAGGAGGGCTAAAGTTTTCTCCTCTCTGCATATGCTGTGAGTGCGCCATAATGTTCTTTGAGTGGTATAGCATCTATTTTTCAATTCCTCTAGGTTTAAAAATCGTGGCTTTCTTGAAATTTTTCTGTAAATAAAAAAACTATGTCGCTATGACCATGTTTTCCTTAATAATGAAAAAAACAATAGCATAGGACTTGAAGTGGGCTCGCCCATTCCCGATGTTTGGGCATTGGATCCCGTAGGCAATCCAGTCTCCGTAAGAGAGCTTTGTTCGAAAGGATTGGTTTTGCTATATTTTTTCCCAAAAGCTAACACTCCTGGTTGCACTGTCCAAGCCTGTAATCTCCGGGATCATTTAGCTGAGCTACAGAAAGCTAATGTTCAGGTTATTGGAATAAGCAGAGACAAGCCCACTGTACAAAAAAAATTCATTCAAAACAATCGGCTCAATTTTATGCTGCTTTGTGACCCAAGCGGAGAGGTTTGTAAGGAATTTGCTATCCCCCTTTTCTTTGGAATGCCCAAACGCCTTTCATTTTTGATTAAAGATGGCAAAGTGTTATGGCGTGATTGTCACCCCAATATTTGGAATACAGCTGCAGAAGTTCTAGAAGCCCTTGAAGCAAGCAATTTCTGGCCAAAAGATTGAAAATCTTGTCTTTTAACTTCAAAAAACTACTATCCACTCCAAATCCCTTAGCCCTATGGCTATTCTTTCGTGCTCTTTCCTTTATCTATTTCATTGCCTTTTTTTCCCTTTCTTTTCAAATTCTTGGATTAATAGGAGAAGGAGGGATTCTCCCTGCTTCTCCATTCCTGCATTATGTTCAAGATCAAATAGGCTGGCGAAGATTTTTTTTAGTTCCTACCCTGTTCTGGATCATACCTCCAACCGATCCCATGCTTTATGCTGGAACTTTTCTTGGAATGTTCTTAGCTATTCTTCTTTTTTCAATATAGCTCCAGCTCTTGTATCTTTATTTCTTTGGTCTCTTTATCTCTCTTATGTATCAGTGGGACAGACCTTTTTTAATTTCCAATGGGATGGTCTCCTTTTAGAATGTGGGCTACTTTCCATTTTATCATCGCCATGGAAACTTCATCCTGGCTTTATGGAATTAACTTTTCCACCCGCTTGGGCAACTTTTATCTTCCGTTGGCTGCTCTTCCGACTGATGCTTCTTTCTGGGATCGTTAAATTGGAAAGCCATGATCCAACATGGCGAGCTTTGACTGCTTTAAAATATCATTATGAAACAGAACCATTGCCTACCCCCTAGCTTGGTACTTTTATCACTTTCCCATGTGGTTTCATGAAACTACAACCTTTATTGTCCTATTCATCGAACTGGTGGTTCCCTTCGCTATTTTTTTGGGCCGACTAGGCAGAACAGTGAGTTTCATTCTTTTTTCTCTCTTGCAATTACTTATTATTCTCACTGGTAATCATGCTTTTTTTAACTGGATTACTTTAGCCTTAGGACTTGTCTTGTTAGATGATAGTTTTTTAAAAAAGATTCTCCCTTTCTTCCCCAAATCCCCTCCAATGCCTTGTCCAAAACTTCAGAAGAAATTCTCATTTTTTCTTATTCTTCCTGTTTTTTTGATCAGTGTTCTGCTTTTTTTAGAATCCTTTTCTTTTGCCTATCCACAATGGACTGTAAAACTTCTCAACTCCCTTTCAGCTATACGATCGATAAACAATTATGGAGCCTTTGCCATCATGACAACAAGAAGGCCGGAAATAATTATAGAAGGGAGCTCCGACGGCATCGAATGGAAAGAATTCCCATTTTGTTGGAAACCTGACGACCCTCATAAAGCTCCTGCATTTATCTCTCCATTCCATCCAAGATTAGACTGGCAAATGTGGTTTGCCGCTTTAAGTACACCAAAAGAAAATCCTTGGTTTGCCTCACTTCTCTCTTGCTTGCTTCACGGCAAGAAAGAGGTCATCAAACTTTTCAAAGCCAATCCCTTCCCTACTTCTCCTCCGAAATATGTCCGAGCCCTTATCTATGTCTATGAATATAGCTCTTGGTCAGAAAAAAAGAGAAAGGACTCTGGTGGAACAGAACTCTTTATGGGTTGTATTTTCCTCCTGCTTCTTTAATGGTTAACCCGCAAAACCAAGAAGCCAGGGATACCCCTCCTGCTGCGAAATGGCAAGTAAGCATTTTTGAGCATCAATAAAAAATGCTCCTAAAAAGTTGCAGCAGCATTCCTTGCCTCAATCATTGCCTTGTCCAAAAGCACTTCTCTCTTTTCAAAAAGAGTTCCATCAATAATTATTTGATGAACATCTGTAATTCCAATAAATCCCAGGATTAATTTCATATAAGGAAGCTGAAAATCATATTTTTGAAATTCAGTTCCTTCTGGATAACTCCCCCTCTAGAACATATCAAGCATGCCTTTTTCCCAACTACCAATCCTTTGTAGCCCTCTTGTGGAGTATAAGAAAAAGTATAAGTGGGCTGCACAAGAATATCTATATAATGCTTAAGTCTGTAGGGAATAGCAAAATTCCACATAGGAAAAGAAAACACATATTTGTCGAAGCTAATAAAGTGGGCAATAATTGCTTCGACTTCACTCCATGCCTTTTTTTGTTCAGGGGTATGCTCTAAGCCATGAAAAATGGCATACTTGCTTTGAAGAATATAGCCATCAAAAGAAGGAAGGGATTTGGACCAAAGATCCAACGTTGTTATGGAGTCTGTTGAGTGATTTGCCTTGTAAGCCTCAAGAAATACTTTTGCCGTCGCTATAGAAAAAGATCTATCTTTTCGAGGTGAAGCCTCAATATAAAGGATCTTAGCCATTTTGCATCTTTCCTTTCTACTTTTTGTTATCGAGTGGTATTAGGTATTGTTTTATTTCTATTTGGTGAAGGCCGAGAAAGGTTTTTGGAAGATCGTTTTAGGTTCTTTACTGAAGTGTTTTTTTCAGGGGTAGGCAAAAATACGCGAACATAAGGCTTGTGAGGAGTGTAATATAGATTGGTTGCCACCACACAATAGGAATACCCATAAGGATCTGTAGGACCATAGGGGAAAGTGGGATATTTCGCATCGAAATGCTTACCCATCAAAGGCAAGGCAATAAGTTTATCGACTAAACAGAGTGGAAGGAGTAGTCCAGCGACGAAGAGAAGAAAGAGTTTTTTCATAAAAACTTAAAATTTATATCTTAAGCCTCCAAGCACCAAATTGGCTTCGAATTGATCAAAATGTGTATTGATCGAAGTACCAGAACCGAACACAGTAGGATTCCCAGCGTAGGAAAAGTTTGACCCTCCTATCCAAACGAACCGATATTCCACAATAAAACTCAACCTATCAGTAATCCATCTTTCAACCCCAGCAATACCCTGGACTGCCGCGGCCCCTGATGAAGTGTCTATGCCTCTTCCAAAAAGATTTTTCCCTGCAAAACTCCCTCTGGATCCTATCCCTGCAATAGAGGACTCCCACATATAAGCTCCCCCAATGCCTACTCCAAAATTGATAATGAGAATCGGCGTATAGACTTTGAGAATGCCATCGATAAAAAATAGTCCAGAGTTAAAATTGTCTTTGAAGGCAATATTGCCAGCCACTGTGTTCAACTGGGAAGCCGCAGCAGTCACACCCATATAATAGCCGTCAAACTGAACAGATGGGCTCCAATAGAAACTACCACTCGTTCCCATAGCTTCCTTAGGAAATTCATAACCGACCTCAATCCCTCCAACCCCATTGACTATTCCTCCACGTGGATTAAAGGTAGCCAGGCCAACAGGAGAGGGATACAATGAATATCCATAATTTCCTGGCGCAGAAAAAGCTCCACCTCCAAAAACTCCAGCATATAAGCCAGTCTTCAAAGAAAAAGGGGCTTGTTGTTGAATGGCCTTTTGATCTTTCAGATTTTTTTCCAAATTATTTTTCTCTTTCGGGAGGGTATTTTCGCTGATTGGATCAGTTGCAGCAATGGAACTATCCCCCTCGATAGATTGATTATTAGGATAGTTTGTAGGGCCAGCGGTCAAATCTGGTTTTTCTTCCGTATATTCATCTCCGCTTTCCGCTTTCAGAGGCGAAGCCCAAATTACTAATCCCACTAGCAGAATCCACAAGTTAGTTTGAAGGCATAAAGCCTTCCAGCGTAAGTGTGTCATTGGCATCCAACGTTAAACAATTAATGGCTCTGAATTTTTTGCTAGCATCATTGAATAGAAGCTGTCAATGGTTTTCTAAAATTATTTGTCCTTTTCTCTATACTCCTCCTAAACTAGAAAGAATCGAAAAACCACCAAAAGAAATACATAAAAAAAAACCGGCAAACATTATTTTGCCGGTTTCTAGAATACCAAACAAACTTTTTAACTCACCTTCACTTCAACAGTCTTGGGCTGTGCTTTCTCACCTTTGGGCATATGGAGATAAAGCACCCCATCTTTGAACTCCGCAGATATTTTGTCTTCTTCAACACCCTCAGGCAACTCGAAACTCCTACTAAAAGCTCCATAAGCCCTTTCTACTCTAATGTATCTTTTCTTTTTATCCTTTTCTTCTCTTTCTATCTTTCTTTCTCCCGATACAGTTAAAATATTGTTTTGAATCGATACCTTAACTTCTTCTTTTTTGACCCCTGGCAGGTCCATTTTTACCAAGAACTCCTTATCATCTTCCGTAATATCTGTATAAGGACGCCATTCGCTCAATTCAAACGGTTCGATTTCTTCTGAAGATAGTAATTCAAGAGGTCGTTCAAAAAGAGAGGCCATCTTCCGTCTCATTTCTTCTAATTCTTTAA
Source organism: Methylacidiphilum kamchatkense Kam1 (assembly GCF_007475525.1). NCBI lineage: Bacteria > Pseudomonadati > Verrucomicrobiota > Methylacidiphilae > Methylacidiphilales > Methylacidiphilaceae > Methylacidiphilum (ex Ratnadevi et al. 2023) > Methylacidiphilum kamchatkense. The sequence continues at coordinate 494,697 of NZ_CP037899.1, read as the reverse complement.
ACGGATCCCAAATCGAAGGTTGAAACAAACTTCTTTTGGTGAGTAGATCAGCCATAGCACCTCCTTTTTTAAATTTATTTTTAATTTGGAGAACGATCCTATATAATCATTATTGATTTTTAATTTTTTGTCAAGCCATTCACAATGAAGGATTAATTAAAATATTTTATAGATTATGCTTGATAAAATTCTTAAGTGGAGGAAAACTTATTCCCATTCTTTTTAATGACTGTGCTATTGGATTTTCTTTTCCATTGGGATCATTATTTACAAGTAATAGTTTTAACCCATAAAGACTGGATCTATCCCTTGCTCTTTCTCCTTATTTTTTGTGAAACGGGCTTAGTGTTAACTCCCTTTTTACCAGGAGACTCCTTAGTTTTTACTCTTGGAATTTTTGCTGCCAAAGGCTGGCTCAATCTCTACACTTTGTTTTTTTTGTTGACACTAGCAGCTATTGGGGGAGACAGTCTTAATTATCTTTTTGGAAACAAATTTGGAAAATTTTTTTATGCTTCCTCAGCATCCTTTTTTATAAAAAAGGAACACATTCAAAAAACCGAAGATTTTTTCAATCAATATGGATCCAAAGCGATTTTTTTGTCTCGGTTCATCCCTATCGTTCGAACTTTTACTCCATTTATTGCTGGAATAGGATCTATGGCTTACAGCCGCTTTCTTTTTTTTAATGTTTTTGGTGGTCTCTGCTGGATTGGGCTTTTCCTTGGAACCGGTTATTTCCTAGGCAATCAACCTCTCATAAAAAATCATTTTAAAACCTTTATCTACCTCATTATCTTTTTTTCCCTTTTCCCCTTAGTCATCGAGTGGATAAAATCGAAGCTTTATACCAAAACCAATCTGGCAGTTGAAAATTTCAGTAAGAAAAGAAAAGCTGATCATATGAAAACGGAATGACAAAGAAAAGAGCAAGCAGTCTTTCAACTTTATAACCAAAGAAAAGCTTATGAAAAAAGAATCCTTTGATTTTCTCTGTGCCCTTTTAAAAAGTCCCAGTCCATCCGGTTGGGAAAGCCCGGCTCAACAAATATGGATTGACTATGTAAAGGGTTTTGCCCATCGACTAGATAAAGATGCCTATGGGAATGCTGTGGCCTATTTAAATCCAGAAGGCAACCCCAAGATTTTAGTGAATGGACACATTGATGAAATTGCCTTTCAGATCCAATATATCGATGACTCTGGGTTTCTCTACTTTTCTCCAGTTGGAGGGCCAGATCCAAAACTCGCCAAAGGTAGGAAAGTCAACATCTACCATGAGGGCAACCTTATTCCTGGGGTAATTGGAACGCTTGCCATTCATTTGCAAGAAAAAGAAACGCAAGAAAAACCTCCCAAATGGAGTGAACTTTTTATTGATATTGGAGCATCCAGCAAAGAAGAAGCGCTGCAGCATGTACAGATTGGAGATTGGGCCCTTTACGATAGCAGTTTTTTCCCTATCCTCAACGATATTTGGATAGCTAGAGGATGTGACGACAAAGTCGGGGCTTTTGCTGCCGCAGAAGTCTTGAGGATCTGTTCCGAAGAAAGCGTCTCTGGCCCTTGTATTATAGCAGCTTCGACAATTCAAGAAGAAAATGGACTCTATGGGGCAAGTATGATCGGTTATTCAGTCCATCCCGATATTGCCATTGTCTTCGATGTCGGACATGCCACTGATATTCCGATTGTCGACAAAAAGAAATTCGGAGATATTCGACTCGGAAAAGGTCCCATATTAAGCCATGGAAGCATCAATCATCCAGGAGTAGTTAAGACTTTAGATAAACTGGCCCATCAATTAGGGATAGCTCATCAGCATAGCATTGATCCAAGACGCTCAGGAACGGATGCGGACGCTTTATTTATTCAAAAAGGAGGCATTCCTAGCTGTGTTATCGGAATTCCAAATAGATATATGCATAGCCCAATAGAAGCTTTTCATTTAAAGGATTTGGAAATGGCTGCTTTTTGGGTTTCTTGTTTCTGCAAAGAAATTAAAAGCAAGGATGATATCCTATATACTTAAATTTAAATCTATAGGAAAACTTCTTTTAATGGATTGTTTTAAAAAATTTAAGACAAAAAAAATCTTTTTCCCAAAATTTTTTGTCTTTATCTCTTAGAAAAATAGAGAATATTTATTAAAAAAAAGGCTGTATTGTTTCAATTATAAAATCCAGCTAGCAAAGGAAACAATCACAGCTGAATTTGGATTGATTAGAGAGAGACTTTAAGTTGTCTCTTCAAACTATTGAGTGGGTAAATATTGTACCTCTCTTTAACTACAATTGAAAACATTGTAGTTCTTTGGCCCAATAGTTATGAAAGCATCTAAACTTCTCCATACTCGCTTGAGAGTGAACAATATCGAAGAGTCTATTAAGTTTTTTACTAATGTACTGGGAATGGAAGTAGTCAGAAAGACGCAATCTCCTAGAGGATCTATTTTAGCCTTTTTAAAACTTCCTGGAAGTGAAGAAGAGATCGAACTTTGCTATTATCCTGAAAGTGGGAAAGTCCATGTCCCCCCAGATTTGATGCATCTAGCATTTGAGGTTGAAAATCTAGAACAATTTAGGGAACATTGTTCCAAATTAGGATACCAGTTTTCCGATGGTCCAACGGTTACCTCCAATGGTACAAAATTTGCGTTTATTGACCATCCAGATGGTTATGAAATAGAGCTGATTGAACGAAACCAATAACAAAACCCAAGTAAAAAAATTATGCTGCAACCAATTCGTCTCTCAATCAATATCGGAATAAATCCTTTCCAACTACCCAAAGAGATACAAAAAGCCGAAATCATGAGATGTGATTCGATTCATGTGGATGTAATGGATGGTCATTTTGTCCCTAATCTTTCCATTGGTCCAGATTTTATTGCTGCTTTGCGGTCAATGACAGATTTACCAATAGAAGTTCATCTCCTTATTCAACAACCGGATCGTTTTGCAAGAGATTTTATTGAAGCTGGTGCTGATCTCCTTATTGTCCACCTAGAGTCTCATCATGATATACAAAAAACGATTAATTTAATTCGAGGTCTTGGTTGTCGTTGTGGTCTAGCACTCAATCCACTGACTCTTTTTGAAAAGAGCATCAAGTATCTCCCTCAGCTCCAAACCATTCTCTTTCTTATAAGTAATTTTCCTCCTAAAATACACCCCTTTCAGCCAGAGAAGCTTTCTAAAATAAGAAAAGCCAAGGAATTTCGTGAAAAGAACAATCTCAATTTTGAAATACAAGTTGAAGGCGGATTATCCGCTCAAACTATTCCTTCAACCGTGATTGCAGGAGCCAATACACTTATCTTAGAAAGCTCTTTTTTTACCGAAGAGCTTTCAGTCCAAACCCTCTCTGAGATTCTCAAAGGCATTGACGAAGCTTCCGCCGGCGGATGATATTAAAAAAACTACTGTATCTTTTTAAAAAGTTTTTCTCATGCGGAATGGGCAAATATTCCCATTCCGCATGTGCAATGGGTAGATTCAAATCTGAATACAAACTGACTTCGTCTCTAAATAATTTTCAAGCACCGCATGACCCATCTCTCTTCCCCATCCAGATTGTTTATACCCACCAAAAGGCAATGCGGCATCAAACACATTATAACAGTTGATCCACACCGTACCTGCCTTCAGTTTGGAGGCAAGCCGATGGGCTTTTGAAATATCTTTTGTCCATATGCCAGCAGCCAAGCCATAAATTGTCTGATTAGCGACTGGCGCTATTTCATCGACACCTTCAAAGGGCATAGCACAGACCACAGGTCCGAATATCTCCTCGTTAACAATTTTCATATTAGAATGAACGCCACTAAATATCGTCGGTTGAATAAAATATCCCCGCTCCCCATATCGATTACCTCCAGTGACCACTTTCCCTCCTTCACTAATCCCGGATCTAATATAAGAGGAAACTCTATCAAATTGCTCTTGCGAGACAAGCGGCCCCATCTGAGTTGTTGGGTCCAATCCAGGACCTAGTCGGATTTTCTTAGCCTCCTCGCTCACTCCTTCAACTACCTTGTCAAACACTTTTTTCTCTATATAAAGTCTACTTCCCGCGCAACAGCACTGACCATGGTTGAAAAAGATAGAGAATGCTGCTCCAGGGATAGCGGTAGATAAATCCGCATCAGAAAAAACAATATTGGGGGATTTCCCACCTAGCTCCAAGCTCACCTTTTTTAAATTTGAAGCGGCTGCCTTCACAATGATTTTACCTACTTCTGTTGAACCAGTAAAAGCAACTTTGTCGATATCCATATGACTAGCTATAGCCGCTCCAGCCGTTTCTCCATACCCAGGCAAAATATTGACGACACCATCAGGGAAACCTGCCTGTTGAATCAGTTCTCCTAACCACAAAGCAGATAAAGGAGTCTGTTCAGCTGGTTTAAGGACGATTGTACATCCAGTTGCAAGTGCTGGTCCCAATTTCCAGGCAGCCATTAATAAGGGAAAGTTCCATGGAATAATCTGGCCAACTACCCCAATAGGCTCTCTTACTGTATAAGAAACAAATGTTTCGGGCTTTGCCAACGAAAAGGGTATGGTGTTACCTTCTATCTTTGTAGCCCATCCAGCCATATATCGGAATAGATCTATAGATAATGGGAGATCTGCAGCTTTGGCAACAGCCATCGGTTTTCCGTTGTCAAGTGACTCAATTTGGGCTAATTCTTCAAGATTTTCCTCGATCAAATCTGCTAGCTTCCATATCAATTTGCCTCGGTCCGAAGGAGTCATCTTAGCCCACGGTCCCTTTTCAAAAGCCTCTCTAGCAGCCTTCACTGCCTTGTCCACATCTTCCTTATCAGCTTCGGCCACTTGTGCCAAGATTTCTCCGGTTGCCGGATCGTATGTCGGAAAGGTTTTGCCCGAAACCGCATCCACCCATTTACCCCCAATAAAAAGCTTTTTGGGCATCTTCAAAAAATTCTGAACCTTTGGTAAAAGGGTATATAAAGTCGATTGTGATTTTTCAGAAAAAGTCTCAGTTAACATGAATACCTCCTTAGGGTAGATTTGAGCATTATTTTTTTCATTCGTAAAATAAAAAAATTTTATCGTTAAAATCATTGAGCTAATCAAAATTTTCTGGTATTGGCTACAAGTTTTATTTCCACATTAACAATAACCCAAGAATTGAAAAGTTTTCTTTCACATTTTGTTGATGGAATTTCCATCTTCTTTTTTAATTTACTGCAGAAACCCTGTAGTCTTCCTCCTGATTTTCCATCTCAACTTAGCTCTTACATTGATAGTTGGAGAAAAGCTTCTTTTAAAGAATACTACTATCCTGACTCTCGATACGAAAATAAAATCACTACTTATATCGCTAGCGCCATTTATCGACAGGATCAATTGACTTTTCCAAGCTTTGTCCGAAGCCCTCACTCTTGCTCCAATTATGCTACTTTCGAACTTTTCCCTTCCAAAAAAGGATGGCATCAGGCCCCTACAATGATCTTGCTCCATGGCCTCTTGTCTTTTTCTTTAAAGGGCTATATAAAATGGGTCCGCTGGCTCAATAACAAAGGATGGAATGGGGTCATCATGCATCTGCCCTATCACTTTCAGAGAAAACCCGCCTCCTTCAGTTTGTTTAGTCCTTCCTGCGTTCAGCCAAATATTGTTCATACCATGGAGACCTTAAGACAATCAGTTATAGATCTCTACATCTTTACAAAAAGCCTTCGCTTGATAGGATCTCCCCTGATTGGGGCTTGGGGAATCAGTTATGGGGGATGGACAATTACCCAAGTCGCTTGTCTTGAAAAAACATTTCATAAACTGATATTGGTTGAACCCCTGCTTAATATTCAGCATGTCATATGGGGCTCGCCAATTGGGAAAGAGATCCGAAAAAAATTAAAACGTCTTGGAATTTCGCAATCAGAAACCGAACCACATCTCCGGCTTGCTTGTCCAAGTTTTTCTATGCCTAAAGTCAGAGGAGATAATATCCTCCTTGTAGGCGGTCAATTTGATCCAATCAGTCCTCCTTGGATACTTAAAAAGATTCAGGAAAAATGGGAAGCAAAACATCTTTATATTTTACCTGTAGGCCATCTCAACTATACCTTAACTCCAGAAAGTTTTAAGCTTGCATCAAAATGTTGGAAAGATGATTTTTCCATTGACGATCATTGACAAGAGACTAGAAAAGCTAATGATACATTAGAGAGAGTGCCAATGCATGCAGTAAGTAGTCTATATAATGGGCCCCTTGAAGAAAAGAGAATCATTCAACTGGTCTCTCATCTTCGATCAGAATTAGCAGTAGAACCATCTCTTGGGATCTCTTTCGCCTGGGCAGGCTATACAAATTCTGATCAGAATTGCTTTGAAGAACTTTCAGATATATTGACTATTTATGGTCATCTAAAAGAACTCATTCTTATTGCCAGCTCTGGCATTGTGGGCCAAGGAATAGAAAACGAAGGGCAGGCTTCTTTTTCACTGATGCTTCTTCATCACGAAGCTTTAAAAGTTCAAGGAATTCCAATCGATACCCAATTGATTGATTCTCTCGAGATTGTTGACAACTGGAAAGCTATCGTTTCTTTTGACCCCTCTGAAATCAAAGGCTTTGCTGTCTTCAGCGAACCCAACTTCCCAATTGAAAGATTTCTTAAATATTTAAATCAAGCTTACCCCAATATTCCAGCTTGGGGTGGAATTCCCACCGGAAAGGAAAACGAGCCTTGTATCTACTACAACCGAAAGCCTATTTCTGGTTGTCTCCTTGTTCCGTTTGCTGGTGATATCCAACTTGATGTAATCGTTTCTCAAGCCTGTCGGCCTATTGGCGAGCCTTATATGATCACCAACGCCGAACAAAATATTCTCTACACTCTTGGTCGAAAAACTGCTTATCAGGCTTTGGCGAAGGCTTTTGATTCATTATCAGAAAAGGAAAGGCTTGCTGTTCAAGGGCATTTGTTTATCGGGCTGGCTGTTTCAGAATACCTTGAGGAATTCAAGCAAGGTGATTTCATCATTCGTAACATTTTGGGCGCGGATCCTTCTACTGGGGCCATAGCCATTGGGGCACTAGCTAGAATTGGCCAGACTGTTCAATATCAATTGAGGGACCCTGCCTCCGCTACCCTTTCCCTGCAAAAAATGCTCGAAGAAGAAAAACTAAAAGCAGCTTCTAGGAAAGTTGCTCCTTATGCTGTTTTACAAGCGATTTGTACTGGGAGGGGTAAAAACCTCTTTGGCCCATCTGCAAATGTGGACGCTAAAAGTGTACAAGACTATTTTCCAGGTATTCCTCAAGCAGGATTTTTTGCCAATGGCGAGATAGGGCCTTCCTGGGGAATGAATTTTCTTCACGGCTATTCAACTTCAATCGCTTTTCTAACTTAAGAAAGGCTTCTAAAAGAAAGCCTTTTCCTATATTCAGAGTGCCAGTTAAGAACATTGGACTAAAGAATCTACTCTAGCAAACCTGTGTAAAATTTAAAAAAAATTCAGACCTTCACCCAGTAATCTGTTTCTAATTATGGACTGATCCCCTATAATATTGCTACTCAAACAAAAAAAATGTCAGTTATTGGATTGGGAAGAGGAATTACTTTCAGTGGATTGGAGAAGATCAGATTTGTAGGAGGCCGCTATCCAATTATTCAAAGTCTCGTCTGGATGGAGAAGATCTTCCTTAGAGATAGTAAACACACTCAGTCCATTATTTTTTTTAACCAATTTTAGACCAAGGGCATAATTTTTAAATTTTTCTTTGCACAGATCCAAAACAGATATTCCTCTTTCCTGTGCTTCTTGTTTCAAAGCTTCGACAGCCTCATTTTGAAAAATAATACGGATCTCATTTGTCTTATAAAATTCATGTAGGAATTGTTCAATTTCCTCCTTCTCCTTGTTTTTCTTAGTTTCCTCTAATTCTTTTAAAATCTTTAAAACCTTGCCTTCAGGATCCATAACCGTTGGAGGATCTATTTCAACCTCCTTGATTCCAGTTCCTGGAAGCTCAAATCGGAAAGGCCGCAAAATTTTTTCACAGATAGTCATAAGGCCTCTGGCTCCTGTCCCCTCTTCAATCGCTTTCTCGGCAATCAACCGTAAGGCTTCTTCTGTAAATTTCAACTCTATGCCATAAGCTGCAAACGAGCTCTTATACTGCTTAAGGATAGATCCTTCAGAATCTCGCAAAACATGGAAGAGATCTTCAGCATCCAAGGATTGACAGAAGACTCGTACGGGCAGTCTCCCTATGAACTCAGGTTCAAGACCATATTCGACAAAATCAGCAGTTGTGGCTTCACTAATAAGATCGGCAACCACCTTTTCTGGTCCATGAGGCTGAAATCCTAGATGCGATCTTCGAATTCTTCTTTGAACTATTTCAGAGAGCTTTTCAAAAGCTCCACTTAAAATAAAAAGGATATAGCGGGTATTAATCGTCTTCCGTAAGGACCGAAGCCCTCTTTGAAAATCGAAAATGGACTGCATTTGCCCCAAAACATCATAGGCAGCTTTCACTGGTACATCCGTTTCTTCTAGCAACTTCAACAAGTTAGATTGCACCCCTCTACCGCTGACATCCCTGCCAATCATATTGGAAGAAGCCAGTTTGTCTACTTCATCAAGGTAAACGATCCCATATTGAGCAATTTCGGTATCACCTTCGGCTTGCTGAATAAGCTCTCTAACAAGATCTTCCACATCTGCTCCAACATAACCAGTCTCAGAAAACTTTGTCGCATCTGCCTTCACCATAGGAACACCAATACAATCTGCAAGGCAACGTACCAGATAGGTTTTACCAACTCCACTAGGGCCAACAAGAAGAATGTTTTGCTTAACATAATGGACCGGCCCTCTCCCCATTAACGCTTCTTTTACTTGATTATAATGATCGCATACAGCAACCGATAAAACCTTTTTAGCTTCCTCCTGTTTAATCACAAAACGATCAAGATAAGATTTGATCTCCTTGGGAGTAAACTGAAACTGCAATATCTTCTCTTTGAACTTTTCTTTTCGATCCTCTTTATCCGTTTCGGAAGGCATTGGATTAGGATTCCCAAAAGATTTAACGAAATCTTGAAGCCGCTTTTGCATTTCTTGAGGATCTGGAAAAACGAATGACATACTACTTCAAATTGTAAAAGAACGGACCTAAAATCAAGAGAGATCCCTAAAAAATCATCAACAAGGGATTCAAAAGAGCCATCCTGACTTGAAATATGCTTCTATTCCCCGCTCAAGTGAATATTCGGGAATATATCCGAGGTGGTATTGGGTCAATTCTAGATCTGCTTCCGTATGTACTTGATAGAAAGGATAAGGACATGGGAAATATTCAGCTTTGGCTTCCGTTTTCAAGATTTGATTTAAGATTTGAATGACATCATTAAATGATTTGGCACATCCACTCCCTACATTCAATACAGCTACAGGACAATCTTTTATAGCAGTTAGAATAGTTGCTTTGACAACATCAGCCACATAAACAAAATCTCTTTTCTGCTCGCCAAAGGAGAAAAGTCTTGGAGCTTTCCCTTCCTTAATCTGCTTTGCAATTTGTAATATCATGCTTGAGGATTTCCCCTTGTGTGCCTCCCTTGGACCATACACATTAAAATATCGAAGACCGGTGATTCGGGCTTGGGGATTCTCCTTGGAATAAGCTGCCGCTAAGTGTTCCATCTGCAACTTTGAAAAGCCATAAGGATTTGCAGGATGAGGTTGATCCTGAATCCTATTTCTGCCTGAAGCTTTTCCATAGACGGCTGCTGAAGAAGCATAAATGATTCGGGTGGGGGTCCCAGAAAAAAAGCGCAGAAGCTTGCGAAAGGCTTCTACATTATTTTGCATCTGCCTGCGTTCGTCTACCACTGTTGTATCAGTAAGAGAGGCTAAATGAAATACAAGTGGAATTTCATTTTTAGAAAAATAATATTCCCACTGAAAGCTATAAAGATCTTCAGCTATAACATCGCAATGGCTAGCGAGCATGTTTTTGAAAGAACCACTTGAAAAGTCATCAATAACGATAAGATCGCATTCTGGAAACATCCGCTGTATTTCATGAACAAGATTTGAGCCAATAAATCCGGCTCCTCCAGTAACGAGAATTTTCTTCCACATGATCCAATATTGTTAGAACGATTTTACAAACCAAAACAATCTTTTTCTCTCTTAGAATCTAAGCTCATAATTTAGAATAGATAATAGAAAGAGGGCAGCTGTTTCAGAACGGAGAATCTGATTTCCAAGATTAATGGGAACAAACCCATGGCTTAAAGCAGCTGCTTTTTCTTTTTCTGTAAAATCTCCTTCCGGCCCAACAAGAATAATCACAGAAGATAATTTTTTTTGTGCATGACTATTCAGTATTTCTTTTAATGGTTTGGCCTCGGGACCGAGGTAAGCCATTAGCTTTAATGAGAAAGGAAACTCCCTTTTCAAAATGTCAGTAAAAGTAGCCATTTCAGATAGTTCAGGGAACTTCTTCTGATGGCTTTGTTTAACAGCTGCCAGGAGGATCTCTTTCCATTTTCTTTCCTTGGCTTGCTTTTTTTCTTCTTTAGAAAACTGGGTTCGCTCCGATACAATCGGAATAATTTGATCAACCCCCACTTCCGTTACCTTCTGAAGGAGAAACTGCATGGCTTTATTTTTAAGAATCGATTGGATCAAAATCAATCGTGGTCCTTTGGCAACAAAAAGTGGAGGATGTTCCCTTAACAAAGTTAAAAAAACTTTCTTGTTTTCAATTTTTTTAATTTGTGCCTCCCAGCTGCCACCAGTGCCGTCAAAGACTTCGATTATATCTCCAATTTTATGACGCTTTACATGAATACAATGATGCGATTCGGCTACATCCAGATATCCTTGGGCATAGTCCTGACAGAAATAAAGGTCCATTGTTCAAAACCCTCGGAAGACTTTTCAAAGCAAAATATTTTGATATCTTTTCTTTCTAAATAAGCTTAGGTGCATAGGTTATTGGCTTTATAAATTAGCAAGGATGGTGGCAAGTTGAAAGTATTAGTAAGCGGAATGATTGCTGGCATGAATGATCGTGCCTTTATTCAAAAAGTCGTTAAGCTTGCTAAGCTTAATGGAAAAGAAATCCAGGTTTATAACGCCATTCACGAATTTACCAAAGGAGGGAAAAAACCACTGGAACGGCTCTTAGGTACTACCGATTATGTCTTTGAACTGACTCGAGAAAGAGAGTATGAAAAAATCGGATTCGACATTCAGAAAAATAACTATAAAGATGTCATTATCCGATTGCCTGCCACCATTGAATGGAATAGGATCAATCGAAAGTTCAAAGATCAAAGAATTTTAAGAGATTTTATTGCTCCAGATGTCATTGTAACATTGATCGAAGCTGAATGGGTGATCAAAAAGGAGCTTGAATCTATCGATTCTCCAGATCCATTTCTCAAAGCGCTCAAAGCAAGACAGCACACTATTTATGAAATTCTATCTTGGATGAATGAAGAGGTTTCTCTTTCTGAAGATTGGGCAAGATACATGAATATTCCTCATTATGTGATCTCTGTGAATGAATCTCCAGATAGCCTTTATAAACTGGTCGTCTACCCTAAGCCCTGGGTGGTATATGCTAGCTATTCTATGACGCATGCCACGGAAGAAATGAGAAAAATTGTAAATGAAATTATTCGTAAACTTCGGTCCTATGCTGTTGTCATTGATCCACAAACAGTGGAAATATCACAAGAATTTGATTCTCCTCTCGATAGAGAGGTAATTTATGCCTATACCGTCCACCGAGATCTACATTGGTACGTCGGTAAAGTCGATGCGGTTATTGCCATTCATCCTTATCCGGAAAGGCCTCCGCTTTCTGCTGGAATGATGGATGAACTAGGACATGCTAGAGATTATATGAAAACCCGTTACATGATTTTTCCCAAAGGCTTTTCCCCTTTTACTACTGATTCGTATATCGAAAAGGGCCACCTATTTGAAACTCCAGAAGAATTCTTCGATTATTTAGAAAATGTGGAAAAGAGACAAAAATACACAGACATTCTTGAACTCTAAACTTCTTTTATGAAGGAGATTTCCAATTTTATCGATTCCACATTACTTCGCCCTGATGCTTTAGATCAGGAAATCATCAAGTTATGTACAGACGCCAAAAAATATGGATTCCAAGCAGTTTGTGTTCAACCTTGCTGGGTTTCATTGGCAGCAGAACAGTTACAAGGAAGTTCCATAAAGACGGCAACCGTTATAGGCTTTCCATTTGGAGCAAATAAGCTAGCTGTTAAATGCATTGAAGCCTCTGAAGCTCTAAGGGATGGTGCCAATGAACTAGATCTCGTTATTCCCCTTTGGGCTGTCCATCTCAAACGATGGCATATCATCGAAAATGAAGTAAAAGCCGTATGCAACATAGCTGGAGAAAAACTCGTAAAAGCTATCATTGAAGTAGGCTGCTTTCATAGATCCGAAATTGAGCAGGCTGCTCTTGCCGCTATTGAAGGAGGCGCCAAATTTATTAAAACTTCTACAGGATATGGACCTAGGGGGGTAGAAATTGAAGACATTCGCTTTCTAAAGTCCTTTTTACCAAGTTCAATCGGAATAAAAGCTTCTGGAGGAATCCGTTCAAAACGCTTTGCCATCGAATTAATAGAAGCAGGAGCTACAAGGATTGGTAGCTCGTATGCCATTTCTTTCTTTCAAGAATAATTTTCTTGGTTTGCTAGAAAAAGCATCCTGTGTCTATGGTCTAAATTTCTATGACTCTCCAATCGAAAGCTCAAATCAAGTCTTAGCTAATAACCCTTTCAAATACTGGTTCCTTCTCTGTTATTTTAGCTCCATATGCAAAGTTAAAATCAAAAAACCTTAGGAAAGCAAATAGAAGCGCCGTTTTCCCATCCCATAGTCTATTTTCCATCCCCCTTCTAAAAATCAATTATTTTACGCCAAATCGTTCTAATATTTCTGTTTTATCGATTTTAGTAAGATCAGCAGGAATCGTCTTAACAAGATTTTTTTTGGCAGTTTGATCGATCCTTTCCAGGATTCTTGGAAGAATATCTGAACTTGCTGATAAAGCCCAAACCGTAGGATTGTATTTTTTTATGAGTTGATTGATAATCTTTGCTATCTCACAAATCAATTTCCTCCGAATTTCCAGTTTTTCGTTATGCCGTTCTCCAACGGATCGCTCGTGTGTTAATGGATAACTAACAACAGCAAATTCACCCTGTTTGTCGGTATCTATATCTTTCAGCCGTTTCCTGCCCATCTCCAAAATCTGATCATCAATCACCTGAGCATGGCAGTTGCCTGTTAATTCATCCCTAATAACTTTATAAGCCTTGATTATACCAAGGTCTGCCGTAATTAACATATCCAGTCGCATAATTGCCTTTTGTGATTTGTTCCTTCGTTTTTAGAATTTCAAAAAAGTAATTTTTTGATAAAATCTTGTAAAGAGCAATATCAATTTGCTTTTTGATCTATTGTCTGATTTCTTGTCTAGTGAATTAATAATCCACATTACCGTACATGGATTTTACAGCCTTCCAAGGAGATAAAAGAAAATTCCTTAAAGAGGAGGCAAAAAATTCAGAAGTGAGCTAAAATAAAACCGAGCGAGGGCTGGGAAAAGTTCTCCAGGTTTTACTTCCACTCCAATATCTGCAACAATTTGAGACACCGAGCGACTGCCATCGGATCGCCTTAAAAATTCGATCAAATAGGAAGAAAGTTTTAAAGGAAGCTGTCTATATAATCCAGGAATATCAAAAGTTACTTCTAAGATTTGATTATAAGGGGGATGAACGGCTTGAATTTTTGTTCTATCCCATAAATCTACTAAAGGGCGCCAATGTAAAAATTCATTTCTGTCGGCAGGCGCAAAAGGGGGCATTTTCCTTGGCTTCGAAGCAACAATCATATGGAAAAAAGAAGGATTACAATGATCGATCAATGAATGAAGGGTAGGCAGGTCAAGTTCAGTAAGGATATCAAAAAAGCGGTTATCCTGGAGCTGAAGAAAGCTCATGGATGTATACAAAGAATTGATATATTGAAGACCGGAATTATGAATGATTTCAATCCATGTATGTAATGGGAAACAGTCATGGTGCACTCCAAAGACATGTGTTTTTAAGTAACTTTCGGGCTGTGCACCTATTCCCTTGTCCATAGGAATACCCATCAGGTTATCGCAAGCAGAAAGGACCTCTCTTGTTCTTTTGAGCTGTTCGGAGTTATTTAGATTAAGGGAAAAAAGAGAAATAGCCGGAGCTAGTCTAACAGTTGGATGAAAAGTGCCTTTGACGCCAATATAAATGCATCCATCGGGAGAAAGACAGCTAGCAAGATGATGAAGGGCTGCTTGGGGATCGTAAACAAATGAAAGCACCTCATGACAACTAATCCAATCGAAATCAGACCCAAGGGAATGGGCCAAATTGGGGTTCATTAAGTCTTCCTGAAAAAAATGGACATTTTGAATTCCCGAAGCCTTTTGCCATTTGATAGCCGTTTCGATAGCCCGCTGGCTAATATCAAAAGCCACGACTGTCAAGTTTGGGAATGCTCTAGCAATATTGAAAGCTTCGTTACCAGTTCCACATCCAGCAACCAAAAATTTTCCTCTGTCATAAAATGGCTTTCCGGGTCTACCAATAGCATTGAGCCAGTTAGGAGGGATAATTTTCCAAGTCTGGTCGGAAAGCACTTTTTCGTCTTCAAAAGGGAAGGGCGTCGACTCAAACTGATTTAGAACGGCCCTTGAAAAGGAAGCAAAATCAAAATGACTTTCAGTATCCGAGTTGCTGATAGTATTCATAAAGAAGGCTGTCTATTATCTCTTCTTTTTCATAGAAAAGAAAGAGAAAAACTTAAAATCTTCAGTTTTTATTTTTAGATAGTGCCCCGGGAGGGATTCGAACCCCCGACCCAGTGATTAAGAGTCACCTGCTCTGACCAGCTGAGCTACCGAGGCCTATTTACTATTACAAATGAACTATGAATAATCTTAAGAAATAATCAATGTTTGAATTATTTTGAATTGTTAATAAACAGGCTCGCCGAGGTCCACCAAAGAAAGGGCTCTATGTTCAGGATTCAACAGCTTTCCCCAGTAGGAATCACAGGGATGCACCATCGTAACTCTTTTCTCTCCTTTATAAAGAGCTCTTCCTTCGTTAGCCCATTTGAAAATAGAGCCTTCTAGATAACAGACCTGCCAGAACCCAGCTTGCTGGAGTCTTCTGGCAAAAGAAGCCGCTCTAAACCCAACCGAATCATAGACTACAATAGGCTGTTCTCTTTTCAATCCCCTATAACCTAATCGTATTTTTTCATTGGGAGACACTCTCCAGGCATGATAGAGATGACTCACTTCATATTCATCGACCGTTCGCACATCCAAAAGCACGGGTGCGTAATCCCCCCTACGGTGATCCATCGTTCTAGTTTTTCTGTTGAAACAGAGGCTACATCGGGGAACTTTTCTCTAATAGCATAGAGCACCTTTTCCCATGTTAACTCTGGAGGAAGAGAATTGGCGCAACCAGTAATGAGTAAAAGAGCAAAGACAGAGAGAGATCTCACTAGAAAAGGTTTTTCACTCATAGCCTACAATCATTCTCCAATAATTTTTACCAAAACCCGTTTTCTTCTCTTCCCGTCAAATTCTCCATAGAAAACCTGCTCCCATGGACCCAGATCTAGTTTTCCTCCTGTAATTGCAATGACAACTTCTCTGCCCATAATTGTCCTTTTGAGATGCGCATCGGCATTGTCTTCCCCAACGTTATGCTTGTATTGAGAGTAAGGCTTTTCTGGAGCTAGTTTTTCGAGCCACCTCTCGAAATCCTCGTGCAACCCAGGCTCATTATCGTTTATAAATACGCTAGCAGTAATATGCATCGCATTACAAAGCAACAGGCCTTCCTGTATACCACTCTTTTTCACGCATTCTTCGAGTTTTGGAGTCAGCAGAACAAATGCTCGACGCGAGGGAATATTGAACCATATTTCTTCTCTAAAGCTTTTCATTATTGTTGAAAAAAGATTATCAAAGCTCGTCGAAGATATTAAACAGATTTGAAGTTTAATGGAACACAAGTTATCACAATAAGTCAAAAAGAAAAGATTAAAATAACTCGACTTGAGCGGAAGGTGGGGCTACTTTTAGCTTTTCGTATGCCCGAGTCGTCACCACTCTCCCCTGGGGAGTCCTTTTTATATAGCCTTCCATGATCAGATAGGGTTCATGAACTTCTTCTAAGGTTCCAGGGTCTTCACCAACAGCGACGGCTAAGGATTGTAGTCCCACAGGACCCCCTTCGAATTTATAAACAATGGTTTCCAATATCTTCTTGTCCATTTCATCCAATCCATCTTCATCGATTTCTATCATTGCTAAGGCATCATTAACGACATTCAGAGATATTTTTTGATGCCCTTTGGCATAGGCATAATCACGAATCCACTTCAAAAGGTGATTGACCGTTCTGGGCGTTCCTCTACAGCGTTTGGCTACCTCCCTTGCGGCCACTTCGTTTATTTCCATTTCCAATATCCGTGAGGAACGTTGAACAATTTTAACAAGCTCTTCAAGCTTGTAATATTCCAAACGATTGATCAAACCAAACCGACTTCTCAAAGGTTCGGTCAGAAGACCTACACGGGTGGTCGCACCAACTAAGGTAAATTTTGGGAGATTGAGCCGAATGCTTCTGGCATTAGGCCCTTGATCGATCAAAATATCCATTCGGAAATCTTCCATCGCTGGGTAAAGATACTCTTCTACAGGACGACTAAGTCGATGGATTTCATCGATAAAAAGAAAATCAAAAGATTCCAATGTGGTTAATATGCCTGCTAAATTGGCCGCCTTATCCAGTGCAGGACCAGAAGTTATTTTAAGGGAAGCATTCATTTCTTTAGAAAGAATATGTGCCAAGGTTGTCTTTCCCAGTCCCGGAGGGCCGCTAAAAAGAAGATGCGGGAGCGGTTCCTTTTTGATCTTTGCTGCCTGAACAAGAATATAAAGCCGTTCTTTGATTTTTTCTTGTCCTAAAAAATCGTCGAGCTTTTGAGGCCTCAAATTTTCTTCAAATAAACTATCGGTCGGCTGAGCCAATACATCCTTTATTTTTGGATTCATTTTTCCTCATTCCTTAGATCAATGAGTTAGGTTACCTTTCCATACAGGTCAGCTTCAAACATTCCCTTATAACCCCTTCAAGATCTTTCTCCGGCTCTTTTTCTCTTACTTTTCGAACTAACTTCACTGCTTCTGTCTCTTTGAATCCTAATGCAACCAAGGCTTTTAGAGAATCTTCAAAAATTTGATCTTTGGTCTCCTTTGAAAAAGGACCAATACCAGAACGGCCCACATCCAGCTTATCTTTTAGTTCTACCACCAGCCTATGCGCAGTCTTTTCTCCAATCCCCTTGATTTTTGAAAGAACCCTATAGTCTTCCCTATATATAGCTTCTTTAAATTCTTTTGGAGGAAGAACATTAAGAATTGTAATCGCTGTTTTTGGCCCCACTCCATGCACTTTTTCAACAAGAATTCTGAAGGTAAGCTGTTCTTCAAGGTCATGAAATCCGAAAAGCTCAAAGCGGTTTTCAGAGACATTCAAATGGGTATATAGAGAAACCTCCGAATGGAGAGGAGGAAGGCTTTGATAAAGGGAAAGAGAAGAGAAGATTTCAAAGCCTATCCCATGGGATTCAACGATAATCGTTGGAAAAGAGCAATAAATGAGAATTCCTTTAAGATATGAAATCATAACCTTTTCGAACATTCCATAAATTGTGGACATGCGTGAGAGCCACCGCCAGAGCATCAGCAGCATCCGCTGGGGGAGAAGAATTCAGTGATAACACTGCTCGGACCATAAAAGATACCTGCTCTTTTCGAGCCGAACCACGGCCAGTTGCAGCAATTTTAACCGTTCTAGGACTATATTCAAAAACCGGCAGATCCTTCAAAGAAAACAACAGTAAGGCAACCCCACGAGCCGCACCCATATCGATGGCTGTTTTCCTATTTTGTACAAAAATGACTGATTCCATAGCCACCTGTTCGGGAGCGAATTTTTGCACAATTTCAAACAGTCCATCATAAAGTTGTCTAAGTCTTCGAGCTTGATCATTTCCGTTTCCATCGATTACCCCACAGCTTATCAATTGGACACTGTCCCCATTGGATTCAACGATCCCATAGCCCATTTTCCGAATAGCTGGGTCAATCCCTAGAATTCTTATCGGTTTATTCATTAAAGACTTTTAAAAAGAATCGCTTCCTTTGCATCGTCAGGATTTATTAAAAGATAGATTTTTAGCCATTGGCAAGACTAAAATGCCCTTCTCTATTTAAGGCAAGTTGTATTTTTAGTAGGAATTGATTATAATTAAAGAAAGCTTGTAAAAATTATGAAAATTCTCTGTCCTGTTGATCAGATCTCCTGTTTAAAAGCAGGTATCGATTGTAAAGAAGATCGGATCGTGCTGGATATCGATCCCCAAGCCCTATCAGCTGAAGAACGACAATGGCTCGCTTCAGTCCTTCAAAAACAAGACTCTGAAGGCCATTCTATTCTCTATTTTCCTTATGCTTTAAACAATCCTTCCTTTGAGGGATTCAAAGAAAAGATCCGAGAAGAAATGGCATCTAACAAAGAAAAAACTTCCGAAGAAATGCTTCATTGGGAAAGTCCTTCTTCTAATCCCAAAGAAAGGTCTACAAATCAAAAACCTGAGCAACGTCCACAAAATACTTCTGAGTTGAAAGATGCTGCCAAAGCGGCGGGATTTATGGGTTTAGGAGCCCTCGGATTAGCAGCCCTTGAAAATCTCTTTGGATTTGGGCGTCCCAGAGAAAATATAAACATTATCCTTCCTCCAGAAACAGCCCTCCCCAAAGAAGCACCCTCAACAGATCTGGCCGATGAACAAGAAATAACTGATAACCAAACTGACAATAGCGAAGATCTGTCTGTGGACACTACCATCCCAGGGGATGATTTTGAAGACGATGGGTTTTCAGATGACTCCTGGACGGTTTAAACACCTCAGCTGCTTGCTACCCTAGAATCTTCTTTTATACAGACTTTTTCTGTTCTTTAATTTTCTTCTGGCTCCTTTCTAATAATGGAAGAGAAAGAATTTGTAAAATAAAAGAGCTAAGCGCTACATAGGCTAGAGACTTATCGTAAAGAAAACCCATGGCACAGCTTCCTAAGAACCAAGACAAACCGAAGACAAGATAAAAAATACCAAAAGCCGTTCCTCTTATGTCTATAGGAACAAGAGAGGCAATAGCTGCTCTGACCGCAGATTCTTGGACACCTAAGCCGATCCCCCAAAAAATTGTTCCAATGATGGCCACCGTTCGAATTGGAAAGAGGAATATTAAAGGAGAAGACAGAGAACCAAGGATGATTGGCCAGCTCATTGAGCCGATACCACTTTTATCAAACAGTCTGCCTGCTACCAATGCCACGATGGCGTCTACACCCATTGCTAGCATGTAAAGCAAAGGAATCTCATATTCTTTAAAAATACTTTTTTGTCCAAAATGATAAGCAATCAAGGGAAAATCAACATATCCAGCAGCCAAAAACTCAAGAGCGGTGATATACCACCAGAAACTTTCAGTTAATCCTTGTCGCTTGCTGCCAGCTTTGTCATTTTGTTCTTTTGGCTGACAGTCATCCAGAAAAGCACTGAGCTTTTGATATCTTTTATGAGTCACAAAAAGAATCAACAAAGCCAAAAAAGCTGGAATGATTAACAAGCCTAAAGCAGTCCGATAACTTTTCCAATGCATTATGGCTAAAGCAATCAAAAAAGGGCCTGTCATCGCTCCAACTTGATCTAAGGCTTCATGAATGCCAAAACCAAATCCTCTCCCGACCCCTTCTGTGGCATGGGACAATAATACATCGCGAGAGGGAGTTCGTATGCCTTTGCCAAATCTTTCCAGAACGATCAGAAGGCCGACTTGAGGCCAATTTTTGGCGATAGCTAATAAAGGCACCGCAATTTGATTTATAAAATACCCTGCGAATACAAAAACCCAGTGACTTTTTGTTTTATCTCCCAAGCTTCCCGCTACAAGTCGAACCACATAACCAGTCAGTTCCCCTATGCCAGCTATGAAACCAATCGCACTACCTGTTGCTCCGACAACACCCAGAAAAGGGCCTAAAATAGATCTTGCTCCTTCATAAGTGACATCCGCAGCCAGACTTACACAGCCAAAAAGAATTACCAGCTGTAAAGAAGCCGAATAGGACGCCGAATTTTTAAGTTTCGAAAAAAACCCTCCTTTATTCGAATGTTCGGGGTCCAAGAATCCTCCTTATCATCGATCGTTTTAACTCTCCTTTGAGATAATTCAGATAGCGAAACTTTTTCCACAAGAACAATGAGAAACCGCATTGGGATTCTTCACAACAAAGCCTTGATTTAGCAAATCTTCCGAATAATCCAGAATAGAACCACTTAAAAAAAGCGCACTTTTCGGATCTACTATGAGTTTGACCCCTTTGGAATCGATCAAAATATCCTTTGCTTCTGGGCCATCCACAATGTCCATCTCATACTGCAGCCCCGCACATCCTCCTCCAACAACAGAAATACGAAGCGCTCCACTCTGCCTGCCACTCTGTTCTAGAATTTCCTTTAATCTTAAAGCCGCCTTCTCAGTAATCTGGCATAGTTTTTCAGACCCCCTGGTAAAAGAGACCTCTTTGTTCATATAGTAAGATTATATTGTTTAAACCGTATCTGGAAAAAGAAAAAACTATCCTTCTCAACCAGTACTCAGTTATTTATCCAAATAATATGTCTGTATTTTCTGAAGATTTTTCTGAAGATTTTTTTTCTGGATGTTCTTTTAGGGCTTCGGCTAACTTTTTAAATTCAAACCGTTTGAAAAGCCTCTCCTGTTCAGCATAGTTAGGCTTTATCCGAAGCTCTTCAATCGGTATAGGCAAGGGAATATCATTTTTTAACTCAAGCATCTTATAATTGGTCATAATTAGTTCTTTATTTTCTTCAATAAGTTGGGCAAACCGTTTGTCTGGAATATCACTGGCATTAAGTAAAGCAGAGAGAGAACCGTATCGACTAATCCATTTTGCTGCCGTTTTTTTACCAATGCCAGGAACACCAGGGATATTATCGACGCTGTCTCCAGTTAAGGCAAGCAGATCAGGTAGCTGCCATGGATGGACTAACCATTTTTCTTCAATGTCTTTTTCTGTAATCAGCCTAAACTTTTTCTTTTCTACAGTATATGCACTTACATGCGGTCCGATCAGACTCAAAAGATCCTTATCATTGGTTGCCAAAACCACATCAATATTTTTTTCAATCGCCTTTTTCGTGTAGGTAGCAATGACATCATCTGCCTCTTGTCCTTCAACCTCTATCGGAGTAAGGCCAAGGGCTTTTAACAGTTCTTTAAGCCAGGGAATTTGGACTTTTAAAGCGTTAGGAATTTCAGGCCTATTCGCCTTATAATCTGACCTTAAGGCTATCCGATCAGCAGGTAATCCACCATCAAATACCACAGCTCCAAAGTCGGGTTGTAGATCCGCAAGCATCCTTCGAATAACAATAGTCAGTCCGTAAATCGCATTAGTTGGCTCTCCCGATCTTGTAGAAAGAGAAGGCATAGCATAAAAGGAGCGAAACGCATAGTAATACCCATCAACCAAAAGAAAACGCATTTCTAAAAAATCACTAGAAAAGAGTCTTTTGTCCAGCTTCTTTTACAAAAGACACAAGAAGCCTCTAAGGTAAACCTTGAAGAAAGATCCAATAGATTCACGAATTGAGGGATTAGAAATATATCTTGTTTTTCTTTTCGTATTTTTCTTTAATTATTAATAATTGTAATGGACAAATAAAAATGAATGGAAATCCTCCGCGTGAGTTTCCATTGGTTGGCTTGCAGGAGAGAACAATCGGAGGAATGAGTTTAGAAAGGCCTCCTTTACTTCCCTCACATGCAACTCTTGCCTCTATTAGCGAGGTTGTCTATTCGATCCTATCCACTCCCATGGGCAATTGGTGGAGATGGACAATTAGCCTCAGTACCTCCATAGCGATTCTTGCTTTTTTATCGATTGTCTATGTCATTTCAACAGGGATAGGAGTATGGGGTAATCAATCTCCAGTCGTATGGGGTTGGCCTATTGTTGATTTTGTTTTCTGGATAGGTATTGGCCATGCTGGCACACTCATTTCAGCCATTTTGCTTTTATCCCGTCAAAAATGGAGAAACTCGGTGAACAGAGCAGCAGAAGCTTCGGCCATATTTGCCGTTGCTAGTGGTGCCATTTTCCCAGCCATTCACATTGGAAGGCAATGGATGGGATGGTATCTCTTTCCGGTGCCTTGGTCGGCTGGCATTTGGCAAAACTTGAGAGCCGCACTCATGTGGGATGTATTTGCTGTTCTTACCTATTTAACGGTCTCGTTGCTTTATTGGTATCTTGGAATGATTCCTGATTTTGCGACTCTACGAGAAAAAGAAACAAAACCGTTCAAAAAGAAACTTTGGGCTATTCTTTCCTTAGGCTGGCTTGGGTCTGCTAGCCAATGGACCCATTATGAATTGGGATATCTTTGCCTGGCCGGTATTCTCACTCCTCTGGTCCTATCGGTCCACTCGTTTGTTTCTTGTGATTTTGCTTCCACGATATTGCCTGGATGGCATGCAACTATATTCCCTCCCTATTTTGGTGTCGGCGCCATATTTGGCGGATTTGCCATGATTCTGGTTCTAATCATTCCCAGTCGGGCCCTTATTCCAAAACTCAAGGAATTAATTCTGCCGGAACATATCAATCAGATGGGGAAATGGCTTTTGGCTACCGGTTCGATGGTTGGATACGTCTATCTTATAGAACTTTTCACCGCATGGTATAGCGCCAATCCATACGAACGCTATGCTTTTTTAAATCGAATTAAAGGGCCTTATTTTTGGGCGTTTTGGTCTATGCTTTTTTGTAACAGTATTGCCCCTCAATTTTTGTGGATAAAAAAGATCCGTTTTAACCCCCTTTCTCTCTTCGTCATAGCGCTTTTAGCTAACGTCGGCATGTGGCTTGAACGTTTTGTGATCATTATTATCTCTCTCCACAGGGACTTTTTACCTTCTTCTTGGAGGATTTTTGTTCCTACAGCCATCGACGTGCTCCTTTATGTTGGCTCTATCGGCCTCTTTGTGACTTTGTTTCTTCTTTTTCTACGCTTTCTTCCTTCTGTTGCCATGTTCGAAGTCAAAACACTGGTACATCCTTTTATTCACAAAAAAGACAGCCACTTTTTTTCAATGGAAGAAAGTTTCAAGTCTTCTTTCCAAGGTGACGCTGAAAAGCAAAAAGATCTTGTCCTTTCAGCTTCTAGTGGAGAGAAAGAAAAGGATTTAAAAGAAAACAAAAATTTGTATGCCTTAGGGGCAGAATTCTCTTCTCCAGAGCTTCTCTGTAAAGCAGCAAAAAAATTAAAACTTTTAGGCTTTAGCCACTTTGAACTTTATAGTCCTTATCCTTTTCATGAACTATCCGAAGCTGGCCCCATTCAAAAATCCTGGGTCTCTAGAATCGTCTTAATAGGGGGTACTGTTGGCTTTCTTTTAGCCTTGCTCCTTGTCAGTGCCATCTCATTACCTAAGCCTGACTTTTTGAAGCATCTGCTGAGCAGCTCCTTACTGAATCTTTTTTATCCTCTAGTCGTTCAAGGAAAACCATATTTTAGCCTACCCACTTTTGTTCCCATTTTCTTTGAACTAACAGCTCTCTTCGCTTCCTTTGGAGCTTTTTTTGGGATATTATTCTGTGGTCAACTCTTTAAGTTCTATCATCCTTTGTTCTCATGGAAAAGGTACAACGAAAGAGGCATGGATAATGGCTTTTTTCTTGTTATTAAAAAAACAGACCCTCTTTTTTCTTCAAATCTCCCCACCATTCTCTCTCGACTAGGAGCCATTGGAGTAGATGCAATTCTAGAATAAGGGATTTTCCCACCATAAACTAAAGAGTCCGAAGCTTCTTTTTCTGATCTACTTATTGTAGAGGGGCAGGCGGAGGTTTGAGCACAGAATGAACACCAAAGCTTGGGGGCAAGAGTAAGACAGGTAAAATCCTTTCTCCAATTTTTTCATTGTTAACAAGAATGACCACACTGTAAATGCCTTGCTGCGAAACCAAAAATGGAGTCACAGGCAGAGTCAGATCAAGAATCGTTGTTTCTTCAATAGAAGGACCGTCAACTGGAAATCCAATCTTTCCAGAGCAGCTAGCCAACACATGGCCTGAGTGCGGATCTTCAACCCTTGCAGTAATATCAAGTGAAACGATTTTACCTCGGAGATGCGTCAAGAAAATCGAAAGGAAAAAAGGAGGAGTTAAACATGGAAAATGAGGGAAATAAAGTTTGTTAAAAGAATTAATAATCGAAAGCCTATCAGTTCCTTTTTCCCTAATAACATAGTCAGAAAACAATATAGCCTGACAAAGAGCGGGTTCTTGTTCCACAGACAATTTTTAGATAAACTTCTTAGCGAAGGCAACAGAAGAGTTTATAAAAAAGACTTAATCCTCTAGATCAATGACTTTTGTTATGGGCTTCCAGTTCCATTACGGATTTTGTCGATAGGTTAGAAAATTCCTTCTGAAGGGCATCTTCCAATTCTTTAGCCAGCTCTTTTCTTCTATTTTCAGTTTCTTCGATAAACTTTTTTTCTATTTCCAATCTCTTGTGCCAATAACTTTTTTCGAATGCATTAAGCTGCTCTTCGTTGAGACTTAATCCAAGTTGCCTTGCCTTCGATCTGGCTAATTGCCTAACCTTTTGACGCATAATCGCAATACGCTGAAGGAACCACCCTTTTTCTTCCAGATCCATTTGATTGAACTTGGGCCATTTGAAAAGCTCTTTTATTAACTCTTCATCGGGTAGATAAAGCACCTCGAAAATTTTTTCTCGAATCTCCACATCTTGAGACAATAAAGGCACTAAAGGTTCTTTGCGGCTTAGTACTTGAGCTATTGCAGAACTCATAGTGCCTTCTAGTATTCCGAAAACCACTACCACTGTTAAAAGGAAAATATATCTTCTGTCCATAGCTCTTCAGATGCATTACTAACTATCATATCTGGTTTTTCCAAGGAAAGCAGATTCAAATCTCCTACCATGGATTCGACCGTTACTTCCAAAGAATTGAAAACTTGGTTTCTTATCCAGGATTGCATGCAAATTTTTCCAACCGCTAATAGGCTTGCAGAAAGAATAAGAACGAAGCAGAAACTGGCAAGGAACGTAATTAATTGCCTTCTTTTCTCGTTTTGTATTTTTTCTGAACGCAGCCTTGCTTTAAACCTTTCTAAAAAATAAGGATCAGGTTTGTCAAATGGACTCTCCTTCCTTATCCTTTCCCAAATATCTTCTGAATTATCCATACAGTTGCCCCTTCAAAGATAAAGCAATTTGAAAAGAAAAGTATCGAATAACTTTCTAAAATCCATCAATCGTTCTTTTTTGTTTATCTGCTATCATGCCTTAACTATTTGTAACATATAAAACCTTATTTACAAATAATTATGCTTAAGAATAAAAAAATTATCTTCTTTTTCTATTGCTAAAGCGTCACTAAGCGAACAAAAGGTCTGTAGAGGTCGA
Source organism: Methylacidiphilum kamchatkense Kam1 (assembly GCF_007475525.1). Classification (NCBI taxonomy): domain Bacteria; kingdom Pseudomonadati; phylum Verrucomicrobiota; class Methylacidiphilae; order Methylacidiphilales; family Methylacidiphilaceae; genus Methylacidiphilum (ex Ratnadevi et al. 2023); species Methylacidiphilum kamchatkense. The sequence continues at coordinate 468,988 of NZ_CP037899.1, read as the reverse complement.
TCAAGACAAGCTGTCAGTTCAGAGAGAGAGTGGTAATGGTCTTGATCACTATGAAAAACTCCAAGGCGTAGGTTTGACGGATCAACCGTTCTGATATCTGGACTACTCCAGTGTTCTTCAGCTGAGAGGCTTCTACCCTGTCTTGCCAAAACTTTTATTTAAGTCGATCTAATCTATGCTCTTGAACCTCCCCAGCGATTTTTCCATCGATGCCTGTTTCATGCTGGAACTGTTTTAAAAAAGATAGCCTTCTTTCAAAAACCATTCAACAAAACGACAAATGCCTTCCTCAAGAGAAGTTGTAGGAGCATATCCGATCTCCTTTTCAAGAGTGCTTGTATCCGCGTATGTCAACTCAACGTCTCCTGGAGGAATTGGCAAGTAGTGGATAGTTGCCTTCTTCCCCATGTATTTCTCAATAAGCTTAACAAGATCTATCACTTCAGCTGGATGTCGATTGCCAATATTATGAATTCGAAACGGAGCAGTGCTTACTGAAGGATCCATTCCACCTATCTGAGATTCCCTTTGCCCTTGGGGCACTCGATCCATCAATCGAATGATAGCCTCTACTACATCATCGACATAGGTATAATCCCTTTTGAGTTTGCCTTCTCCATAAACATCGATTGATTGATTGAGAAAAATGGATTGAGCAAACTTATAATAAGCCATATCTGGCCTTCCCCATGGGCCATAAACAGTGAAAAAGCGCATACAACTAATGGGAATAGAAAAAAGATGGCTGTAGGCATGGGCAATCAGCTCAGCTGCCTTTTTCGTGGCTGCATAAATACTTACAGGATGATCGGCAGGATCACTTACTTTAAAGGGAATTTGCCGATTCATTCCATAAACGGAACTAGAGCTTGCTAAAAGAAAATGATTAACTCCATACTTCCGACAAGATTCTAGAATAGGAACCATTCCTGAAACATTCGATTCAACATAAGAATAAGGATTCGTCAGACTATATCTTACGCCCGCTTGCGCAGCAAAATGAATGACATATTCTGGTTTGAACCAACCAAAGATTTCCTCAATTTTTTTTTCTCCATTAAATCCACTCTTTCAAATTGGCAAGCACTGTATTGCTTGAGGATAGCGAGTCGAGCTTCCTTAAGTTTGACCGAATAGTATGGATTGAGATTATCAATGGCAACAACCTGATGACCAGATTCAAGCAAGCGTTTGGCTGTAGAAAAACCCAAAAAGCCTGCCGCTCCTGTGATAAATATTTTCTTCATGGAGATCTTCTTTCAAATATTCTTGGAAATTTTTCCTCGACCTTTTTAATAAACTCTTGAGGCATTGTTATTTTTTCTGGCCAGGCTCTTTTATAGCCTTCAGCGGGAAGCTTTTTTGTCGCATCTATTCCGACATGCGATCCAATATTGGCTACAGACTGAGCATGATCTAGACTGTCGCATGGACCACGGGTAAACAAAAAATCCCTTTCTGGATCAACATTCGCACACAGATGGAAAAGCACTTCAGAAGTATTGTCAACGTCAACATCTTCATCCACAACAATAATGATTTTGGAAAACATCATCTGTCCCATGCCCCATAATCCATGCATCACTTTATAAGCCTGATAAGGATATTGTTTTTTGATAGATACAAACAACAAATTGTGAAACACCCCTTCCGGTGGCAGAGCAATATTGACAATTTCAGGAAAATTCATCTTTAATAGTGGCAAAAACATCTTCAGACTAGTGGTCCCCAGATAATAATCTTCCATTGGCGGCTTTCCAACTATCGTTGCAGGAAAGACCGCTTTTTTTCGAAACGTTATGGCTCTGGCATGAAAAACAGGATATAAGTCTACTGGGGTATAAAAGCCTGTATGATCTCCAAAAGGTCCTTCAGGCCTTAAGTCCAGAGGATCAACTATCCCTTCAATAACGATATCCGATTCTGCAGGCACCTCCAGTTCGATCGTTTTACATTTGACCATTGGGATGCCTTCCTTTCTTAAAAATCCTGCAAATATCACCTCATCCAAACCATCGGGGAGTGGTGCTGTGGCAGCAAAAGTCATGAGCGGATCCCCTCCTAAACAAATGGCAACGGGCATTTGTATTCCTTCTTTGGCATATTCCTGGCCATGGCGTGCCCCAACTTTATGGATTTGCCAATGCATGGCGGCTGTCTTTTGATCAAATATTTGAATCCTATACATGCCGACATTTCTTTTTCCGGTATAGGGATCTACAGAAAAGACTTGTGGAAGGGTTATATAGGCTCCTCCATCTTTAGGCCAACATTTTAAAGCTGGGAGATCCAATAACCCCATGGGAGGATTCTCATCTTCTAGCAGTACCACTTCTTCTTGACACGGAGCTAATCCGACCAGTCTCGGCTGGGATTTAAAAAAATCGATCCCTTTACGGATCATTTTCCAGCCCTCAAAGATGCTTTTAGGTCCTTCAGGTTTCAGAAGACTTTCGATCTCCTCCACCAACTCAGTGAGCTTTCGTCCTAAGACAATTTCCATTCTTCTCCAGGATCCAAAAGCATTGATTAAAAGAGGAAATCGGGAAATTTTACCTTTTAACAAAATAGGTTTTTCGATAAGAAGAGCATAACCTCCCCCAGGACTTTTCATCTCTCGATCAGCAAGCACAGTTATTTCCAGTTCAGTGTGCACCGGCTCGCTTATCCGAATAAGTTCTCCAGCTTCTTCAAGTTTTTGAACGAATTGATCAAAATTATGAATAGGCATAAGGAAGTTAAAAAATTCGAATGGTTTTTTCAGTCATTCTATTTTATCAACAAGAAAAATATCCTTGAACGATAGGCCTTTTTTAAAGTTTTTCCTTGATCTCAAAGACCTTATTATTTAAAAAAAACCAAGTTAATCTAATCATTATACTATTAAAAAAATTAAAAAAAAGGAATTATCGAGGAGGAATTTATATGAAACTTTTTTCAATAGGCAATAGAGGAGTTATCCATGCTAGCCTGTTTTTGTTACTAAGCTTATTTTTTTCGACAGTACCAGCTTGGGCATCATGGGATTTTCAACGGACCATCGACCATTCTACTGCTGTCATTAAAGAATTCAAAAGAGACCCCAAAAATGGGATTCCTCAATCTGTTTTCAACAATGCAAAGGGTATTGCAATACTAAGGGTTTCGGAAGCCGGTTTTATTTTTAGCGGAGAAAGTGGCCATGGGTTAGTTGTCGCGAAGAAAGGAAATAGCTGGAGCGCTCCTTCGGCCATTTCAGCCTCTGGTATGGGCTTTGGACTGCAAGCTGGAGGCGAAACAACCCATTACGTTATTATTATGAACACCAAAAAGGCTGTGGACACCTTTGCTAAGGGTGGAAAATTTAAACTAAAAGGAGAAATGGAAGGAGTTGCTGGACCAACCACCGAATCGGAGCACAAACCCAAATCTCACATATATGTTTATAAAAGGAGTAAAGGATTCTTTGGAGGACTTGCCTTAAGTGGTCTTGATATTGCAGAATCCAAAGACACTAACAAAAGATATTATCACAGAGATATCAGTGCCTCAGAAATTTTGAGTGGAAAGGTTGCAGTACCACAAGGAGCCAAAAAACTTATCGAAGCTCTCAATGCCCCTTACTCTCATAAAAAAGGATAAGTTATTACTTTGAGGAGTTCTCCTATAATAAGGAAAATCTTATCAAGAAAATTAAATAATTGTTAATTTGATACGATTTTCTACAATTTAGAACCAACGACTCAGTGCGCAACCACACCATGGAACGGGCGCGCAGCTATAACTTTAAGGGGAAGTAGGACGGCGACTTTGGGCGGGGATTCTACCAAGCAGTGGAAGCGACCGTCCTCGCCGTCTTTCTCGATCAGTTACGCTTCTAAGTTGGTGCAGACTTTGGCAAGATTGCATGCAGCCGTGGGAGAGCACCACCATCGAACCTGCTAGGACGATACTTTGTCACAAAGTCTCTGGCAGAGTTCATCCAAACTTATAGAGGATCCCAAAGCCACCTCTAGGATATTCCCATAGGATATTTTTATGCTCCACGCAGATGATCTGACAAGTTCCACACTCCAGACAGCCGTCAGTAATCAATGTCACTTCCTCGGTCTCATTCTTCCTATAGCAGCCGGCTGGACAAAGCACAGTACAACTTTTGTCATAACAGAGTGTGCAGGTTTCTCGATTCTTTATCTTAATATGAGGCCTGCCTTCATCCACTCGATAGCGATTCTGGTAGAGTTTTTCCTCAATCTGAATCATCTTGTCGCCCTCCATAGCTGAATTGCGTCTTGAAGAATACCTGAAACCGATCTTCTCTTTAGGATATTCTTGATCGTCTCTTTTTCCTTCGTTCTCTTATCTACTCCATCCACTTTAAGAAGAGAGAACAGAGAAACATTCATAATTTCTGGATAAGTGGTCAAAAAATGTCGATTTTTCCCAATCACAGCATGAAAATTCTTGTATTTCCTGAGGTCCTTCAGAACAAAACTCTTTTCGAGTTTTTCTTTATAGAGAGCCAAATTCTCCTTATTAAATCTTTCTTTTTTCTTTTTAATTTCAATAACCGTTTCGGCAGCCAACCTCCCTGATTCCATAGCCAGATTCGACCCTTCTCTATGAATAGAATTAACAAACATGGCTGCATCACCAACGATCATCCAGCCTTCCCCATAAATTTGTGGCATTGCATGATATCCTCCCTCTGGAATCAAATGAGCCGAATATTCTTTCACCTCTCCGCCAACGATCAATGGTTTGACTGCCGGATGGTTTTTCAAAGACTCTAGCAGTTCAAACGGTGGATTTTCTCTTTCTTTAAATCGGCCAATAAACAACCAATCCCAATGGATATAGATTCTTTATTAGTATAAAGAAAAGCTGTACCAAGCATTCCTCGAGTAATGGCTCCAAGCATTTCAATAGCAACCCCTTGATTATCTACCAGGCCAAACCGGTTTTCTAAAATTTCTTGGGGAATAAAAATGGTTTCCTTTACCCCAAGAGCAACTTCTTTAGCCACTATCTCTTTTCTGAATCCCGCTTTCCTTGCGAGCATCGAATTAACCCCATCCGCCAGTATAACCACTTCCCCATATAGCTCTCCATCTTCTCTGTCTGTTCTTACTCCGACCACCCGCTCCTTTTCTTTAATTAGATCAATCACTGTCGTCTCACAAATCAAAAGCACTCCTGCTTCTTGTGCCTTTTTCGAAAATCATCTGTCAAATGGCGCACGCAAAATGGTATACCTATCTGCATTGTCCCAATTCAATGCAGCTGTCCGGTGAGTAGTCCCAACATAGGCATCTTTGTCAATAATCCACACCCGTTGTTCGGCAAGAAAACGCTCCAGTGGAGCATCCATTCGAAAATCTGGAATAATTTTTTCCAGAGAATTGGCATATAACACTGCTCCTTGCACATTCTTTGAACCGGGATATTCCCCACGCTCCAACTGGATCACATTGAGTCCATTGCTAGCTAATGTATAGGCGGCAGCCGTTCCCCCTGGTCCCGCACCAACAACGATACAATCGTATTTTTCTTTCATAGCTCTTCAGCCTTTCAAACCCCTTGTTTCTTTAGGCAGTCGTACTTTGAGGAAATTTTATTTTTCAGAACCCGAATCATAGCAGGAATGATTTCAAGGAAATCTCCAACAATGCCAATATCTGCATAGTCAAAAATTGGAGCGTTCGGATCATTATTAATAGCAACAATCGTTCCTGCTTTTTCTATTCCTACTCGGTGCTGTACGGCACCAGAAATTCCTACGGCTATATAGACTTTGGGCCTTATGGTCCTACCCGTTTGCCCTATTTGCCTTTCGGCTTCCAACCAACCAGCTTGAACCACTGGTCTTGTGCCTCCCACTTCCCCACCTAATAGCATAGCAAGTTCTCTTAAAAGAGAAAAATGGCTCGCCTGTTTTAATCCCCTTCCTCCTCCAATTACAACATCAGCTCGTGACAGCTTCTCAGAAGCCTTGTAGGGATCAGGAATAAAGCCTAAGACTTTCGTAACAAAGTTGGCTTCGTTAAACTGTATCTGCTCCCTTATAATCATTCCCTTCCTGTCGGTGTTAGGCAAAGGGATAGGGAAGACTCCAGGTCTTACCGTTGCCATTTGCGGTCTGTAATTAAGGGTTAAAATTGTGCAAAGGAGGCTACCTCCAAAAGTCGGTCTTGTTGCTTCTAAACTTCGATTTTCTAGGTCTATAGTCAGCTCTGTGCAGTCCGCAGTCAGCCCCGTTTCAAGGAACGTAGCCACACTGCTAGCTAAATCTCTGCTCAGAGCGGTAGCCCCAAGCAGAAGAATTTCGGGTTTATATTTTTTGACCAATTGCACCAAGCACTCTGTAAACGGATCGCTGCGGTAATCAGAAAGAGAAGGATCAACAACTTGATAGACGATATCCGCACCATAAGCAATAGCATCATTACTAATTGTATCGACCACTGCCTGGTTACCACCAAAGACAACAGCGCCTACTTCGACCCCTAAAGATTTAGCTAAAACGCGAGCTTTCCCTAATAGTTCCCAACCCACAGGATGCACCTTTGCCTCTTCCTGTTCGATAAAGACCCAGATGCCTCTGTATTCAGAAAGTCTTGGATCTAGACTAACCTTCTTTCTTTTCTGATTTTTTGGTTTCTCCTCAATCTCACTCATAACCTCATCTTCCTTGCACTGTTTACTTCTTTTAAAGCCCTAGTATGCCTTCCCACCCTCTTCTTTCGTCTCTTCCCTCCTCTTTCATTTTCTTTGGCTAGTGGATTTGTTGTAGGACTTCTTTTCCCAGTTCTGGATATTTTTCAATAAGCTTTTCTAATAGAATAGAACACAGCGCCTCTGGCTCATCCCCTTCAATCCTTTCCGCTGGACCTCTCGCACTTTGAGGAGCAAATACTTTGCCTACCACTGTCGGGGATCCCTTAAGACCTATCTTTGAGATATCTTCAATCCCTGCATCCATCCTATTCCATATTTTTATAGGTGCTTTAGCAGCACGAATCATATTGGGTAAGGAGGCATAACGGATAGAGCTTTTGCCATCAAGAATCGTCATCAAACAGGGTAATTGTGATGAGACAACCTGAATGCCCTTTTCACTTTTTCGGTGTACCAAAACCTTCCTTTTTTCATAATCGATATGCTTGATTTCTTGGACATAGGTCAACAGTTGCAATCCAAGTCGTCTAGCCACTCCTGGTCCAACCTGGCCTGTATCCCCATCAATTGTTTGCTTGCCAGCAAAAACGATGTCGATTTTCCGGTAGGAATCGATTTTTTTTAACGCCGCTGCCAACGCATAAGAAGTGGCTAGTGTATCGGATCCCGCAAAGGCTCTATCCGACAAAAGGATCGCCTCATCGGCTCCATAAGAAAGGGCTTTTCTCAACGCTGCCTCTGCCTGTAAAGGCCCCATGGAAAGAACCGTCAAAAAGCTGCCATAGGCATCCTTCAATTCCAAAGCTTTCTCTAGAGCAAACAGATCATATGGATTTAGGATTGCCGGTACGCCTTGGCGCATAATCGTTCCTGTTTGAGGATGGACTCTAATCTGGCTTGAATCTGGAACTTGTTTTACAAGAATGACTACATGCATAAAAACATTTCTTTATTGTGTTTTCCTTTTGAGTTTCTCCTTCCCAACCAATGTATCAATGGATACGAATTGAATGGCTTTCTGTGGCAGATGCTTCCCCTGCTCTTTAAATACTTTAAAAACCTTTTCATTCTGAGCATTAGAATGGACAAAATCTTCGTAGGCCCTAGCAAGGAGTTCAGCATAAGACTGCTTAATCTCCTCATCCGTTTTCGAAGAGATATCTAAAGAGGCCGCAGCGATATAATCATGAAATCTTTGAAGGATATGGAGCCTATAGACCCTAAGCACTCTTAGATCATAGGGGACTTCAAACAATTTAAAGAAATCTTCGGCTGCCTCGAGTTTTTCCATCTGTTTCAAAATAGCTTCAGCCATTGCACTTCCTGTTCTTTCTGAGTTTTCTAGCAGTTATCATGCCAAGAGTTTCTTTCTGAATGTCTCTCTGGGAGAAAATTGGCATGCGAAACAAGACCTTTCATTTCTGTTAATTTTCTTACATTTTAGCCTAGGCCTGGATCTATACCCCATTACGACAAAGGCAAAGCTAAAGAGGGGTAAGCAAAAAGTTTACGAGCAAAAACATCCAATGGCAGATCTAGCTGTTTTATGTTTTGTTCGATAAGAAACCGCGTTTCGTTTTTTGTTAGGGGACTAGTAAGAACCGCCCAGTGGACAGCAGAAGATCTTTTAATGATCTGCCTGGCCCATGTCCTTTCGATTTGGCTTTGGAAGCGGCAACCTAAAAAAAGAAAATGCCTGTCTTTTCTTAATTCCTTTATCAGATCGGGAATAGGAGTCTGGATGTCTATTTCTGTCAAGACTTCAACATAGTCTGAATCAGATATTATGAAATTTTTTTGAGGTTTTACTGAGCCTAGTGGTTTATAGAGGACGGTTTGCCATGCTAAGGCTGCATCCATTCCAACCTCCCTATCTTTCCAATCGTAGGCTTTTACCCAGTTCCCAGGGTATTCTGCCTGACTTACTCCTTGAATCTGTCCCCAAGATTGTTTTTCTTCTTTCAAAGCAACGCTAAAAGAAGCATCATACCAAACATCCACCACCAGGGGAAGTTGGGGGATTCGAGCCAACCACCGTTGCAGATCGTTTGGTTCCAAATCAACATCAAATATCTGGCTTAAAAGAGCTTTTAATGTTTTTCTATGCCTATAATTTTCAATGTACTGGCTGGCACTCCAAAGGTTTTTTCTTATTCTGGAAGGGACCGCAACCAATCCAGCTAGTCTGTCAGCTAGCATTTCAGGACTCTGAGGGACAGATTCTGCGTTTTTGCTAAATCCTAAAATACCCGGGCCAAGGAAGGGAATGACTTTTCCCAATGCAATAAACGCTACAATCTCTTCCAGATCCCTTTCAATTTTGTTCGTTTCATTTTCCATCGGTTTCTTTTTCTTTTTTCAGCTCTTCTAAATATTCCTTCGAAAGCCTAAAAATACCTCTCCCACCGGACAAAGCTTGGAATTTATCCCCAGCTTTTCCCCAAAGAAAGTAAAACCAGTCTTGTGCAGATACATTGAATGGTCTTTCAGAAATCTCCCTTACTCCACCATCAGGCCCAAATCGCACATGAACTATAATAGGTCGTTCATCCATAGTAGCTCTCTTTTCAATAAATAGCCGCTCCTGCCCCTACATTCAGGGACGCATCCTTAAGGGTCTTGACGATACAAGCAACTTGTTCAAAATCTAGCAGTCCATGGAAAGGCAAAGCGATGGTTCTATCGGCTACTCGTTCGGTCATCGGCAACATCCCCTTATGTACTCCACTTTCCATTGCCCAACTAGAGATATGTAAAGGATAACAATAGGGAAAAGCCTCTATATTCTCCCGTTTTAGATCCTCAATAATAGCATCTCTGCTTGATCGGGAAAACCTTGTACCCAAATGCACAACATAAGAAAACCAATGGACCTCCGTAGCTTCTGGTGAAACATAGGGATCTTTTATTCCCTCAAAGCCACAGAGGAGCTGTGTGTAAAATGCTTCTACATCCTTTCTTTTTTGTAAAATACTATCGATTCTTTTCAATTGAGCTAATCCCAAAGCTGCCTCTAGATTACTCATCGAACAACCTAAAGAAGGTAGTCTTGATTTGACAACTGATTTTCTTTCCTCCGCCGTTCTCTCTCTCATCATTCTAAGGTGAAAAGCTAGCTCCTCTGAATCTGTCACCACCATGGCTCCCCTGCCTGTCACAAGAGCTGAAGGTTGTGAAAAATCGAAAATCGATAGTATCCCAAAGGAACCAACAACTTTCCCTTGATAAGCCGATCCAATCGATTCAGTCGCATCCTCTATCAGATAGAGAGAATTTTCTTTTGCTATTTTTTCTAGTTCAGGCCAATTGGCAGGATGGCCGTTAGGGTTCAACCCAACGAGTGCTTTGGTCTTTGGGCTCAGAGCTTTTACTATTTTTGCTGGATCAATTGCCATTGACCAATAATCGATGTCCACATACTTCGGGGTAAGCTCTGCCCAAAGCAGGACCTGACCAAGGTCCCGCCATGAAGCAGCTGAAAGAATAACTTCACTCCCTTTCTTTAAGCCAAGAGCCTTCAAACAAAGGAAAAAAGCAACTTTAGAACTGCAAAAACTGACCCCGAATTTTCTTCTAACATACTGGGCAAAACTTCTTTCAAATGATTCTATTTCGGATCCTTCGCTAAGCTCATTTGAGCTAAGGATTCGATACAACACCTCCAGCTCTTGATTGGTCATATCAGGATCGGAAAACTTTATCGATTTTGCCCTCATTATTTTTTTCTCAAGAAATAGAAAGCCCAATTTTTAGCCTTCAATTTTGCGCGCTTCCAGTGTTATAGGCAATTTTGTATCTGGAGGCATTTCAGGCAGCAGAAATTTCATCCCATTGGCAAGAGTAACAATGCCTCCAAACAATTCTTTTTTGTCAGAGCTGATGATCGGTTCCTCCAAATCTTTTTTTGCGATATAAATTGTTATTTCCCCAGCTTCCTTCTTTCTAAGCATTATTTTCATCGATAGTAGATTTCTCTTAGTTATTTGATAGCAAGGAAGATGCCAACTTAAGCTAAAGAGAAAAACTTTTCCCTTTCTCCATTAAGAAACAACCCCCTATACTCAAACCACATCCTTAAGCTTGACTCAGTCTCTTTTAGTTATGAAAGTGCGATTGTCGAAAAACAAACAATTTTGTTTTCCCCATCTCACTTCGCCACACTAAAACTTTCTCCACAGCCACAACTTCCTGTCGCCTTCGGATTATTAAAAACGAACCTTTCTTTAAAAGGATCCTTAATATAATCAAGCACAAGACCATCGAGCAGTTGGAAAGATTCCTTATCCACCACTAGTTTTCCCCCAGGAAAATCCCACACGGTATCGTCAGATTCAACCTGTCGAACATAATCCATTTGATAGGAAAAACCAGCACAGCCCGAACGCACCACTGCCAGTCTTAAGGCGACAATATCTTTTTTCCCTAACAACGCCTTCGCAAGCTTCTCCTGGGCTCTTTGGGTTATGGAAATAGCCATGTCAATCACCTCCCTTTTTTTGTTTGAACTTATGGAGTACAATTTGCTGAAAATGAAGATCCGCAGCTGCAGGTAGATCCCGCATTTGGATTATGTATGACAAAACGGGCTCCCTCGAGATTTTCCTCATAATCAATTTGTGCCCCTCTCAAGTAAAGGTGACTCTGTGGATCGATGACAAGAGAAACCCCTCCCATTTCATAAAGGATGTCTCCTTCTTCGATCTCTCGATCAAAGGCAAAATTATATTGATAGCCTGAGCAGCCACCTCCAGTAATAAAAATTCTTAGCTTGAGTTCTTTGTCCTGCTCTTCCTCAATTAAGGATTTTATTTTTTGTACGGCTGCTTCTGTCAGTTCAATTTTCTGACTTTGGTTTTCAGATGCATTGTCCAAAAGGTCCTGGGCACTTTTTTCCGAAGTTCCTTTCATATGTTCTCCTTTTTCTTTTTTTGAGCATGAACCATGCCAAAGGTGCCCATTCGAATGAACTTGCGTTTCTAAAAATTGAGTATCCTTGGTTGAGTAATTATGACAATTTATATGGCACAGCCTTTGCTTTAAAAAAAGAAAGCTCCCTAATCGAATTCAAGAATCATGAAAAAAAATGGTGAATTGGTTGCCATCTATGAAGTCAGCAAAATACTAGCTTCTTCACATTTTCAATTAATAAAGTTATTAAGAGAATCTTTAAAAATTTTAAGTTTACATCTAAAATTGCTAAGAACGGTCATATTTATCAAAGAAGGTCAAAATCCTAAGCTTTTAGCCTCTTACGGAATATTCGATCCCCAGGAGCATATTTCTTTTTACCAATCCTTTATTGAACAGATCTTTAAAAATGGGTTTCCTGTCGTCATTCCTGATCTCTATGCAGAGCTTTACTCCAACGAGGAAATCAAGCCCAATGAGTGCTCAGAAAACCCTCTTTCTCTTTTTTGCATCCCAATCCGATCCGAAAGAGAATGTTTAGGCGTTTTGGTTTGTGAAAGAAAAAGGGAATCAGCGCTTGACTCCCTATCAGAAACTACTCAAGTTCTTAGTTTAGCTGCTAATCTTTTTGGTCAAAAAATAAAACTCTGCATGGGCGGCTCTTTGTCTCAAGAGACTCAAGAGAAGTCAGAAGCTAGTTTTTATCGTTATAAACCCGACTCATTGAAGACAAGAAATGCCAATGGAGTGATAGGACAGAGCAAGCAGATGCAAGCCGTGCTAGATCTTGTCTATCATGTAGCTCCCTCTCGTTCTACTGTTTTACTTCGTGGAGAAAGCGGCACAGGAAAAGAGGTGATTGCCCGAACAATTCATTATCTCAGTCCTAGAAAAGAGGGGCCTTTCATTAAAGTAAACTGTTCTGCTCTGCCAGAAACCCTGCTTGAATCAGAACTTTTCGGTCATGAAAAAGGAGCTTTTACCGGCGCCCTTTTCGAAAGAAAAGGTCGGTTCGAACTGGCCCATGGTGGCACCTTATTCCTGGACGAAATAGGGGATATATCACCGGCAGTTCAAGTGAAGCTGCTACGGGTTCTCCAAGAAAGAGAATTTGAAAGAGTAGGAGGAAACAAAACGATTCGAGTGGATGTTAGGGTCATCACGGCCACGAACAAAAATCTTGAAGATGCTGTGCTTAAAGGAGAATTTCGAGCCGATCTTTATTTTCGGATAAATGTCGTTTCTATCTTTCTGCCGCCTTTACGAGAACGAAAAGAAGACATCCCCCTGTTGGCCGAGCACATTTTGAACAAAATTGGGAGGGAGTTGAATAGAAAATTAAAAATTACTCCTGAAGCCCTTAATCTTTTAATCAATTGTCATTGGCCAGGGAATGTAAGGGAATTAGAAAATTGTCTAGAAAGAGCCGCAACCAATTCAAAGAATAACTGGATTGAAGAAGTGGACGTTGCCTGCCGTAGAAACCAATGTTCTTCGCCCATTTTATGGAAAAAAGATTTACATGTGATCTCCACCCCCATCGTCTCTTCTACCGAAGAGACTTTTCACAAAGAAGAAACCCATAGACCTTCTTTTTACAGTCCATTGGTATCTGATGATCCTAAGGAAAAAATCATCCAAGCAATGGAAAAATGTGGTTGGGTACAAGCTAAAGCAGCACGCCTGCTAAACATTACCCCCAGGCAACTTGGTTATGCTCTGAAAAAATACGGGATAGCAATCAAAAAATTCTAAATAGAGAAAGGTCCGGTGGCTTGCAGAGAAGGTGCCTGCTAAAAATGACATGACAATTCTACTGCCTGCAAAAAGATGTCTGCCTTCCTCACCAACTGGCAAATCATCGCCTTGAGGTAGTTCAAGCATCAAAACTCACGGTATGGAAAAAGAGAAATGTGAACTAATTCTTTACTCAGCGCTCTATTGGAGCACCCACTTTGTTCCCCCATTCCGTCCAAGAACCGTCATAATTTTTTACATTTTTATGACCCAATAAATACTTCAATACAAACCAGGTATGGCTAGAACGTTCGCCAATGCGACAATACACGACTGTTTCTTTTTCAGGATCTAATCCAGCTTGTTTTTCATAAATCTCACGCAGCTCAGCAACGGATTTAAATGTGCCGTCTTCTTTCACAGCCGTTTTCCAAGGAACACTTTTGGCTCCTGGAATGTGACCTCCCCGTAGCACCCCTTCTTGTGGATATTCAGGCATGTGAAGAAGCTCTCCAGAGTATTCTCCTGGGCTGCGTACATCAATCAGCGGACCCTTCGCCTTTAAAAAATCGAGCACACCATTATAAAAGATCCGAATGTCTTCATCCATTCTTTTAGAGGGGACTGGATAATGAGTCTTTTCAAAAAAAGGTTTTTCTTTTGTTAGTGGAAGACCAAGCTTAATCCATTTGTCCCGGCCCCCATTAAGGATTTTCGATTTTTTATGTCCAAACAATTCAAAGGCCCACAGCGCATAACAAGCCCACCAGTTAGATTTGTCCCCATAAAATATACAGATCGTATTCGGAGTTATGCCATTACGGGAACAAAGTTCAGCAAACTTTTCCGCAGAAATATAATCGCGAATAATTGGGTCTTGCAAATCCTTGCGCCAATCAATATGTACGGCACCAGGAATATGTCCCGTATCATAAAGCAACACGTCTTCGTTGCTTTCAATAATCCGAATATCCGGAGCAAGAGAATTTAAATTTTGTGCAAGCCATTCTACTTCTACTATCTTATCCTCAAACACATAACCAGTACTCATAAGCTATTCCTTTCTATATGATTGCATTGTTTTTCATTCTGGACCATAACAAAGCGGTCTATCTGAACAGTCTTTACAATTTGGAGCCTTACATACGAAGATTCCCTCTTCTTCGCATAATTTTCTATAAAAAATTTCTTCCAGCGCATATCTTCCCTATTGGAGCTGAAAAGAGGAAGAAAAAAAGCTTCTAAGATTGCCCCAAGCTCCTTTCTACTCTCTAAGCCAAGATCCTGCCAAAGATGATTGTCTCCTAGTGAGGCTGTTGCAAGAAGGTGGGCTATCCACAGGGATACCTCCCCAAAATAATTGCGATAACGAAGAAACAATTGAACAAGCATTTTGTGTTCTTCGTACAGCTCTAGATAGGTCCCTAAGTTGCCATCCTTGGAACCAATCAGACTCATTTCAAAAAAAACTGCCATTTTTGACAGTTCTTCTTTTGGCAAACCAAGACCAGGAATGAATGGATCACTATTTGCAGAACCAAATTTCGATAGAACATAACCAACGCTCTTCTTCAAGAGTTGTAGAAGATTGTAAGGAATATTACAGTCTTTCTTTTTTAAAAGTTGATTTTGTAGACATATATCCATCATCATAAACTTCTTTCAAATACTGAGCATCTATTATGCCATTTATAGGGGCATTGAAGGCTGCTCTTTTTTCACTTCGCTGCGTTACTGAAAGCTTCTACACTAAAAAAAGAGAAAAGGGCTTGAAGAAAAATTTCAATTTCTTCTTGAGTCGTTTCAAAACCCAGAGAAATTCTTAAAGCCGAAGAGGCTTCTTTTCGATCAAATCCCATAGCTAAAAGCACATGCGAAGGTTCTTGGCTGCCGCTCATACAAGCTGAGCCTGTAGAAACAGCAATCCCCTTCTGGTCAAGATAATTCAATAGCTCTTCAGAGTCGGTTCCTGAAAAAATGATGTTAGATGTATTCCAAATTCGATTATTATTTTTTGCCACTATCACAATCCCAGGTAATTCCTGTTCAATTTTTTGTTCCATCCAGTCACGTAATTTTTGAATCCGACCACTCTCCCGCATTATCTTTGATTCTGCAAGTTCACAGGCTTTCGCCATTCCCACAATACCAGCAACATTTTCCGTTCCGCCTCTTCTATTTCTTTCCTGATGTCCAGGAATCAAAGGGGTAAGAGAAACTCCCTTTCTTACATAAAGCACTCCAACGCCCTTCGGCCCATAGCATTTATGGGCAGAAAATGAAAACAAATCTATACCAAGCTCTGCTAGACGGATCTTTATTTTACCCACGACCTGAGCACCATCCACATGAAAAAGTATCCCTTTGGCTTTGGCCATTCGGCTGATCTGTTCAATAGGAAAAAGAACCCCTGTTTCATTATTAGCCCATAGAAGGCTAAGAATCCCAACAGAGCCATCCAGAGATTTTTCCAGTTGTTCAAGATTAAGCGAACCATCTCTTTCAACAGGCAGGATAGAAAACTGGACACTTTCTTTTTCTAAGAGCTTCACAAGACTGAAAACGGCCGGATGTTCAACAGCGGAAATGACAATTTTATTTTTGTGCGCTGAACCCAACAAAACACCCCTTAAAGCCAATCCAATGCTTTCTGTACAACCGCTTGTGAAAATGATTTCTTCCGTCCTTGTTCCAAGAAACTCTGCAATTTTCTTTCGGCAATGAAACAGGGTCTCTTTGGCTTCCTTGCCTTCTCGATGACTGCTTGAAGGATTACCAAATTTGTCTTTTAGCCAGGGAAGCATCGCCTCATATACTTCCTCTAAAAGCGGGGTAGTGGCATTGTAATCTAAATAGACCCTATCCCTCTTTGTTACCGTCTTCATCGACTCTTTCTAATTCTTCAGCCTTCATTCCGACCAGATAGCCTCTTTCGATAAAATCAACCCCATAAATATAGTATTTTTGAAGAAAGGTCCCAATACTGCTGACATAACCAATTTCCCCTTTTTTAACCAGAATTTCTCCTATCTCTTTTCCAGGAAATGTTCCATCATTGCGAATATTTTTTCTACTCCTAACCTTTTGGCCAAACTCAAATACAGGCGGGCCATCAAGCTCATTGATGTCCTTCTCTTTCATCGTCTTTCTTCTTTCCCCATCCTTTTTTCAACTGATTGTTTTGTGTTTGGCCATAGAGCTCTTCCATTCGAAGCTTAGCAAATTCTCTCACAAAGGAATCCTGGTCTTGACAAAAAATCTGTAAAGAAGCAGGATGAATTCTCCGCACTACTTCAAATCTTACTTTCCAGCTAGGATCATTGATAAATCGGCTCAATTCATTCGAGTCTAGTCTAGAGACAACCGTCAGCCTGACTTCTTCGTTCAAATCATTGGCAAGGATGTTCAATCCTTCTTCCCCTATTCTCTTGGCAACCTCAATCCGTACGGCAGCTTCAGGATCTGAAACCATAAAAATCAACCATTCGACCGGAATTTTTCTAGCAACTATCTGTCTAACATAATAATCGGGATCAATCAGCATCGGGACAAGATCCAACCCCTCCAATAATCCAGCAGCCCTAATACGCACATCCCGGCTCTTATCAAAACGCAATCGGAGGAGAAACTTTTTGGGTACATAGTAAGCAGCACTCATTCTCACCGTATCGTCGGGATCCATCGACATCCGAATTTGATGATGCCCATCGACATGCCTCAGAGCAATTGCCCGAATTTCAAAATAGGGATGCATCAAATAACTAGTAGCCAAGGTTGGATTTCTTTCGAAAAAGCGTTCAATTCTTTTCGCATACCTATCCTGAATACATGCTTCCCCTTTCCTACATTTGCCCCTAGATTTTAATTCCTTATGAGGGCATTGGGTGCAGTCAACTGGCTTCCCTTCCCAATCTAAACATTCTTTCGAAAGATCTTTCACTGATTGTCCTCTCCTTTAAGAATATTCGCTAGCCTACTAGCACCTATTTGACTCGTTACATCAATTTTGGTTAATAATTGGAGCATTTTTAAGGCTTCCTCTTTATTGCCCGCTCGCCCAAGCAGATAGGCCACAGCATGAAAAGCTCTTAAGTAGAGATCAACCAGAGGATTGTCAGCGCATTTTAACATTTCTATCTGATCTTCAGTCAAATCCATCCAGTTTTCATTTATCCTCAATTTTTTTGCTGTTTCCTCCATACACAATCTTCCCCAATATATAGACTGCAACAGATCACTCTGATAAAAGTAAAACCGGTAGAAGCCAATCAGAACGGTAATATGCTTACCAGCCTTTTCAAAGGCCTTATATAAATGAAAGAGTACTTTTTCTTTGTTGGGATATGCTTTGGCAGCCTCTTTCAGCTCCCTAGCAGCTTCCTCCACCAGCTCTCCCCAATAATCTTCTGGAATACCATAAGCATCCACATCATTTGAGCAGCAGCTTCGCATACGATTTCCTTGCTTTTGGCCTGTGCCTCTTTCCTTTGATGTCCTTCACTCAGATAAAACTCATCCATATGGGGTTTTATCCATTGGACTAATCTGGAGGGAGAGAGGAACAGCTACAGCTATTATTATTTTTCCTTCCTGATAGCACAATCAGTCTAGTCTCAGTGGGAGTCTCAACAAAATGGACGATGGCTTCTTCAAAGTAAGGAAGGCATTCTTTTGGAATAAAGAGCCTAACACCATCCTCCCATGTGGTATCGGATTGCTGTGGCTCCTCGACAACGCTAAAGTCCGTAGTAAACCCTGAGCAGCCTCCTTCTCCAACAATCAATCGCATGCCCGCACTTTTTGTCCCTCCACACATCCGGATCATCCGACTAATAAATTGTTTTGCCTTGGGTGTAATCGATATTTTCATAGCTATTTTTTGGCTTTGTATCGTGGGCGGCTTTTATCAATCACACAAGTATTGTCTACCGGACAGACAGATACGCATTGCGGTTCATCAAAAAACCCTATACATTCTGTGCATTTTTCAGGATCTATGGCGAAAATGCCTTCTTTTTCATAAATAGCACCATTTGGGCACTCCGGTTCACAAGCAGAACATCCTGTACATTGGGATGCAACGATCTTATATGCCATACTTTTTCTCCTTTTTGTTCATCAGTTTTAATTCAAAGTCACTAATGCCCCCTGTCGAATAAGAGCATCTTCTTTTTTGGTTGGATGAATCAATCCAGCATTGACCTTTCTAAGATACTCTTTGAAATAACTCAGAGCGGCCTTTTCGATATATTCATAAGCAAAACCGTCAACGGTCTCTATGCCAGCCTTCTCTAAAGCTTCTTTCGGGCAAGATCCTATTTTTGCTACAAACACAGCAACACAATCCCTTATAGCCCGAATAACGGTTTCAAGCGCATCTTCTTCTCCATAACCACCCTGGCAATAGAGATCGACTCTACGATGACCGATGAATTTCGAGCCTTTCGTACTAAGCTCATAAATTTGGAATTCCTTAGCATGCCCAAAATGCTCGTTGATTTTTCCCCCACCTTTCGTGGCGACCGCAACCAAAATCTTCAGTTCACTATTTTCTTTAGCTATTTCTTTTAATTCCTTCTCTCTTTCCGCCACTCTCATTTGCCTTTCCTGCTCGACTTGCATTTTGTAAGCTTTTCTCGTTTCCATATCGTAATTCACCTCAATGGAGGCGATCTTCTCTTTGGTAAATTCACTACTCCTATCTTCCCCAAGCAATCCTACCGCATCAGCACGGCATTGCCTGCAATGCCTCATCATGTTCATCTGTCCTTCACATTTGTCCTGCAGAGCTTTCAATTCCTGTGCTGTCGGCCCTCTCTGTCCTGTCAATCCAAAGTATGTTCCATGCTCAGGTGCCGAAATAAGGGGCATGATATTATGAAGAAACGCTCCACGTGATTTCACAGCTTTGTTAACCTCTATTAGGTGTTCGTCGTTAATCCCAGGGATCATCACGGAGTTGATCTTGCAAAGGATCTTTTCAGCCGTAAGCATCTCTAATCCTTCTAACTGCCTTTCCGAAAGAATCTTCGCTGCCTCTTTGCCTTTATACCTTTTATGTTTATAAAACACCCAGGGATAAATTTTCTCCCCCACCTCTGGATCTATCATATTGATCGTAATGGTTACATGATCCACATTGAAATCCTTGATTCGTTTTACATACTCTGGTAATGCTAGTCCGTTGGTTGAGAGACAAAGCTTTATGTCTGGAGCTTTCTTTGCTACAAGTTCAAAAGTTTTAAATGTCTTATCCGGATTGGCTAAAGGATCTCCTGGACCTGCTATCCCAAGAACAGTCATCTGAGGAATGAGTGAGGCAACAGCCAAAACCTTCTTAGCTGCTTCTTCTGGGGTAAGCCTTTCGCTTACCACCCCTGGTCGGCTTTCATTCGCACAGTCATACTTTCTGTTGCAATAATTGCATTGAATATTACATGCTGGCGCCACAGCCACATGCATTCGCGCATAATAATGGTGTGCTTCTTCGCTATAACAGGGATGATTTTTTACTTTTTCCCAAATTTCCTCTGGAAGATCTCCTGCTCCCGCTCCAGAGCCACAACTCGATTTTCCGCTGCCTCCCTTCGAACCGCATCCTTGATGCTGAATAGTGGAAGTAACGGAAAGTCCCAAGGCTTTCAAACGCTGAAAATTCTTTGCTTTTGGAGTTTGAGTCAAAGCAGCAGTCATCGAGTACCTCCTTTATTTTTTTAAGCATTCTAGCAAAAGCTGTGCCAATTCTTCTCCCTTGAATGACGCAACTTTTCTTTGTCTTCTCTTTTATTGGTGTTGCTTGCCAACCCATTACATCGATTCTGGAGATTCGTTGATTTCGCTCTTATAAAAGAAGCTTCGTGTAAGAATTGGTACAAAAGCTGGTAGCAATGTTGTGATAAAACACACACTCTGTCGGCTTAATTGTAGGGTTTGGCATGATAAATTTATTTTTATTGCCTCCTTACAAATTCCGTTGACTCTGGACTATAGTCCAACCTTTAAATTCTCTAAAAAGAGCAATATGCTGAAGGAGGCTAACTACAGTGAAATCTAATGTTCTTCTCCAGATTGAAGGGATGAAATGCGAAGATTGTGCAACGCATCTTATAAGAGCTCTTCAAAAACTCCAGGGGATTGAAAAAGTTCTGATAACGGATTGGCGCTCCAAAAGAGCAAGCCTTGTTACTACCCAGCAATGGAACGAGCAGGAAGTTCTACAAACAATCAAAGCATTAGGTTACCAGGGCACTATCATCAAACGGATGCCAATAGGAATGGAGAGCGAAGAGAAGGGCAAAGATTATGATCTTTTGATTGTGGGGGGAGGTTCTGCTGCCTTCGCTGCTGCGATAAAAGCAAGTGAACTAGGAGCAAAAGTTGGGATTGTTGAATCTGGAGTCATTGGAGGCACCTGTGTCAATGTAGGCTGCGTTCCATCCAAATTCCTTATTCGAGCCGCTGAAGTTTACACAATGGCAAGAAACCCTCGGTTCGCCGGTTTAGGATCTTGTAATATGCCTTTAGACTGGGCACAATTGATCGATCAAAAAGAAAAACTGGTCAGCATGTTGCGGATGCAAAAATACATCCATCTTCTGGATGTCTACCCAAATATTTCTCTTATCGAGGGAAAGGCTAGGTTGATGGCTGGCAATCAACTAATCGTTAATAATAAAACCTATACTTCAAGAAAAATTCTGTTAGCTACTGGCTCCTCTCCATCTATTCCTCCAATTCCTGGGTTAAAAGAAACAGGCTTTCTCGATAGCACCACTGCTTTAAGTTTAAAAACTCTACCCTCTTCTCTTGCCATAATTGGTGGAGGAGCTATAGGACTCGAACTTGGACAGATGTTCGCCAGATTTGGTGTGAAGGTGAATATCATTGAAGCCCTCCCCTCAATTGCCATGAGCGAAGAACCTGAAATAAGAGAGCAACTTAGCCTATATTTAAAAGAAGAAAGGATTGAACTCTTTACAAACACCCAAGTTCGCTATGTTGAAAAAACGGGAGAAAATGGCTGTTTTATTTCTATTCAAAACGGGGAAAAAGAAACTGGATTAAGGGTGGAGAAAATTCTAGTCACAACAGGTCGTAGCCCTAACACGGCAGAGTTAGGACTCGAAGAGGTAGGAGTCAAAAAGGGGAATCGAGGAGAAATTCTTGTTGATCCATTTCTACGTACTACCAATCCTGACATTTATGCTGCTGGAGATTGTGCAGGGTTTCCACAGTTTGTTTATGTATCCGCTTTTACAGGAGGAGTCGCTGCAGAAAATGCTATTACTGGAGCTAAACGATCGATTGATTTTTCATCCCTACCACGAGTGACTTTCACCGATCCACAGATCGCAAGTGTAGGCTTAACTGAGGCTCAAGCAAAAAAAGAAGGATTGAATGTCATTACTACGATTTTTCCAGTCAAAGAGGTTCCAAAGGCAATTATTTCCTCGGATACTAGAGGATTAATTAAGCTTGTAAGCGAAGCCAACACAGGAAAACTTCTGGGGGCTCACTTGCTTGCTGCAGCAGCTGGAGATTTTATTCAGGAGGCCGTTCTTGCTATCCGACATGGATTAACCATACAAGACATAGTGGATGCCTTCCATCCCTATCTAACAATGAGTGAAGCCATCAAACTGGCTGCACTCTCATTTAAAAAAGATGTCGGGCATCTGTCCTGTTGTGCCAGTTAACACGGAGCTGATCCTTTTGCTAGCCTATGTTTTGTTGCTCCTTGATGAGCTCTCTATCCACTTCTCTGGCCGTAGCTGATGAGTCAGGCATAGGAGAATCGTCCAGCGTTTTGCAAGATTGACGCATGAAACAAGATTGGAGGCAATTTCATCAAATAGTAGCGTCGATGTCCGCGAGCATTGGTTCGGCTCTCTCTTCTTTCCAACAGTTTAGTAATTACCAAGAGAGATTGTTTCACAATTAAGGAAGAGCTCGTTTCGTGGTGTTCATGTTTCACGATCTTCCAAAGCCGAAAGAATTGGACAAGGCTCTTTGTTTCGATTTTTTTGACAACTATTTGCTAAGTTCTCAAGGCCCTCTTTTATTCTTCGTAGATCTTTTATTTTTTTTCAAGATCTTCTATTTTCATCATCACCTTCTGCAAAACTCTTTGACAGCTCCCTTCTTTAGGTAAAAAAAGAAGTTCTTTGATTTCATTTAAAGATAAACCTAGTTCCTTAGCTCGTTTAATAAAGCTTATCGTTTTTAAAGCATTTTGATCGAACAGACGGTACCCCGAAAGAGAACGTGCCGGCTTCGGTAGTAAGCCTTTCCGTTCATAAAATCGGATCGTTTCCACGCCAACCCCAGCCAAATTTGCCACCTTACCGATGGTCAAAGGCCTATTGATTATTTTCTGACTCATACGACAATATAAAGCTAAAAGTATACTTTAGGGTCAAAAGAAAACGTATGAAACAATCTTTTGAACAAACTTTTGGATCAGAAAAAAAATTTTACTAGAGATTGCTTAGCTAGCATTCATTTCATCTAAACAGATTCATCTCTAGCCTAGGCACCCCCCGTTCGGAACAAAAGAGGCAATTTGTAGTAGAATTAACTCCTTTTGTTCATTTTCCAATTTCTATACCGTTCCAAAGACTCTTCAATAATTGGGAAGGCTTCCTTAGATGGGAGAAAGTCTTCTACTACTACCTTTTTATGTTCCAATGCCTTGTAATCCTCAAAGAATCGTCGAATAACTCGTAACTTATGGATGGGAAGCTCATGAATATCGTTCAAATGACTGTATTCTGGATCGCTTGTAAGCACACAAACTACTTTATGATCCAGTTGTCCCTGGTCTTCCATCACCATTAGCCCTATTGTCCGCGCATGAACTAAAGTCATAGGTAAGACAGGCTCATCCCCAAGAACTAAAACATCCAACGGGTCCTTATCTTCTGCCAGTGTTTGAGGAATAAATCCATAGTTAGCCGGATAATAAACGGCTGAATAAAGTACCCTGTCTAAGCGTAAAAGCCCAGTTTCTTTATCCAACTCATATTTATTGGAACTACCTTTTGAGACTTCAATCACTGCATTGAATTGAGAAGGCAACCCATTTATTCCAGGAGAAATGTCATGCCATGGATGAGAAACACCCTGTCTGTGATATGTAAAAGGTGATGTCATAAAAAAAGGATTTAAAAAGACTTTGACAGCACATCTGAAGAATTCAAGAAAAAGGCTACAAGAATTTTGTTATTGTTACTCTTTTGTGATCATAGGATGATCTAGTGTGCTTAATCAAGGATAGCTTGAATTGAGATAAAAATTTTTTTCAACTTTATCTATATAGAGAATGGTCAAAACGATCAAAGCCTTTTCTATGCGCTAAAACGACTACTAGGCTAGAAATGCCAGCTATTCTTTTTATCCTCTTTAAGAAAGGTAAGTAGAGGAAAAACAAATTCTACTAGATAAAACCTTTTGGCACTTCGTCCGGATGCCGCTGCGGGTCGATTACTAGTTTTTCTGATGATCCAGCTAGAAGATGATTTGCTGATACCAAAGATCTGTTTTCTTTCAATTTTCCCTCCTCCAGCCACCAGGAAAACACTCCAAAGCTTTATACTAAAACAAGGCAATATTATCCTTCGAATCTTGCAGCCTCGGGGAAACGTGAAATCATTTCAATACCAAGGGTGGCGTATTTTGCCCCTGCTTCTCCCAGTTTTTCTAAAGAGGGATAACCGAATCGATGTACATCCCGCAATGTTTTATTGATAACAACCAGTCTTCCTCCAAAAAGAACCACTCTTCCAAAGCCTTCATGATGCATACTCATCATCGGCACCACAAGAACACCCGTCTTTTTTTCTATTGTTAAGGCGACGGCATTAAAAAATAGTTCTATTCGCCATAGAATGTCAGGATCAGGATCTCCAATAATGGGAATTTCCTTTCTTTTCTGAGCGTCAATAATATAATCTTTTAGTAGTTCCTCATTTTTTTTCCCCTCCCAATTTCCATACGTATCCTGAGCACGTAATTGGTTGACAAGTTCAGTGATAAATTCTTTGATAAGCTCCGAGTCTATTTTTTCTTCCTTAAGTTTCATCATTATTCCTCCTCGAAATTCATAATTTTCTCTCTTCCCTTGTTCATCGCTTTTCTAAGCCAAGGAGGTGGTGTCCCATTAAGAATCTGCTGGAGTTTGACAAGAATATCTTTAATTGGTTCGCAGTTGTTAGACTTTATAGGATGGATTCCTTTGGCTACTACTCTAGCAGCTCCTGATCCACCAATGGCTGCAACATAGAGGATGGAACAATCTTTTATGACTTCCAACTTGGGTTCTAATTTGTCCTCATTCCCATCCTCTTTAAGTTCTCCATCAAAGCTAACCGTTTGTAAATGTTGATATCCATCTTGGGAGACTTCATAGATAACAATATTTTTTGCCCACCCAAAATGGGCATCCACTCGATTCAAATCCTGTGTAGCAAATGCAACTTTCATAATTCATCCAGAAAGGGAGGTATAAAAATGGGTTCGTTCTTTCTCTTCTTCTTTTTTTTCTTCCTGTTCAATAAGCAAGTTGGTGATTTCAAAAAGGATGTTGCGGCTACCTCGGTACCCAACGCTCAAGCGGTGGGCTGCTCCCACTCTATCGAACATGGGAAGTCCTATTCGGTAGAGAGGAATTCCCAGTCTTCGGGAGGCACCTCGCCCGTGGGAATGGGTAAGCATGAGATCTGCATCTTTCGCCATGGTTTCTAAGTCTTCTAGATCACCTATGGTGACAGTTTCACAGGGCATATTGGGAAGAAGGACCGATTCTGTGGTGGTTATCGCTACGGTAATTTTTGCTCCCATTTCGACAAGGAAATTCCCAATGGCCCACAACAGGTCAGGCTCAGCACCGAGGGCAATGGTAAGACCCCCAAAATAAAATTGGCAATCGAGCATGGCATCGACAAGCTGGGACCTTTGGCGACGGTATTTGTTGGGAACAGGTTTTTGAGCAATGATGGAAAGCCTTTCTATAAAAAGATCGACTGAAGCTAGTCCAGTCAGTCTTTCGAAAATATAAAAAGGAACTCCTGTTTTGATTTCAAGTGCCATCGCAGCAGCGCGCATCTGTTCACCTATGGCAATAGTAACCTCCGATTTACCCATTTCTTTAAGCTTTTCTAACGGTGTCCCTCCAATCGTTGTAGGGGTAAAATCCTCGGGAACATGCCCATCAAGCGATCCTGAAATATCGGGCAAAATGATAGCTCTAAGCCCAAAGTCTTCTACCATTTCCTTAATTTCTTCGATATCTGCAGCTGACAAATGACTGCCGGCTAATATATTAATTTGGCCTTTAACAGTTTCAGAAGATTCTTCAACTAATACTTCGATCATTTTCGAAACGGCTTTGCCCCAACCATCTTGAAATGCTCCAACGAAGTCCGGAGTGGAGACATAAACTAGCGGACAGTCCTCAACCTCCGGATGCCTTTGGCGAACTATTTTCAGATAACTTTCCACATCATCCCCTTTGGTTTCAGTCAGTCCAGTCGAGCAGATTCCTATCAGAGCAGGATGGGCTCGCTTGTAAATATTCACGATTGCTTGTTCTATATTCTCCAATCCTCCCATGATTGTCGTGACTTCATTCATTGCCGTAGTTTGCAAAGGAATCATCTCACGAAAGTGTCGAACAAAAAGCACGAGACCAAAGGCAGTACAACCTTGGGATCCATGGAGCACAGGCATCGATCTATTAATTCCCATAAAGGCAAGCGCACCCCCAATAGGCTGACTCATCTTCAATGGGCTCACCGAACAAGCTTTTTTGCTATGAATAATCGTTGCCATCTTAATTTTTATCGGTTAGTCCCATGGAGCAGGAGTTCTTACCTCATTCCACATAGGATTATTTAAAGTCCTATCAATCTGATCTACCAAATTGACCATTCCTTCATACCCAGCATAGGCATGATGTCTTTCCTGATTAATATCTAGCCAAGGAACCTTCGCCTTTAATGCAACAAACTGAGAGCGGCCTCCGGATAACAAAATGTCAGCCTGAGCATCCTTAAGCATCTTATACATCTCCTTAGGCGTCATCTCTTCGATCATGTGAGCTTCTTCTCCCATGATTTTTTTAATCCTTTGTTTATCTTCTTCCGTTGACTTTTTAACACTAGTCCCTACCACCACCATCCCTACTTCTTGCAAAGCCGAAACAACAGACCAAGATTTCACTCCTCCAGTGATCAATAAAACCCTTTTGCCAGATAACCTTTTTTTGTATGTTTCCAACTTTTTCCAAGCTTTCTGTTCCTCGTGTCTGATCAGAATTTCTGTTTTCGCCAATAGTTCTTCCTCTGCTCCCCTTTGGACAAGAAGCATAGCAATGTTTCTTAAAGCCTCACTCATATCGGAGATTCCATAAAAAGATCCTTCAAAAAAAGGTATCCCATAGCGCTCTTCCATTTTTCTGGCGATATTGATCATCGCCTTCGAGCAGACAAGCATCGCTGCTCTGGCCCTATGACAACTGGCTATTTCTTTGTATCGACTATCTCCTGATATACAGGCAGCAATCCGTATACCAAGCCGGTCGAAAAGCGGTTTTACCTGCCACAATTCCCCCGCTAAATTATATTCGCCAATGATGTTGATATCATACGGCGTAGTCACTTCTGGTTCTTCTGTGCCAATAACGTAGTCCAACAACGCTTCGCCGGCTAACTTGTTACCAAGGTTTTTACTACCAGCAAATCCAGGAGATTGAATCGGAACAACAGGGATCCCAAATTTCTCTTTGGCTGCCTTGCATACGGCTTCTAAATCATCGCCAATCAAGGCAGGAATACAGGTGTTATAAACGAAAACGGCTGGAGGTCTGTACTTTTCCACCACTTCCTTTATGGCTTTGAAAAGCCTCTTTTCTCCGCCATAAATAACATCCATTTCGTTTATATCTGTCGTAAAACCCAAACGGTAAAGCTTGGAGCCGGAGGACTTGGACCCTCGGTTATCCCAAGAGTTTCCTTCGCAGGCTATTGGTCCATGCACAAGATGAACGACATCGGTTATAGGCTGCAAGGCGATTTTGGCTCCATCAAAGGCACAGCCTCCTGCTGCAGCACCAGGCTGTAAGATCTTGGTACAGCCTTTTTTCCGTTCCTTATCTGATTTGGAACGGTTTTTCTGGCAGGCTGGCTCTTGAAACACCTCCTGGATTTTTGCCGATAGCGTCGTCATTGTACTAGCCTCCTTGGCAGCCTTTCCTTTTATTCGAAATCCTTATCGTATTATGTCATAGCTATAATCTGATTTTGCAGGAACGATTGTGTTTTTATCCATCTCATCAAAGATCTTATCCAAGATCCACACCAGAACATTCAATCCACCCTGATAGCCCCATATCGGATAGCGATGATGATGATGCCTATCAAAAATAGGAAATCCAATACGAATCAAGGGGGTGCCCGTATCCCTTTCGAGATATTTAGCATACGTGTTACCGATTAAAAAATCCACAGGCTCTGTAAAGAGCAGTGAACGCATATGCCACAGGTCTTTGCCAGCATAAACATTGCAGTTTTTGCCAAAAGGAGAAGCCTCTAGAAGAGCTTTAGCTTTTTCTTCCCATTCTTTCCCCCCATTGGTACATAAGACATGAATTGGTTCGGCTCCTAGTTCCAAAAGAAAACCAGTAAGACCAAGGGTCATATCCGGATCTCCAAACAGAGCAAAGCGCTTCCCATGAATATGGGCATTGGAATCTGCGATGGCATCGACAAGCCTTCCCCGTTCTTTTTCAAGTTCTTCAGGGATAGGCTTTCCGGTCAACTTACTGATTTCCATAAGGAATGCATCGGTCGCCCGCACTCCTATTGGGCAATGGAAGACAACAGTTTGTTGGCCCTTCTCGTTTATGTAAGAGATGGTTTTTTCTGTGCAAAATCCTTGGATGGAAACCGTAGCTTTTGAATGAATCGCATCAGAAATCTCAGCGAGTTTCGTTCCACCATCATACATTCGGAATGTCCCATCGGTTGGGGTATCCCAAACATCGCTATTATCAGAAAGAATCAAATAGTTAACCCCCATCAAACTAAGTAGTCTTTTTAATTCCCTCATATTGCCTACCGTATAAGGGTCAAAACCTCCAATAATATTGATTCGATCCACAGGCTTTCTTTCTAGTGGTGGCACCGTTCCCGCTTTACCATCCCAAAAATAGCTCAGTATCCCTTTCATCATATTGTCGTAGCCTGTAATATGGCTTCCAACAAAGGATGGAGTATGGGCGAAAGGAACGTCAAAGTCTTGAGGAATGCTGCCTTTATCCCTTGCATTTTTTATAAAGGCATTGAGATCATCGCCAATCACTTCAGCCATGCAAGTAGTGGAGACAGCGATCATTTTTGGTTTGTATAAAGAAAAAGAATTCGCTAGCCCATCAATCATGTTGTTAAGTCCACCAAAGACTGCCGCATCTTCAGTCATAGAAGAGGAAACACAGCTGGAGGGTTCTTTAAAATGCCGGCTAAAATGGCTTCGAAAATAAGCCACACAGCCCTGGGAGCCATGAACAAAGGGCAGGGTTCCTTCAAATCCTACTGCCGCAAAGATAGCTCCCAGGGGTTGGCAGGCTTTGGAAGGATTTATGGATATGGCTTCTCGAGCGAAATTTTTTTCTCTGTACTCCCAGCTTTTTGTCCATTCCCTGATTTTTTCAACCTCTTCAGCAGGTACGGGATTTTCAAACTCACACTTTTTCTTTTCGAACATCTGTAAGTACTGGGGTTGTCTAAACAGATTAAAATGATCGAGCACATTGTCGGCATTTTGGCTTTTTGTCTTTTCTGTCGTTTCCATAATCCTCTCCTTTATTGTTAAGCTTTAGACTGAATCGGAAGCTTCATTTCGTTGTTTTCCAAGGCGCAGCAGTCATTTTCCACACCGGACTATTGATTGCCATGTCCATGTCCCTAGCAAATATCGCAAAGCCATCATACCCATGATACGGCCCAGAATAATCCCACGAATGCATCTGGCGAAAAGGAAAGCCCATCTTTTGGAAAACATATTTTTCTTTGATTCCCGAACCCACTAGATCAGGCTGTAGGGCTTCAACAAACTTTTCAAATTCGAAGCCTGTCACATCATCATAAATAAGGGTGCCATCCTTCACATAATGTGTCGTCCGCTGATAATCATCGTTATGGCCAAACTCATAGCCAGTTCCAATGACTTCCATTCCCAAATCTTCGTAAGCTCCAATGACATGCCTGGGCCTTAAGCCTCCCACAAAGAGCATTACTTTTTTACCTTCTAACCTAGGTCTGTATTTAGCAATGACCGCATCGACCATTGGTTGATACTTAGCAATGACCTTTTCGGCCCCTTCTTTAATTTTATCGTCAAAAAAGCTCGCAATCTTCCGCAGCGATTCGGCTATCTTTGTTGGTCCAAAGAAGTTGTATTCTACCCATGGAATCCCAAATTTCTCTTCCATGTACCGACTGATGTAATTCATTGAGCGATAACAGTGTAAGATATTGAGTTTGACTTTAGGGGTTCTCTCAAGCTCTTTTAAGCTACCATCTCCTGACCATTGAGCCACAACGCGTAAGCCCATTTCTTCAAGAAGGATGCGTGAGGTCCAAGCATCCCCACCAATGTTATAATCACCGATAATAGCAACATCATAAGGAGTAGAAACAAACTCTTCTTTTTTGCCGGCCATTTTTTCTAGCACCCAATCCCTGATGCTATCATTGGCTATATGGTGACCCAAAGATTGCGAAACCCCTCTAAAACCTTCACACCGTACTGGTACAATTGTCTTGCCACCGAAATCTTTACTTTTAGCTTTGGCCACAGCCTCAATATCATCTCCAATCAGTCCAATAGGACATTCCGACTGAATGGTAATACCTTTGTTTAAAGGAAAGAGTTCCTGCAGTTCTTCCAGAGCCTTTGCTAACTTCTTATCTCCTCCAAAGACAATGTCCCTTTCTTGGAAATCTGTCGTAAACTGCATGGTCACAAAGGTATCTATGCCTGTTGTGCCGATATAATAATTCCGACGTGAAGCCCATGAATATTGCCCACAACCCACCGGTCCATGGCTAATATGGATCATATCTTTTATTGGTCCCCAGACCACCCCTTTGGATCCAGCATAAGCACATCCTCTGATGGTCATTACCCCAGGTAGCGATTTAATATTGGATTTTACGCCACAATCGGTCTTCCCAGCTTCATAAAGATTTAAGTGCTTTTCTCTTTTTTTTGCCGCCTTCTCTGGGTAGACTTGCAACACCTCTTTGATAAGCGCTTTGTTCCTTTCCTTAACATTCACTGGTTGTGCGTTTTCTATTGTCAAACTCATAGATCTACTCCTTTTGGTCTGTTTTTAGCTCTCTCTAATGAGCTGTTCTATATAAGGTCCATCGAACCCCTCACATTCTAGAAAGGAGGGGTTCGACTTTCCATAGTCGCAATCAAACACAAACGGCAGCTTCCTCTTCCACTTTGGCTTTTCCAATCAAGCTTTCGTCCTCTTTTTTCATAATCCCAAACTCCATTAGCAGATCCTCCAGTTCATCCATCGTCACCGGCTTGGGGATTACTCCTTTCCCTGCGTTTTCATGGATTTTTTTAGCTAAAGCCCGATATTCGTCTGCTTGCTTACAATCAGGAGCATATTCGATTACGGTCATCCTTCGTAACTCCGCATGCTGGACGACATTATCTCTAGGAACAAAGTGGATCAGCTTTGAGCCAAGTCTTTTTGCTAATGCATCAGCCAAGTCATATTCCCTATCGGTCTTCCTTTCGTTACAAATCAATCCACCCAGTCTTACCCCACCTGAATTGGCGTATTTTAATATTCCTTTGCAGATATTGTTTGCCGCATACATCGCCATCATTTCTCCAGACATAACAATATAAATTTCCTGAGCTTTGTTTTCTCTAATAGGCATGGCAAATCCCCCACAGACGACATCCCCAAGAACATCATACGACACATAATCGATATCCTCATAAGCCCCATTTTCTTCTAGGAAATTAATCGAGGTGATGACACCTCGACCCGCACATCCCACTCCGGGCTCAGGACCGCCAGATTCGACGCATCGTATGTTCCGGTAACCAATTTTCATTACATCTTCTATTTCCAAGTCTTCCACACTTCCAGCTTGAGCCGCCAAATGGAGAATGGTATCCTGAGCTTTGGAATGTAGAATCAATCTCGTAGAGTCTGCTTTTGGATCGCATCCGACAATCAGGATCCGCTGCCCCATCTCGGCTAACGCCGCTAGTGTATTCTGAGAAGTCGTTGATTTTCCGATACCTCCCTTACCATAAAAAGCAATCTGCCTTAATCCACTCACTTGTACCTCCTTTTTTTTTTGTTTTTTTGGCAGGCAACCGCCGTTTTCCTACTACGAGCAGCATCTATGCCAACATGTAGAACCGATATAAAAGCATCCTTTGCCCATCTCTATGGTTCTCTAGTCAACAAGCAAAAATTTTAGGCTCTATTCTTCTCATTCATGGGAAAAGATAAGGAAGTAGTCCCTCCTACCGAGCGTTCGACACACATCGGATTGGCTGTTGAAAAAAAGACAAAAGAAAAATATTTTGTCGAATTCTTTACATTATTGGATGTCTTAATAATCAAACTGGAGAAATCCAATGGCATACTTTCTGCTTCTAGCTATCCGTGGGGACAAGCAAAAAGATTTTGTTAGCTGACACAACCTTACGAGACGGAGAGCAAACTCCAGGAGTTGCCTTCAGTCCCAATCAAAAGGCTCTGATTGCTAAACGGTTAGCGCAATGTGGCCTCAGAGAAATTGAAGCAGGCACCCCATCGATCGGAAAAGTAGAAATGGAAGCCTTCGATAAAATTCTTTCCCTTGGACTTTCTGCTCGGATCCTTGCATGGGGAAGAATGACGGAGGAAGATTTAAAAGCAGTCAAGCACTCTGGAACAACTACTGTCAACCTCTCCATACCCCTTTCTGACATTCAGATTGCAACAAAACTCAAGACGACCCGATCCTCTGTGCTAGAAAAAATAAAAAAATATGTATCGAAAGCCAAGGATATGGGCCTTGAAGTGGCCGTGGGAGGAGAAGATGCTTCCCGAGCTGATGAACATTTTTTAATGGAGGCCATTGAAGTTGCTCAACAAAGCGGGGCCTTTCGATTTCGCTATGCTGATACTGTTGGTATTCTCGATCCTATTCTAACATACAAAATCATTTCCAAGTTAAAAAAAATCACTCCCATGCTTTTGGAATTCCATGGACATGATGATTTTGGCATGGCTACAGCCAATTCGATAGCTGCCTGGCATGCTGGTGTCGATTCTCTTAGCCTTACCGTTTGCGGTCTTGGAGAAAGAGCAGGGAATGGATCGCTTGAAGAAGTCGCCTTTTTCCTTTCTATTCGTGAAAATGTAGATAGCGGCATAGATCTAAAGGCACTTTTTTCCTTGTGTTTCTTAGTTGCTCGGTTCAGTGGAAGGAAAATTCCTCGTTGGAAGAGTATCCTAGGGAAAGACATTTTTCTGCATGAATCAGGCATTCATGTCGATGGAATTCTCAAAAACCCAAGGAATTATGAACCCTTCAATCCGACTATTGTAGGCCGCAAGCATCGGTTTATTCTTGGGAAACATTCAGGAAGAAAATCCGTTCTTTGGACCTACGAAAAACTGGGAATTCTTTTATCAGAAGAACAGGCCCGGAGAATATTGGATCAGATTAGGGATTTTGCAATCAACAACAAAAGAACTCCTTCAAAAGAAGAACTAATAGGATTTGTCGATACTCCAACGGCCTTACCTGCATCTGGCACCATTAAAAAAAGCTGTTAACCTCCTCACCAATTATCTAGCGCCCTTGGAAAGTTTCCTTTGCCTCATGGAGGCCGCATTCTCTTTTGATGCCAAAAAATCGGGTTTGCTCTGGAATCATCCCTTCTTCAAGTTTGCTTGTCGTATGAATATCCCCTATGGAAACATACCCCTCGAAAGCCAGCGGATGCATCGGCAGTTTATTCTTATAGATAAACTCGTTGACTTTCTCCGTTGTCCAATCGGCAATGGGATGCAGCTTTGCCCGATCCCAATGCCAGGTTAAAATAGGGATGTTTTTTCTGGTCGAAGATTGTTCCCTGCGCAAACCAGAAATCCAACAATCGGCATCAAGTTCTTCCAAAGAACGGATCATAGGCTCAACTTTCATTATCTGATTATACTTTTCTATGCCCTCTTTGCCTTGCTCCCAGAGTTTTCCGTAGCGTGCTTCAAACCAAGCAGGAGAAAGAGCGGGCCTATATACTTTTAGATTGATTTTCAATTCTTCCACTAGCCTATCAATGTAGCGGTAAGTTTCTGGGAAAAGATAGCCCGTATCGATCACTACAACAGGAATTTCTGGCCAGACAGAAAGAACCAGCTTGAGTGTCACAACCGATTGAGCTCCAAAACTCGAGCTTAAGATCACTTTTCTTTTGAAAAAATCGAGCGCCCAACTAATCCGCTCCAAGGCATCTTTTTTTTCCAAAAGCCGGTTATAGTCCTGTAAGGAATCGAACAATTCTTTTTTCATTGCTTTCATTTCGGTTGTTGAAAAAAAATAGTTGTAAAAACAAAAGATTCAAATAAAACTATATTCACTCTATAGAATATGCAGAATTTAGACAACTTAGAATCTCAAAGTATTTTTATTTTTCGAGAAGCTCGATATGCTTTTAAAAATCTAGCTATGCTCTGGTCAATGGGGAAGGATTCAAACGTGCTCCTTTGGCTAGCCAAGAAAGCCTTTTGCGGGCATATTCCTTTCCCGGTTATTCATATTGATACGACTTACGAATTTCCTCAAATGCTCGAATTTCGTTCTTGGGCAAAAGAATATTATGGCTTTGAATTGATTGTTAAAATTAACCAAGAAGCCATTGAGCGAGGCATTAGCTATAAGACGCATGATCCTGTTACAGTCACCCACGAGCTGAAAACGGTGGCTCTCAAGCAGGCTTTGGAAGAATACAAGTGGGATGGTTTAATTACGGGCATACGAAGAGACGAAGACGGCGTTCGGGCTAAAGAAAGATACTTTTCCCCTAGAAACCAATCTATGGAATGGGAATACAAAAACCAACCGCCCGAATTTTGGAATCTGTTTTTGGCTACTCTTCCTAATAATGGCCACGTCAGAATACAGCCCCTCCTTGATTGGACAGAACTCGATATCTGGCTTTATATTAAACGGGAAAACATCCCTATTCCCTCCCTCTATTTTTCAAAAAATGGGAAACGGTATCGTTCCTTAGGTTGTTGGCCCATCACGCATCCAGTACCAAGCAATGCCTCAACCATTGATGAAATCATAGAAGAACTTTATCATACAAAGACTTCGGAAAGAGCAGGCAGGGCCCAAGATCATGCTGAGCCCAATGCGATGCAAAAACTCCGAGCCAAAGGATTTCTTTAATTCTTAAAAGCGATTCGATTCTCAACTGAGCTACGAGACAAAACAATGAATAACCATTTACCTTTAGGGACTAAAACCTTTAACATTGTTTTTGCTGGTCATGTCGATCATGGCAAATCGACATTGATCGGTAGAATTCTGTGGGATACTGATAGCGTTCCTAAAGAAAAAAAAGAAGCAGCCATTGCATATTGCCAAAAGAACAGAATCGAGTTCGAATATGCCTTTCTTTTGGATTCTCTATTAGAAGAAAGAACCCAAAACATTACCATCGATGTCACCGAAGTAAACTTCTTTTATGGGCAGCGAAGATTTAGAATTATTGATGCTCCTGGGCATTTGGAATTTCTAAAAAATATGATTAGTGGAGCAACAAAAGCTGATGCTGCCGTTCTCGTCATCGATTCTTCTGTTGGCATTGGAGAACAGACAAAAAGGCACGCCATGCTCCTTGCGCTTCTCGGAATAAAACAGATAGTGGTGGCACTCAATAAATTCGATCTTGTTCATTACAGCCCTCAAGCATACAAAATTCTCCACAACGAATGTACTCAACTTCTTGAGAAGTTAGAATTACCTTGCAACTTTGTCATTCCACTTTCGGCAAAATCTGGAGAAAACATAATCGAACGTTCGATGCACTTATCTTGGTATGAAGGCAAACCCCTACTCGAAACCTTACTAGGATTAGATATTTCGGCTTCTCCAGAGAATTCGCCTCTTCGCTTTCCTATCCAGGATGTTTTCAGATTTGATGAACGCAGGCTTTTAGCTGGCAGAATCGAATCAGGAAAGTTGCAGTGCGGAGAGTTAATTACATTTTATCCTTCTGGGAAAAAGAGCAAAGTCAAGGCAATACACCATTGGCCTCCCGAGAGTTCCCCTCAGGTAGTCTTAGCTGGCAAATCCACAGCTATTCAACTGGAGGAAGAAATTTTCGTAGAAAGAGGTGAAATCATCGCTCATGAAAACACCCCTCCCATAGTCGCTACTGATTTTTTTGCAAGAATATTCTGGCTAGGAGATCAGCCTCTTGTCCTTGGTGCACCGTATACTTTCCGACTTGCCACTCAACAAGGTATAGCCAGAGTATTGCAAATCCAGCGGGTTATTGATGCTATGACCTTAGAGGACCTACAACCCGTACCCATGGAAGTTAAGAAAAATGAGACCGCCGAGGTGATTTTTCGCACCTCAGCCCCCATCGCCTGTGATTTGTTTGAAAATGTCCAGACGACTGGTCGGTTTGTATTCGCTGACCAAAATAGAATTGCTGGTGGTGGCATCATCCTCAAGGCTTTGCCAAGCAAACCTGTGCATGAAATCAAAGGAAGATCACGAATTAGTGCCGCACAAAGGGCTAAATTTTTGGGACATCGTAGCGGGGTTTTTTGGATGACCGGTCTTTCGGGTTCAGGCAAAACGACCCTTTCCAACCGGCTTGAACAGATACTGTTCCACAGAGGTATTCTTGCTTATGTTATCGATGGAGACGAGCTTCGAGGGGGTCTTAGCAAGGATTTAGGTTTCGATGCACAAGATCGCAAAGAAAATATTCGTCGAGCTGCTGAGACAGCAAAAACCCTTGCTAAATCTGGCCTTGTTGTCATTGTCGCACTAATTTCTCCTTTTGAGGAAGACAGGAAAAACGCCCGATCGATCTGTGAAAAAGATGGCATCCTTTTCAAAGAGATCTATGTCGATGCACCAATTGAAATTTGTAAATCACGGGATCCTAAATTTCTTTATCTCAAAGCAAGCAAAGGAGAAATTCCCAAGATGACGGGGCTTGATTCTCCTTATGAACCTCCTAGCAACTGTGATCTGCATCTTTTGACCGCACAGGAATCGATTGAAACCTGTCTTGAGAAATTGCTGGATTTTATCGTGCCTCTCGTTCGTATATCTCCAGATAAAGAAAGGGAACTGGGCCTGTTGGAGGACCCTGCTGCAGAAATTTAAATGCTTTATAACAAAAGCAGAAGACAGCGCTCTCCTCTTCGAATTTGGCAAGATGAAAGAGCTAAAGAAGGCTACAAGGCTCCATTCTATATTCGTGGAAAAGTAAGAAAAACACAGAGCAGCCAAGCCTTATCCTATTTAGAAGGCTTTTCTTTTTCAGCTAACAGGGGGCGTTTCCAAATGGGTACATCCGATTTTAATCTGTTCATGAATTCTTGCGCTAGTTGAAAGGCCTCCGAGCGATGCATGCTATAGATCCTTAAAAAAACTGAAGGCTCTCCAACAGCAACAGGTCCGATCCTATGACAAACTTCAAGTCGTTGGCAGGGGTATTTTTTCAAAAGTTCTTGAGCGATTTCATAAAGAAGGCGTTTTGCCATTGTTATGTAAGCTTCATAATGAAGAGCAGCTATCTTTTGGCCTCCTTCCATACTTCTGACCAATCCCCAAAACTCTACAACAGCTCCGCTTTCTCCACTCAAAGGCAAGCGCAGTGGAGCTATATTAAGTGGTTCATCGGTCATTTCAATCTCAATTTTCATATGGTTACCCACCGCTTACAGGAGGAATAATAGCCATTTCTTCTGCCTCTTCTATCGGCTGATCCCATGATGCATAACGTTGATCAATGGCTACGCGAGCCCCATGGATTTTTTCAAAAAAAGTCGGTTCTATCCCTATGATAATTTCCCTGGGGGTTTTCGACCTATCCACAAAAAGCATTTTTTCTGTAAATCCAAGCAGCTCTTTAGCCTGAGCAAAAGC
The DNA here is from genome assembly GCF_007475525.1 of Methylacidiphilum kamchatkense Kam1. Classification (NCBI taxonomy): domain Bacteria; kingdom Pseudomonadati; phylum Verrucomicrobiota; class Methylacidiphilae; order Methylacidiphilales; family Methylacidiphilaceae; genus Methylacidiphilum (ex Ratnadevi et al. 2023); species Methylacidiphilum kamchatkense. The sequence goes on along the minus strand of NZ_CP037899.1, from coordinate 431,477 downwards.
CAATATTCTTATGGCTTCCGTTCCAATAGGTTCTTTGGCTACTCTAGTCTCTTTTTCCATAGACCGAACTTTCAACCTCCAATCGACGTCATAACTCTTCCAGGATTATAGTTATCTCTAAAGGAATGTTCGGGAGGCTTCCTCTGCAAAGCCAATTCGAAAGCTTTATATATTTTGAAAGGATCAATAGAGGGCCTTAAAAAAGGCTTTATGTCTATCTCAAGGTGATTTCCCAGACAAGGCCTTATAAAGCCATCGCTTGTCAGACGCATCTTATTACAGTTATCACAAAAATGAAAATCAGAGATCGCTCCAATAAAACCTACAATGGCATTACGGTTTTTCATCCGGAAGTATTTTGCCGGCCCTTGTCCTAGTTTATATTCTAATGGCTCTAAGTCGTCTAGTTTCTCTAAACGTTTTTTTAATTCCGCTACGGAGAGAAAATTTTCTTTAGAAATCTTACCCGTATAACTTATAGGCATTAATTCAATAAACCGAATAACTAGTTTTTTTTCCGAAGCCCATTCGATCAAAGGCAAAATCTCTCCTTCGTTGATACCTCGAAGAAGGACCGTATTGATCTTGACTGATTCAATACCCACCTTTTGGCATTCATCGATGCCTTCCAATACAGGGGTAATATCTCCACCAGTGATCTTTTTGTACAGAGAAGGATTAAGACAGTCCAAACTAACGTTCACACCTGCTATATTTGCTTCTTTCAGCTTTCGGGCATAGAGACCAAGCAAGGTTCCATTCGTAGAAAGCCGAACAGAACGAACTTTAGAGATTTTGGTCAATTGCTCAATAAAAGATACCGTTCCTTTTCTAACCAGTGGCTCTCCTCCAGTAATTCTGAAATCTTTAAACCCATGCCTTAAAGCGCCATAAAAAATCGTCCAATAAATTTCCTCAAAGGAAAGAATATTTTCTTTTTTGGATAAAAACCCTAGATCTTGTGGGAAACAGTAAACACACCGCTCGTTACACCGATCAGTAACAGAAATTCGCAAGTAATGAACCTTTGCCGATCCCTGAAGATCTTGAAAAAAATTTGACTCCACATTTTCCCTAAGCATAATTAAGAAATTTCCTTATCCGTAGCTTTTAAAAAACCTCCTCTTTTCTGGATCTGTTTCAAGTGGTTTTTCTATTTTCTTTTCAGTTTCAGGCTCTTCTTTTTTCTTTTCCCAGTCTTTAGCTATTTTTAGATAAGAGAGTCTTAGTTCAGTCAGTAGTCCATCTAAAGTCTGGCGCTCTTCCAAAGAGAGGTTCCCTTGAGTCTTTATTTTTAAGGCTTCGAGTTGATCGATCACTTCAGCCGCTTCTTCTAATTTTGGTGATTGGAGCTCATGGCCGGGAGCTTTTATAAGCCCAAGCAAAAAAAGAGCTTCATGATATTTCATCATAACAAGAGCTAAAAAATGCCGCGTTATCTCTTCAGGAGTATATCCAGAATATCCGCTATTAGCCATTGTCATCCTCCATGTTCAGCTAACAAATAAGCAAAAATTAAGGATACACAATACCGATTACATAACCGGTTAGAGAAAATATCCTCCGAGCAGTCTCATTTATCTCTTCTAGAGAGATTTGTTCAATTTTTTTGATCTTCTTCTCTTCGTAGTCCCAACCAAGTCCAAGAAGAGCATCAATGGTAGAACGGGCAATATAAGAGGAAGGATATTGAGAAGCGATTTTTTCTTCACTTAAAAGTTTTGCCTTGGCTCTCTGAAGTTCTTCCTCTAAAAACCCATGCTGACAAATGTCTTCAAGCACATTAAAAATAATTTTTTCAACTTCCTCCTTAAACTTAGGATCGGTGCCGGCGATGATAGAAAAGGCCCCTCCCTTCCATCCAAGAAAACGCGTTGGAAATACAAAATACGCAAGTCCTTTTTCTTCCCTTACCTTTATAAAGAGCCTTGATCCCAAATCTGAGAGGATTTCCGATATAACTTCCAGAGGAATTTGGTCAGGATCCGCTATAGGCTTGGTTCTAAAAGAAATCCCTACAACCGCCTGTTCTTTTCCAGGAATTCTTTGTTCAACCCTTAGGGGCTTTTCTAATGGAAAGACAGGAAATTCCAAGCTCGAGGGGAGGCTTTTAGCAGGGAAAGAAACAAAGGAAGATTCGATTCGATTTAGCCATTGTTCAGGGGCAACAGGCCCTCCAATACCCAAAACCATTCTTCCTGTTTGAAAAACAGACAGAATAAAATTTCGGAGGTCGTCTACTGTTATCTCCCTAATCGAAGCTTCCGTTCCTAACGGGTCACGTTCATAAGGATGGCCTTGCCAAAGTGTCTTTCGGAGAAGAGATTGAAGAATATGAACAGGATCATCCATCTGAAGGCGAATTTGATGAATCTGTTTTCTCTTTTCAATTTCTAATTCTGCTTCAAGACATGCCGGCTCATGTATTATTTCAGAAAAAAGATCGAAAGAACTTTCCCATGCCTCACTCATGCTTTCAAGATACACTCCAGCAGTGTTGTTTCCCGAATCAGCTCCATAAGTTCCTCCAAGAAACTCGATCCCTTTGGCTAGGTCTTCAGCTGATCTTTTGCGTGTTCCTTTAAGAAGGATAGCTGCCGCAAGCTTTGAAATGCCTGATTTTTCCGGAGGTTCCCACAAGGGTCCCCCATCAAAAGTGGCGCGAAAATATTGGAGGGGCAGTTCATTGGAACGATAAATAAGCTGGATACCATTTGAGAGCTCAAAATGGTTTACAGTTGGTTTGTTAGAAATAGGGGAAAAAACATGCGGTTTTTCCTTTTTAGGTATGAGTTGGACATGGCTCAGGTTTTCCTCACGAAAATAGCGAGGAATTAACTCTAGAATTTTCTCTTTTTCAAGGGCTTGAAGCCTTCGTAAAAAATTCTCTTTAAAGAAAGGATCTCTGAACAGTAACCATCCGCTTCCCACGGTTTCAGCTCTGGCATTTGCAGAACGCAGCTCCCGAATCGAATGAGAAAATTGCTGCCTTAAAGACAAAGTAAATTCCTCTTCTGAAATGCCTCTTTTAGGAAAAGAACGAAGTTCTTCTAAAATCCTTTCACTGAGTTTTTCAACATTTTCAGGGATGCATTTTGCCTCAATCCCAAAGACTCCCATAGTAGATCCTGTAAGAAAAAAGGCATCAATTTCTTGTGCAATTCCTTCCTTTTCCACCAGTTTTTGATGTAAAAGCGAACTGCGAGTTTGCGCTAAGAAGGTTGAAAAGAGCTGTAAGGCTGGGGCATCATCATGATGCAATCCAGGGACATGAAACAGCAAACAGATTCTGCCTATTTCTGTTGCGATCTCTTTGGATGCAAACCTCTTAGAAAGCTGAGGGGGTTCATCTGCTACCTCGATGAACGGGCAAAATTTCATCGGTTCTTTCGAAAGAATTTCTGTTGCTTTACTATAAACCTCTTCTGGATTCACCGCACCAGAGACCACAAGGAACACATTCTGAGGAACGTACCTGCTCTGATAGTAATCGAGCACAGCTTGCCTATCGACCAGATCAAATAATCCCGGCAAACCAATAATCGGATACTTCAGAGGATGGTAACTAAAAGCTGTTTCAAAAGCCAGTTGGAAAAGGCAGCTATCAGGGTCATCTTCAACCATAGCAATCTCACGGCGTATCACCTCTTTTTCTTCCTCAAAACTATCAGGAGGAATGGCTGCATGAAAAACGAGATCGGAAAGGATCTCCAAAGCCTCTTTCCAACAAGAAGATGGAAGATCCACATGATAAACCGTTCTGTCGTAGGAGGTATAGGCGTTAAGATGCCCACCGAGCGCCTGCATATCCCAAACAATTCTTTTCCCATCCCTTTGGGCTGTTCCTTTGAAAAGAAGGTGCTCCAGGAAATGAGATATCCCTGAACCAATATATTTTCCTTCATGAATACTGCCTGTAGCACACCAAAACTGTAAGGAAACCACCTCCGCTTGATAATTCGAATCCACAAGAACTGTCAGCCCATTGGGCAGATTTTCTTTGAAAATCTTTGGGAAAAGTGAAAAAGAAGATAGCAATCCTTTAGAATGCATAAGTTAGGCTAACGCTAAAAAGAAAAAGATAACCCGTCCTATTCTTTCGAATGATTATGAGTTTTACCAGAGTCGTCTACTTTCTTTTTACGTTTAGAAGAAGACTGGTTATCTTTTCTTCCTTTTCCTTTTTTGGCTACCGTCGATCTGGTCGGGAGAAACGGTTTTACAAAAGCTGTAGTAAAGCTGTAGCCCTTTTGAAAATCTTTCAGGTCTGCCATTTCTGTTTTCCCCAACAATCCATATAGATCCATGTTTTTGATCATCTGCCCAAAATCCTTACAACTTTTCACTCCCCACTCATTGAGAACCAATTTGCTCATCGGACCAAATTCTTTTAAAGCATAATCTTTCAAGCCCTCAAGGATCTGCTTACCGCTTAGCTGCTCAATCTTTTGGTGCTTCTGCTTTCCAATTGTCTTCAATGTATGCTCCAGCCCTTCTCGGACAAAATAATAGCTTTCTTTTAAGTACCTGGAGTCTTTTTCAACAATTTCCTCAACTATGGATGTAAAATCACGTTTGCGCATAGACTTCACCTCTTATGGTTACTGGTTAAATCGATTGCACGTACTGAAGAAGCCACAACATAAAAACGGTACAGTCTTCTTCCAATGTCCGATAGGATTATAAGAATCATCACACAGAGAACCAACGCTTGTTCTTTTCTGGTAAGCCATGAATTAAACCAGTTCAATTTATAATGTGTATTTTAAACCGTATTTTATAACGGATATTTTTTTTAAAAAAATAATTTTATTCAAAATAGAAAAAAAAACATTGCTTCTATTTTTTAAAATAACAGAGAAAAAAAGATTTTAAATAGGTTCTCTTTTTTTTATTCTTCTATTCTTCATTGCCACCAAAACAAAATAATAAGTTGGTTTGTAATAATCCTATAAATCCCAGCATGTAATTTTTTTAGCCTTTAACCGATGAACTTACAACTTCTTGTTCCAGAAGGGCATCTTCTTGAGTCCTCACTTTTGGATTATCAAAAAGCCTTTGGAAGTCAATTGACTCCAAGTTTTTATACAGATGAGAAAAGTGCTTTTGAAGAAATCCAAAAAGAAAATTTTGATCTTGTAGCTATCACGGATCGCTTGGTCTATGCCCTCCAAAGACAAAAGCTACTAGCCCCTTTACCCATCGATAAAAAGCTTTTGCCACGAGTCGATCACAAGTTTTTATACCATTATTACGACCCGTCAAATCATTTTTGTTGGCCATACGGATGGACTCTTCTTGGCATAGGCTTCTCAAAAGAAACTGGCTCTAAAATGTATCCAACTCATTGGTCAGAATTACGCAGTCCTCTCTATACAATAAATTATCCTCAAGATAGCTTACTAAAAGGGCTAATTATCCAATCCATTGATAAAACATCCTTAGGGAAAACTTCCAGTAGTCTAAGTGAGAAGCAGGTGACTCAGAATAAGCCAGCTCCTCCCCTTCATCTTCGTATCGACACTATTTCAGAGCTCCTTAAAACTAATGAAAAAGAAAAAATATTGACCATCTACCTACCCAAGGAATATTCATGGATCACTATTTTTCACTGGGCGATTCCTCGTAGTACGGCTAACCTTGAAAGGATCAAAGAAAGCCTTCTTTTTTTGTGCTCTCCCCAAGAGCAAGCAGCCATTGTTGCTACCAATTGGCTGGGAGCTGTTTCACCGGATACTTATACAATGACTCCTGAATATCAACGGCAATCCCCTCTCCTCTATCCTCCTGAGGCTTATCTCAACCAGTGTCGATTCTTTAGGATGGACGATGCATACACAGACAAAAAGATAAGACAACCAACCGGTTGATTCCAAACAAGATACCTAAAGAAAGCATTTCATGAAAAGAATCGTCTTGCATTCTTTTGCACCGCCCGTTGTAATGGATGGAATTCCAAGGGGCTAAAGGTCTTTTCTTATGGCACGTTGGTTGGATAATTTAGAACAATTTGCAGTTGACGTCATCCTGGAACGCCGTTATGGGAAAAGAGCCACCGTGTTTCGGTGGTTTCTTTCTTTTCTATCCTGGCTTTACAACCCTATTGTTAGGCTTCGAGTTTGGCTTTATAAGAAAAGACTTTTTCAATCCCATGAATTGGGCTGTCTGGTAATCAGTGTGGGAAATCTAACAGTGGGAGGTACGGGAAAAACTCCTGTCGTTGAAAAACTGGCTAAGGATCTAGCATCAGCTGGTAGAAAAGTTGCCATCTTAAGCAGAGGCTACAAAAGCATTCCTCCGCCGTTATGGCAAAGGATCATTTCAGCATTCAAAGGAGACAAAGAGTTTGTTCCAAGAATAGTTTCAGATGGACAAAAAATTTATCTCGATCCGAAGCATTCAGGGGATGAGCCATATATGCTAGCCAAAAATCTAAAAGGGGTTGCTGTTATTACAGGAAAAAATCGTGTAAAAAGTGGTTTATGGGCCATCAGAAATATGCAGGTGGATATTCTTATTCTGGATGATGGATTCCAATATCTCCCCTTGAAGGAAAGACTCGATATCGTTTTAATCGATAGAGAGGCCCCTTTTGGAAATCGGCATCTTCTGCCCCGAGGCATGCTGAGAGAACCAAAAGATCACTTGAAAAGAGCTGACCTCATCTTCATTACCAAATGTGACGGGTCGGACCTTTCATCCCTCAAAACGGAAGTCCGAAAATTCAATGGGCATGCGCCCATCATTGAATGCGTCCATCAACCCAAGTATCTTTTCCAAATTATAACCCGAAAAAAAGAGCCGCTTGAGTTCCTCAAAGGCTTAAAAGTTTCTGCCATTTCGGGGATAGCTCAGCCTGAAAGTTTTGAAAAAGGACTTAAAAAATTGGGAGCTGAAATCGTTTATTCAAAGTACTTTGCAGACCATCATTGGTTTACTGAACAAGAAATTATCCGTTTTATGGAAAGGAGCAAAGCACGGAATGCCAAAGCAGTTATCACAACAGAAAAAGATGCCGTTCGGATTCCCACCTGCCATCCCTTTATTCTTCCTTTCTTTTTCCTAAGAGTAGAAATTGAAATGCTTAATGGCAAGGAAGCTTTTCAATCGACCCTATTCGATTTCATTTCTCCTGGACGCAAATTTCGAATATCTTATTCTAAAAAGCAGCTTGCCGAAAATTTTCAACTCAGCAGTCCTTCTCTTGCTGGAAGATGTGAAAAAACTTCTCAAGGATTTTGATACCTTGGACGGTTCTCTGTTAATTCGCTCTCCAAACTGGCTTGGAGATGCAGTGATGAGTCTGCCGGCAATCAAGGGCTTCAAAGATCTCATTGGATCCGCTTCCTTGCTTATTGCAACTCCTCAGAAGCTTTCCTTCTTATGGACACTTTGTCCTTTCGTCGATGAGATCTTAGAAATGACCAATTCTAAAAACATTTTTGAAAACATAAGAAAGTTGAGAAACAAGAAAGATATCCAGATGGCTGTGCTTTTTACCCGTTCCATCAGAACGGCCCTAGAATGCAAGCTGGCTGGGATCCCATTGGTTATAGGATATGGAAGAACCGACCAGTCTATTTTTTTAGATAAAAGGATCGTCATTCCAAAAAGCAAAGAGCCCTGGCACCAGGCACAAACCTATCTGTTTTTTTCTCAAGCCCTAGGGGCAAAAGCCGAACTCTCCCTGCCTCCTCTGCAGTTACCTAATCACTGGCGGAAAACTTCCAGTCCCCTTATCGTCAGTGTATGTCCTGGAGCTGAGTATGGCCCAGCAAAAAGATGGTTTTCTTCGCATTTTGCTTGGGTATGCCGTCAACTGAAGGATAAGTACGGCTGTCATATTCAAATTCTTGGGGGAGAAAAGGACAGGCCCCCTTGCGAACAACTTAAAAAAGAGCTCCCAGAAGCCGAAAATCTTTCAGGAAAAACAACCTTAGCAGAATTTTTTGAGAGAATTTTCAGCTCTCATCTGTTACTGTGCAACGACAGTGGAGCAATGCACGTAGGCTCTCTCCTTCAAACACCGACTGTCGCCATATTTGGTTCGACCGATCCACAAAAAACCGCGCCCATCGGTGGGCCTTGTCGTATTATCTACGAAAAAGTCGATTGTAGCCCCTGTTTTCTTAGAAAGTGTCCAATAGACTTTAAGTGCATGCAGGCTGTTGAGCCCAGAAAAGTTTTTGAAGCCTGCGATCAGCTTTTGTCTAGTCAAAGAAAGTCTTTTACTTCTGAATAATCGCATGGATGTCCAACCAATGACAGAACCGAAAAGGTCAAGCAAAGCCTTTGGACTGGTCAGTGTTGCTGTGGCTATTTCAAGGATTTTGGGACTTGCCAGAGAACTTATTTTCGCTTCCCTTTTTGGTGCAGGCGCCCTTTTAGATGCCTTTTTAGCAGCTTTTCAGATTCCCAATCTTTTACGCGACCTCTTTGCCGAGGGCGCTCTATCCACAGCCTTTACAACAGTATTTTCTAAAACCGTAGAACTCGAAGGCAATAAAAGGGCATTTTTGTTGGCTAATAGACTTTTTAGCCTTTTTTTTATTTTCCTTCTTTTTCTTAGCTTTCTAGGTATTCTGCTAGCTCCTATACTTGTAGAAATCACCAACTTTGGTTTTCATAAGATCCCTGGCAAATTCGAACTCACCGTGCAACTTACTCGAATCATGTTTCCTTTTATTCTTTTTGTATCCCTTGCAGCCCTTGTGATGGGACTTCTCAACGCTTATCATATTTTTGGTCTACCAGCTTCAGCTTCAAGCGCCTTTAATCTGGCATCGATTTTCTTTGGTATCCTTTTCGCCTTCCTATTTGATCCTCAAAAAGATCCCCTTCATCCCCATTTTGGTCCTCCCTCACTGTATGGCATATCCTTGGGGGTGCTCATGGGAGGTCTAGTACAGCTTTGTATCCAATTTCTTGCTTTCCCCAAAATAGGGTTTAAATATTCTTGGGAACTCAATGCAAAGGACCCAAAGCTTTTAGAAATCTGGAATCTCCTATGGCCTACAATGATTGCAGGAGCAGCGATTCAGGTTAACGTCCTGATCAATGGTATGTTCGCTTCGGAAATTAATGGAGCTAGATCCTGGCTCAACTGCGCCTTTAGATTGATGCAACTGCCTATTGGTATCTTTGGAGTAGCCATAGCCACGGTTACCCTTCCTTCTGTCTCAAGGCAGGATGCTCGCAACGATCGGAAAGCCTTTGGACAAACTCTTGAATCTTCCCTGAGGCTTGCCTTTTTTTTAACTCTTCCTGCGGCCATAGGACTTATTTTTCTTTCTGATCAAATCATTGCTCTCATCTATCAGCATGGCCGATTTCTTCACTCCGACACGATTCAGACAGCTTACGCCTTAAAGGCTTATGCCATAGGCCTTACTGGTTATGCTGGGATAAAGGTTATCAACCCATGTTTTTCTGCTTTAAATAAACCCCAGATCCCCCTTCGCGTTACCCTTATCGGCATTGGCATCAACCTTGTATCAAACTTTATCCTTGTAAAGCTCTTTTCTTTTGGACATGTGGGTCTAGCCCTAACAACCTCACTGGTTAGTCTACTTAATTTTCTACAGCTCTTCTATTTAATTGGAAAATATATAGAATTTGGGCGACTCAAAAAGTGGTTACTTTTTCTTTTTAAGATTGGTCTTTGCGCTCTATGTTGTGGTGGCTCTGCTCTTTTTGTAGCCCTCCAATTGCAACATAAATTAGGGCAGTCCTTTCTTTCTCTTTTAATTTCTACCCTTGTATCCATTGGATTTGCCATCCTCATCTACTTCTTCTCGACTGTGGGCATGGGAATAGAGGAAGGAAAAACTTTCCTCCGATTTTTATTTCAAAAAATATCCCGATCGTATAAAAAGGCATAAAGGATGGGGGGGATCATCTCCCTTGCTTTAAAAAATCATCTTTCTATGGCTGAGCCTGAAGAAAAACCAAATCTTTCCCGGAAAAGAGCTAGACCTAAAAAACAAGTTTCTAAAAGAACGAAACAAAAGGATCAGTCCCAATCATTTCTCTTGGAAAGTACTTCTCCGCTAACAGATCTTAACTTCTTGGAAAGCAAGCTCGAAAACCTAAAGGAACCAACATCACCATTGGAAAGCCAAGCGCCCCAAACGTCAGATTTAGAAAAAGAAAAGAAAACCGTACAACGACCTTCAGGTTCCAATGGAATCGAGGAAAATCCATCAAAACAAAAAGAAGCTCCCCTTTCCACATCCCCTGCTTCCTCTTCTTCTGAGAATAAAGAGGAGAGAAAAAACACAACTGATTCTACTTCTCCCAAACAAAAGACGCCTATGAATAATCCTGTGTCCTCTTCCCCAGTAAATCACTTAAAAAAAACAATCGAAAAACAAAGCAAGGAACAAAAATCTATACAAAAAATACTCACTGTTTTCCTTGTAGGATTTATTTTCTTCTTTTCCATCGTCGTTCTTCTTGCTGTCTATGGAGGCATGGTCATTTTTAAAAAAATACACGATCAGGATAGCTTGATCACAGATGTGGATAGGAAAATAACCAACCGAATAGAACGAATGGCTAGTGAAGTAAGCAAGCAAGAAAAAGATATTGAGGAACTGGAAACAAGTCTTAATCAGATTCATTCCTACATTACCGATACTGAAAAAGAACTTTCTAAAACAAAGAATCAAATAGAAACCCTAGAATCAAAGCTCACCAACCAGACACAAAGTCTGCAACAAATAGCTTCTGACTTAAAACAAGAAAAACAGAATCGGATCAACAAAGAAGAAGCTCTTTTAAAAAGAGTTTCTCTGCTTGAAGAAACACAGAAACAAAACAGTAATTATTCTAAAAAAACTAAATCTTCGCTCCATAGCAATGAGTCTGTTCACTGAACTGCGTCGGATTTCCCAAGATTGGTCCATGCGCATTTATAGGGCAAAAAACATACTTTTTCCTCAAAGCTGGGGAGAAGAAAAATGGCTTGAATTTTGCAAAGCCCTCTGTCTTTTCATTCAAGAAAAAGGCACTAACTGGAGCCAAGATGATAAACTGTATTGGGATTTACGGTGCCAATTACATGACGGGGGAACTCTTGTCTGCCAAGTGGAGCAAGATGGCCATGAGAAAATCTCTCTAGCTGTTGTCCAAACGGGAGGTTTTGTTGAATCAGGCCAAAACTATATTTGGCTTCTTGCAGAATTAGGCAAGGATGGGAAATTTCTCAAAGACCCTTACTTTGTTGATGGCATTTGGAAGGAAGCTTTTCTGATTTTTCTTTTGCCTCGACACAAGCAGGCTGCCTTTTTTCTATCTGCTTTTAAAGATACAACTTCTCCACTCTCCGTTGAATCTCGTTCAGAGGCGAATAACCATAGCAGTTATCTTATTGATTGATCTCCGAGTCTGATTGCAAGTTCTTCGTAACACTCCCAATCCTCTAAATAAAGGGGATGGGCTTCTAGCCACGTCTCACAAGCTATAGGCAGTTCCCGGAGGGAACCCGCACCGTTTCCGGCGTGGTGCTTGACGCTTGCGATTCGGCTAAACAACTTCGGCCCGTGTCTAGGCTACTACTACGCCGGATAGCTCCCAGACATAGATACGTGATGCGTTTTGGAAACAACACCACCTGACCATAGGCAATTGCATGCATATTCACTGCGCCCACGATATCCCTGTGGCCTTTTAATCCACACGCTTTCCATCGCCAGTTGCGTCCTTTCGGTTTATGGCGATGGCCGCATACAGGACATCGGCTGGACGTACCACGCTCCTCCCCGATGAAGCACACGATGCGGTCTTTCTTGCACCGTACTCCCACTGGCTCATGCGCTGGTTATGATGACGACCAGCTCGGTTTTTTCTCACCCCATCTGGGTTGCCTACGAAAAGCGACTGTATTTCGTGCTCTTTGCAGAAGTCGATGGCTTGACGTGTCCCCTTGTGACGGAGATCACACGCACAGGGCGTTTGCAACGCAACGTGAGCTTCGCGCCTCTCCGCCCAAGCTTGCGCCAACGCCGCGAACCCTTTGCACAGCGCAAACGCTTTTTCTGGATTTCGCCAAGCTGTTTGCTGTGCAATCGCTTCAGAGAACGAATCCCGCGTCGCGCCACTATAAAATCAGCCTTAGGAGGGAAGAAAATTTTTAAAAAGCTGGCGTACATTTTGTGTGACTTAGTTGTCCTAAATTAATAAGTTTTTATCATGATTGTCATCGACAATACTGATCCACAAGCCCAGAATCTTTTAGAAGATCTCATCAAAAGTGGTGCTTTGCTTGAAGGACATTTTTTACTTAGAAGTGGTTTGCACTCTAGACAATTTCTGCAATGCGCTTTACTGCTTCAAAATCCTTCTTTGTGCGCCAGATATGCATCCTGTCTTGCAAAACGGATACACACCTTCAATCCACAAACTATTGTATCAGCAGCAATAGGTGGCATATTGATTGGCCATGAAATTGCCAAAGAACTAGGGCTCAGACATATTTATGCTGAGAAATCTACTAATGGAATGACTTTACGCAGATTCAAGCTCAAACCATTGGAACGGGTGGTGGTTGTGGAAGATGTGATAACCACGGGTGGCACTGTCAAAGACATCCTTACTCTCGTTAGGGAACAGCAAGGGGTGGTATGCGCCGTAAGCTCCTTGGTAGACCGCAGCACAGAAAGTCTCGATTTTGGTGTTCCTTATTATGCATTGCTTAAACTGCATATTGATACCTTTCCTCCCGAAAAGCTACCGGAAGATTTAAAAAATACACAAGCTATCCGTCCTTGAGACCCAGAGTATTTTTTAGGAGTATTCTATTAGGGGTTAAATCGTTCAGGTTCCAACAGGTTCAAAAGAGAGCCTATGGCTACTTTTTTTCGATTGATTCCATCCCCGTAGCGACCCCCGCTTGGGAATATTTTTCGTAGTTATCAGAATCAAGATTTTCAGTGTCTTTAGGTGAGACCGGCTTGCCTTCTTCGATTTGGATATAAGTTTTTGAAGAGGAAAGGGTTTTTCCAGGGGCAATCGTGGCAATTTGCATTTCTTTAATTACGTAGGCATCTCCAATTCGTTGTACGCTGTTGATATCTAATCTTTTGATGAGTTGATTTGCACTGTTAAAAGCTTCAGCCCGTATCAAAGCATAATACTCTTCGGCGATCCAGTATCTTACTTTGGAATAGGCTGTAGGGGCATTTCCTGGGTATGCATCAAAAGCCCAACAACTGAGAGTCTTTATCGAATCAGTACCAAGCGGCTTTATCTTATCCCATCGAATAAAATCCAAACACAGATCTTCGTAACTTATGTCTGTATTGAGTATATGTTTGGTTCGGTTCATACCTGTAATAGGCTGCCATGGCTCATTAGATCGGTTTCTATAAGCTACAACACTAGCTTCAGGATTTATCTCCACATAAATCATCAAAGGCAAACCTTTAAAACGATATTCCATGGAACGGTCGTGGAGAATGAGGGTAATTGGATAGGTATCCTTGGCGGCTTGTATTGAACCTTTCAAAATATAGTCTTTAAGTCTGAAATTTCTCCAAAATCGACCTTGAATGAATTCGAGAGGAGGTAAAGGCTTCTCCGGATTAGGCTTGGCCCACAGAGATAGAGAAGAAAAGCTAATAGAAAATAAGAAAAAAAATAGCAGCAACCGCCTGCCTATTATAGGTTTATTTCGAAAAAAAAACATAGCTTTTAGAGCCAATTCCATCATCTATAAGAACAAAAATTGGAATATCACTTCAGAAATTTCCTGATAGTATCAACTAAGTGATTCTCGAAGGAAAGTCAAAAGTTTTTGCCCAATCTTGTTCACCTGATCTTCATCTTTGGCTTCAACCAAAAGTCTAATTTTCGATTCCGTTCCGGAATACCTAAGAAGAATCCGCCCTTTACCATTGAAGGAAGCCTGAGCCTCATCCATAAGTTTTTTCAGTCCAGGAATTTCATCAAGAGGCTTTTTCTGGTTAACCTCAAGATTCCATAATCTTTGTGGATAACGTTTTAGCTTCTTTTTCAACCTGCCAAGACTGGTTCCAGTCGAAGACATTATTTCGAGGATGATTAAGGCCGTAAGTAGTCCATCAGCTGTTTTCGAATAAACAAAAGGAATGATATGACCCGATTGTTCTCCTCCAAGAGAAAGCCCTTCTTTTTTTAGCACTTCAGCCACATTTCGATCGCCGACGGCAGTCCGTATCACTCTGATACCTTCTTCATGCAGGGTTTCATCCAGACCTAAATTACTCATCACGGTCACAACTACGGTGTTTTTCGATAAGGTCTTTTTCTTTAGAAAATCCAAAGCCAGAATTGCCAAAATGTCATCCCCATCACATAGCTCGCCCTTTTCATCACATAGGACTAACCGATCCCCATCCCCATCAAGGGCTATTCCCAAATCAGCACCGGTCATCAGAACAGCCTGTTGGATGTTCTGAGGAAACATGCTCCCACAATTAAAATTTATATTAATCCCATTGGGTTCTTTGCTGAAAGGAAACACAGAAGCCCCATAAGATTCCAATAAAGAGGGAGCTGCCTCAAAGGAGGCCCCATTGGCCGTATCAATAGCAATCCTCATCCCTTTCAAACTCATCTCTGAAGGGAAAAAGCTCTTCAGAAGGTTTTGATAATTTCTCGTTGCATCCTCTAACAAAAGGATATTTCCCAATTGAGATCCTGTTGGCCCCTCAGTCCCTAGCCAATCAAATTGCTTTATCTCCTTTTCGATTTCTTTTTCGAGCTCACTGTCAAGTTTACTTCCATCAAAGCTAAAGAATTTAAGTCCGTTATCATAAAAGGGATTGTGAGAGGCACTGACCATAACCCCGCCAATGGCCTCATACACTTTTGTAAAACTACCTAGAGCTGGAGAAGGCAATACACCCAGTTCATACACATCGACACCTTGAGATACTACTCCAGAAATAAAAGCATATTCGAGCATCCTACTGGAAAGACGAGTATCCCTGCCAACAACAATCCTATGCCTATTTTTCGATTGACCATGACTGGTCAGGACTTTGGCGGCAGCAACCCCTGCTGCCAAAGCAATCTGTGGAGTCATGGGATAAAGATTAGCTTTTCCACGTATCCCATCGGTTCCAAAAAGAGAATCCACTGACGGATGCATGAGAATCGTTTTACTTTAAAAACTTAAGAGTAGTTAAAAGCTGATCTAAGGAGCCTGGCTCTATCGATTCTTTTAGAATAATCCATATAGCAACTGCAAGAACCAATGAAAAGAGTTTTTGTTTCCAATGAGAAAAGATATTCATTTGCTCTTTGCCAACTTTCTGAGGTCTTTTCTCAATATTCCCCGATCAAGTTTTATTCCTCCGCATTCACGGATTGAAAATTTTTCAATTTACAAATCAATAACATGCAACAAAAAGAAAATTCAAGTGGAATGTACAAGGAAACGGTCAGCTGGTTCTTTGAATAGCATCACAGAGTGATCGGCTGGGGTAAAAGGCTTCGCTTTCATCTGAATTGGTGCCTATGGTTCGAGAAAGGGTTATATCAGTATTTGAGTCAGTTTCGCTCGCAAACCATCAGGGTCAAAATGCCTTTCCATTTTGCCTTTATAGGCTATTGAAATAACGCTGGTAACTTCAGAAATGACTACAACAACTGCGTCTGTTTGCTCACTCAATCCAAGAGCAGCCCTGTGTCTTAATCCTAGAAGCCGTTCCATCTGTTCAACTTGACTCAATGGGAAAATAGCCGCAGCAACCACAATCTGATCTCCTCGAATAATTACCCCTCCGTCATGTAGAGGCGTCCTAGGATAGAAAATAGTCACAAGAAGATCCGCACTGACTTGAGCATTAAGAATAGTCCCCGTATCCCTTGCAGGAAGATACACATCGTCCTGTTCGATAGCTATTAAGGCTCCGATATGTTCTCTCTGCAGGATCTCAGCTGCATTGACAATATGTTCAATAACCTCAGATTTTTGTTGTCTTCCAATATGGACGACACTTCTACGTCCCACTTCTGCAAAAACCTGACGTAGCTCCGGCTGGAAGAGGACAACCAGGGCTACAAAAAAAGAGGGAGAAAAAAGTCTCAATAGCTCTGTCAATACCCTCAAATGGAAAACAGAAGAAAACAGAGTCAATCCTACCAGCACAACAATAAGGCCGGTCAATACCTGAAAACCTCTAGTACCTTGTAACAATTTCCAAATCTGATAAATAGCTGTCGCTATAATCAAAATCTCTAACAAACCGGAAAGTGGAAATCCAAAGAGTTTCATAGGCTGCAATCTGCCTTCCAAATTTTTTCAAGCAAATCCCTTGCTGCCACGGCCGTTGCTACATCGTGCACTCTCCAGATTTCGACACCCTGCCAGAATGCAACTGTTTGGGCAATAATATTCATCATTTCGACATCCACCCCATGCCGCTTTGCAAAAGCTTGCAAAAAACTCTTCCTCGATACCCCAATCATAAGCGGTCTGCCTAAATCATGGAAACGACTCAGTCGTCTCAACAGGATGAGATTCTGAGTCTTATCTTTGGCAAATCCAAAGCCCACATCGCAAATTATTCTTTCTTTGTCTATTCCTGCTTGCAAGCATCGATCGAGTTTTACCGAAAGTTCATTGAATACTTCCTCAACAATGTCATGATACTGTGCCTCCTTTTGCATAGTCTTTGGCATACCGCGGGAATGAACGAGGATATAACCCACAGAACTCCTTGCAACAACTGGCAAAATTTCGGGATCCCATCCTCCCCCAGATACATCATTAATAATATCCGCTCCATGATCTATTGCCATTTGGCAAACCTTTGACTTATATGTGTCAATGGAAAGGGGAATCGTTAGCTTGGCCCTGCATCTTTGTAGGACTGGGAGAAGTCTTGTCATTTCTTCTTTTTCGCTGACTGGCTCTGCACCAGGGCGGGTGGATTCGGCTCCTAAATCTATAAGGTCAACCCCACTGTCCTGCATCCAGAATGCTCTGTCGGCTGCCACCTGCGGATTTAAATACCGACCACCATCAGAAAAAGAATCCGGAGTAATATTAATTATGCCCATAATTAAAGGACGCCCCATAGGAAAAACGATCTTTTTTTTACCTATATTCCATTGCATTTCTTTTTTTAACATGTCTGAAAATAAGGCGAAAAAAATATTTTTCTTAAGTTATAACCTGCCAAAACACATTCTAATTATTTGTTTTTCTTAGCCTTTTAAATTTTTACTTCTCCATCCTATTCGTAACCCAGATATTTTATCCAAACACCAGTCAAAACCGCTACCCTTGTAAAAATGTAGTTGTTATACCTCCCACTTCAGTCTGTATAAGGACTCATTCCGTTCACAAAACTATCGGAGCTGCTTTCTTTTTCAAATATTATTAACAAGAGCTGCTTTGAAAATTCAATGAAGGCCAGGCATCCAAGGCCTTGCCTTTCCCTTTTTCCTATCAAATGTGGCCAAAGCATAGAAAAATATTGCGCGTGTTCTACAAATCAACGTCTTAATACAGTTAGCCGAAAAATGTACACAGGCAGTAAAAGCAGCATAAGGAGGATAGTGTATAGGGCTTTTATCTATTACTAATTTTTACCGAACCTAACTTTGCAACTTAAAGGCTGCATCGCCTTTCGCCATTGTGGTCCTGCTTAAAGCTAGTTTAC
The DNA here is from genome assembly GCF_007475525.1 of Methylacidiphilum kamchatkense Kam1. NCBI lineage: Bacteria > Pseudomonadati > Verrucomicrobiota > Methylacidiphilae > Methylacidiphilales > Methylacidiphilaceae > Methylacidiphilum (ex Ratnadevi et al. 2023) > Methylacidiphilum kamchatkense. The sequence continues at coordinate 413,823 of NZ_CP037899.1, read as the reverse complement.
AAAGCGGAATAACTAAAAGAGACTCTGCCAAAAATTTCAATTCCCTTTTTTTCTTCCCTTTGTCTGCAAAGCAGCTGTAATTTCCGCTAATGGCAGGCAATTGACAACATCTTCTTTCCGCAACCAACCTTTACGGGCAATATTAATCCCTATTTTAACGTAGCCAATCTCTTTTTGGTGATGAGCATCAGGGTTTATGACGCACTTTACTCCTTTTTCTTTAGCAACCTTCCAAAGCCTCCAATCCATGTCAAGCCTCATCGGCTGGGCATTTAGTTCAATCCAAGTGCCTGTCTGAGCTGCACAATCGATCACCTTTTCCATATTGACGGGGTAAGGTTTTCTCACCAAAAGAAGTCTCCCTGTCGGATGGCCCAACATCGTAACATAGGGATTTTCCATTGCTTTGATCAATCTTTGGGTATTATCCACTTCATCATTTGAAAATCCAGCATGCAAAGAAGCTACGACATAATCGAGTTCTTTAAGTAAATCATCATGAAAATCAAGTTTCCCTTCTTTCAAGATATCGCACTCAATGCCACTAAAAATATATAAACCTTTTGTTTGTGCGTTTAACTTTTTTATTCTTTCTAGCTGTGCAATCACTCTTTCCTCACTAAGGCCATTAGCCTGAAAAGAAGACTTAGAATGATCAGCAATGCCAAGGTATTCAAACCCAAATTCCATTGCCGCTTTCACCATTTCTTCTAAACTGCTTCTCCCATCGCTCTCTGTTGTATGGCAATGAAAAGTCCCACGGAGGTCTTTCAGTTCAATTAGTTTGGGAATCTCATTTTTTTCGGCGGCCTCAATCTCTCCCATATTCTCTCTAAGTTCTGGGGGTATGTAACAAAGGCCTAAGGATTCATAAATATCTTTTTCAGTCCGACAAATAATCTTTGATTCCAGCGGTTGGGTAACTTTTGGCATATCCTCAGATTCATCTTCTAGTCCCTTTTCTGTCTGAGTATGTACTCGAAAAAGCCCCCATTCCGATAGTTTTTTGCCTTGCGCAATCGCTCTTTGTCTTAAGGCTACATTATGCTCTTTGCTGCCAGTAAAATGAAGGAGCGCATAGGCATAATCCTCATCTGGAACGACACGTAAATCGCAAGGGATCCCCTTTTCCAGGATTACAGACGATTTGGTTTCACCATGATTGACAATTCGACTGACCTTTGGATAGTGGACAAAATAATCCATCACTGCGATTGGATCATTGGAAGTACAAAGAAAATCTAAATCTTTGACGATTTCTTTACCTCTACGGAAACTACCAGCTATATTGAGATGAACAATGGAAGGATTTTTTTCAAATAATCAAGCAATGCTTCTACTGTTTCGATTACATCTCCATATCTATGGTATGCAGAAAAAGAGCGGTATTGATTGATGCCTAAAAGGATATTTTCCTCAGATTTTGGTCCAAACCCAGGTAAGCCTGCAATACGATGTTCTTTGCAAGCTTTTTCAAGAGCCTCGATATCCGTTATTCCTAGTTCTTCGTAAAGAAATTTTGCCCTTTTAGGTCCTAAGCCTGGAACATTGAGCAATTCCAATAGGGTGGGAGGAAACTCCTTTTTTAATTCTTCGTAATACGGTAAATGGCCAGTAGTTATTAGGGTGACGATTTTTTCCTTTATACTCTCACCTATGCCTTTTATCTCGCTTAACCTTCCTTGAGCAATGAGATCGCTTAGTTCCTCAGTCAAAGAATCCACTGCTCTGGCAGCTGTCCTGTAAGCTCTAGATTTAAAGGGATTTTCGCCTTTTAGCTCAAGCAACGTAGCAATGCTTTCTAGAACGGCAACAACAGTCGATTTATCCACCTTTTTTTCTGGTAAAGAACTTCCTTGCTGGACTGAACCAGAAGGAGGTGTTAGAGGCCCAGCGCTTTCTTCTTTTTTTTCTTTGGCATAGCTCTTTTAATTTTATTGGTTTTTTTCCCATAAGAAAGCAGAGAAAGTACTGTTTTACAAAATGCCTATCAGAGAAAAAAGCCATTCAATATTTTACTAGTCCTCTCCCATTAGATTTATTTTTTGCCCTAGTAAAGAGGGTCGACTATCTTATAGAACAAAATATGGTCTTTTCTCTTTCTGAAAAACTATGGAATCAGGCTCAAGAGTTATTTCCCGGAGGGGTAAACTCTCCAGTCCGTTCCTTTCAATCAGTAGGCAGACATCCTTTTTATGTAAGCAGGGCCAAAGGTTCCAAACTGTTTGACATCGATGCCAACTGTTATACAGATTACGTTTGCTCATGGGGCGCATTAATTCATGGGCATTGTTATTCTCCAGTAGTTCGAGCTATCAATGAAGCATTACAAAATGGAACAAGCTTTGGAGCAAATTGCCCTCTAGAAATTAGACTCGCACAGCTCATTCGCTCCGCCATGCCTTCGATCGAAAAAATTCGATTTTTGAACAGCGGCACAGAAGCCTGTATGACCGCTATTAGATTAGCACGAGGATTCAGTCGAAGGGAAAAGATTATGAAATTTGAGGGATGCTATCATGGGCATGTCGACAGTTTGTTAGTAAAGGCTGGATCTGGAGCTCTTACCACAGGAATTCCTGATAGCGAGGGCATCCCTGCTTCTCTTTCTGCTCTGACCATTATTCTTCCTTGGAATGATGAAGAAAAGCTGATTGCGGCATTTAAAAAATATGGTCGCGAAACCGCTGCGATTATTCTAGAACCGGTACCAGCCAACTGTGGATTAATTCCTCCCAAGGAAGGGTTTTTGGAATCTATTGAAACTCAGGCTAGAGCCTATGGTACCCTTATTATTTTTGATGAGGTAATCACAGGCTTTAGGTTATCTTATGGGGGAGCCCAGGCACTTTTTGGAATCAAACCTGATCTTACCGTACTAGGAAAAATTATTGGGGGAGGATTACCCGTGGGTGCTATTGGTGGCAAAAAAGAAATCATGGATAGCTTGTCCCCTTTGGGGAAGGTTTATCAAGCTGGGACATTGAGTGGCAATCCTCTAGCTATGGCTTCTGGCATAGCACAACTCGAAGAACTGCAAAAAGGCCATGCTTATCAGTATTTGGAAAACCTAGGACAACAACTTGAAGCTGGAATGCTCGAGATTCAAAAAAAGCTTTCTTATCCTTTACAATTCCATCGTTTTGGCTCCCTTTTCAGCTTTTTCTTTACTTCAAAAAAAGTGACCTCGGCGGCTGATGCCTACCAAGTAGACAAAAAGAAATTTTCTTCTTTCTTTACTGCTCTGCTTTCCTCACGAATATTTATTCCCCCCTCTCCCTTTGAAACTGCATTTTTGAGTACAGCCCATACGGAAAGCGACATTGATGAGCTGCTCAAGATAGTTTATGATACTTTAAAACAGATGCTATGACTGTACTGCTACGTTTGGCTTTGCTCTTTTTGATTCCTTTAGTTCCATTTACTGCAGCGACTTCCAATTGCCCTGCTTCTGCTGCTAATCTCAGTCCTACTGAATATTATCCTAAAGACAAACTCAAACCTGGGATGAGAGGGATTACTTATACCGTTCTTCAGGGAGAGAAGATTGAGCCTTTGGAGACAGAAATTCTTGGGATTGCAAAAAATTACATTGGTCCGGGACTAGATTTAATCATTGCGAAACTGGTGGATCCCAAAACCGCAGTGATTGGAGCTGTCCATGGAATGAGTGGTAGCCCTCTTTATGTTGATGGGAAGCTTGTGGGCGCTTTATCGCGAAGGATTGCCTCTTTCGAAAAAGATGGCCACTGCGGCTTTACTCCTATAGAAGATATGTTTCAGGTAGAACAATTAGAACACCAAAATCAGCTCTCTCCTTCCCAATACCTCTCTGTGGATCAACGATCGAACTGGAATCTCTTAGGGCTTCAACGATTTGGTGGAAGGCTAAAAGAGAAAACCGATTGGTTGGCTGTGCCTCTGACAGTTAGTGGAATAAGTCAAAATCTTTTCGAACAATATCTCAAGCGGTTTGGTTGGGGACAATTTCCTTTTTTGATTGTTTCGGGAGGTGCTAGTAGTAGTGCTTCTTCGGTGCAACCTGAATCTTTACAGCCTGGCGCTCCGGTCTCAGCCGTCATGATGACAGGGGATATTTCCATCGGTGGGACAGGAACCTTAACTTGGAGAAATGGGACGAATGTATTGGCTTTTGGTCATCCAATGTTCGGTTTTGGGAAAAGTAACCTGCCCATGGCGATGGCTGAAGTCATTACAACCATACCCAGCTATGAAACCCCTTATAAGTTGGCTAATATTGGGAATGTTATTGGGACAATCTTGGAAGACAGGCTTTCAGCCATTGGAGGGAAAATAGGCCCAATTCCCACAATGGCTTCTTACAGTGTCAACAGAATCCATAACGACAAAGCGATGAAGCCACTAGAAGGCCGATTTATATCCCATCCGTCACTTTCACCGATGCTCGTTAATCTGGCCCTTGCTGAGGCTTTATCTTCTACGGATAATTCCTCTCGTACTTTTGCAGTGAAAGTCGAAGGAAAAGTCCAATTCGAAAATCTTCCCCCTCTTGCCTTAGGAGGGTTTTACTCTGGGCATGATACCGACCTTATCGATGCGACCGTGGAGATCACCAAGCCCCTTAGCCTCCTTTTTGAGCAACCTTGGATCGAGCCTAAAATTAAGTCTTTAGACCTGTCGGTCGTCTCTTCCGAAAAGGAAAAAGTGTGGATGGTCGAAAAGATCTATTCCGACTACCAGAAATATCAACCTGCTGCACAAATTCATCTACAATTGGAACTCAAAGAAAAATATGGAGAAAGACTCTTTCGAAGCATCACCTTGCCTATCCCACCCACGGTCGGTGCTTCTACTCCTTTAAATATCCGTGTTATTTCTGGAAATATTTTGGATAAGTTGCTACTGGATAAAAAGATGCAGGCTGTAACTGACGTACACCAACTCATCGATGCTTTAAACCAAAGGCACAAGACCAACTGCCTCTATATTCAATTGTTTATTGAAAGTCCAGGAGAAATTCGTGGGGCCCATGAATTACCTTCCTTACCTCCTTCTTTGTTACTCCTCTCCAATACCGCTAATATTTCACGAAAAACCATTCAGGACAATGAGCTCCTTTTGACTGAAACTGAAATAGAACTCCCAGGAATGGCTTTAGCCGATCAGACCATTAAGGTCGAAGTCCAATGAAGAATATTTCTCTTTAAAATCTTTTCATTTTGATTGCTTGACAGTTCGCTCAAAAGATAATAAAGCCTTGAATAGTTTGCATTTAAGCAGTTTCCTTTGGGTTTTTGGTTGAAGCGTTTTTTTCGAAAATGGATTAAAAAAGAGGTCAGCGATGCAAAAGTATAAAATAGTTTTCTCCTCAATAGCGTGTTTTTCTTTGCTAACCACCTTCTCAGGTTTTTCTCAGGATATCTCTCCAGACAAAGTGAAACCTATTTTTGGGATTCTGCCAAAAGTAGCTGATAACCCTGCCAATCCAGTAACTCCTGAAAAAGTCAATTTAGGCCGCTATCTCTTTTTCGATCCACGCCTTTCGAAAAGCGGTAAAATCAGTTGCAACTCTTGTCACAGTTTGGCCAATAGTGGAGTGGACGGTCTTCCGACATCCATTGGTCATAAATGGCAGATCGGTCCTCGCAATGCTCCAACCGTTTTAAATGCAGCCCTAGAATTTACTCAATTTTGGGATGGAAGAGCTAAAGATGTAGAAGAGCAAGCTATGGGACCAATGCTTAACCCCAAAGAGATGGCTTCAACCAAAGAACTAGTCGTACAAAGACTCAAGAGCATTCCACAGTATGAAGAGATGTTTCATAAGGCTTTTCCTGAAGACACTGATCCAATCTCTTTTGAAAATGTTGCAAAAGCAATCGCTGCTTTTGAAAGAACCCTTTTAACTCCCTCGCGCTTCGATCGGTATATGGATGGCGATCTTTCTGCATTGAGTCCTGAGGAAAAAGAAGGACTGAAGACATTCATCCAAACTGGGTGCATTACTTGTCATAATGGAACAGATATTGGCGGAGGAATGTTTCAAAAATTTGGACTGGTCCACAAGGTGGAATGGCTACAGGATTTAGGGAGGTTTGAAGTCACCAAAAACCCTGCTGATAAATATGTTTTTAAAGTTCCCTCTTTACGGAACATTACGAAAACAGCTCCGTATTTCAATAATGGGCGTGTCTGGTCTTTAGAAGAGGCTGTAAAGACCATGGGGTATGTGCAGCTTGGAAAAAATCTAAGTGAGGATGAAGTGAAGAAAATTGTTAGTTTTTTAGGGAGCCTTGCTGCAGAACCTCCATTGCAAATCACCTTACCTAATTTGCCGCCCTCCACTGCGAAGACTCCTAAGCCAATGCCTTAACAAAAAAACTCGACTGAAATATAATAAAACTTTGGTCGCTTGCCGTTCTATTTTTTGTGTGTAGCTGAAAAAGCGACTCGTTCTTCTTGCAGTTTGCCCGAATAAAGAGCAAAGGATTGGGAAGGAAAAAGATGTAAAAAAGTGTCTTTTTAAATGAATTTTTTCTCTAAGCACTCACCAACACTTGTCATTTTGGTTTTTTTTACCATTATAAGCACATTACGAGCAATTCATCCTCAAAGGATTGTTTTAGATAGCTATAATGATTTTGCTCAAGGCATTTCAGAAAGTGTGGAGATAAAAGCTGAAGGCTCTCTTGTTCCTTCACCTTATATCGAAAAGATTGCCAGCCTTCCTGCTGAACAAGCCTGGTCAATTTTAGCTGATGGTATGGATGCCTGTCTAGTCGGGACATCTCCTGAAGGAAAACTATTCCGAATACAAAAAAATAGCTCCTATCAATTGGTTGCCAAATTCCCTGAAGGCAACATTTCGGCTTTAGCCATGAACAACAAAGGAGAAATTTTTGTTGGGACTTCCCCTGACGGTAAAATCTATAAAATCAAGCAGAACGGTCAGTTCGAAGTTTTTTTCGATCCAAAAGAAAAATACATCTGGAGTATTATTTTCGATGACAAATCTAACATGTATGTCGGGACAGGGACTGGAGGAAGAATTTATAAATTGACTCCAGATGGAAAAGGAGAAGTGTATGCAACTCTAAATGAGACGCATGCTCGCTGTTTGCTTTTTTATTCGGAAGGAACGCTACTTGCAGGGACAGCAAACAGAGGGGCTATTTATAAGATCTTTCCAGGAGGCAAATCGGTTCTGTTTGTGGATCCTGAAAAGGAGGAAATTAACAGTCTTGTAGCAGCAGATAACGGCACAGTTTATTTTTCTGCAGTTGGGAAGAAAAAACCATCTAGGATACAAAATCCATTGCCTCAGGAGAACCCTCAGTTTTTTCCAGAAGGCAGTTGGATGGAAGGTGGCGGAGAAATGGAGGAGGCTAAAGAATATCCCAGCTCAAAGACATTGCCCCTTGTCTCCATCAAACCAACAATTCCCCCGAGACTTTCAGAAATCTGGAAAATAGAAAAGACTGGCGTTCCCTATCCAATTTGGAGTAGTAAGGATTTCGTCTTCAACATTCTTTGGTTTCAAAATAGGCTTCTTATCGGTTCGGATTCCGGTGGTTATATCTACTCCATTGATTCCAACGGGAAAATGGATAAACTGCTAAAAACAGGTTCTAATCAAAATAATGCCTTTGCTTTATCTGGTAGGCAGCTATTTATTGCTTCGAGCAATCCTGTTCATATTTATTTGATGGAAGAAACGCAACGGGAAAGGGAAGCAGTCTATCGTTCATGGCCAATTGACGCTGGTTCAATGGCTAAATGGGGTTCTATCAAAGTGGAAAAAGAAGGGAATGTAGAGGTGCTTACCAGAACCGGTAATACACATAGAACGGAAGCTGGTTGGTATGACTGGCAACCGCTTGTTGCTGATCATTGTGTAAGTCCCAGTGGGAGATTTTTGCAGTTTGAATTAAGACTTGGGAAAAATGCGAAAGTCAGCCGCGTGGAGATTGCTTGCCTTCCTGACAATATTCCCCCTAAAATTGAACTGCTAAAAATCCTTCCCTCGGGCATTTCTTACACCGGTTTGACCATGCCTCCCCCACCGCCTCCAACTAAAACTCTTGATCAGCTCCTCTCTCACGATGAGAAGCTTTCTGATTTTGAAAGCCAAGGCATGCCAGCTCGTTTTCAACTTAAGGAAAGTCGAGGGTTGCGTACAGTCGTTTGGAAAGCTATTGACCCTGATGGTGATAACCTGAAATACAGCATTTATTTTAGACCTCAGTCCTCTAGCCAATGGACATTGCTAGTTAAAGATTTGGAAGAAAGCCTTTTCAGTTGGGATACGACTGGATGGCCTGATGGATTCTACGTCTTAAAAATTGAAGCTTCTGACGAAAAGGATAATCCTTTAGGCATGGGTTTGACATCAACTCTAGAAAGTAGACCATTTTTTGTCGATAACACACCGCCAAAGATTCGGATCCTAAATAAATCGACAAGTGGAGTGAACATTGCTGTATCAGATGAAGGAAGCGGATTAAAAACAGTGGAAATCTCCGAAGATGGGAAAAATTTTACCTCCCTCTATCCTAAAGAAGGCATTCTAGATTTTCAAAAGGAAGAGTTTTTCATTCCCTTGTCTGCTGAAAAGAAAATCCTCTTCATCCGTGCCGAAGATGAAAGTGGCAACATTTCTAATGCTTTGATTAGCAATTAATAGTTCACAAATCCAGGGTTGAGAATGACCGTCTTTTTTCTCGATAGAAGGCATGAAGCGCTTTAAGACTGAAGCTCCATGAAGATACAACCAAGGGCTTAGTAGGCAGCCTCATCCGTACAAGGCATAAAACTCTCCGTTTTTTGAAAATCCTTTCTCAAAGAAAGGATTTATCAGACGATGAATAAAGAAAAGAGATTGTTCCCTCCCCTATAAGGAGTGGCCAGGACGCTCCTATAGTGCGCTGTCCTGATATCAGTTCAGCTACCATCCTTCCCTAACAACAATCAAGCGGGAGCTCCTTCAAGACCGGGTAAAAGCCCATCATTTTTTCTTGCTTCTTCTTGTCGCGTAGGATTCTGCGTCGACTCAGCCACATTGTTAGAGGGCAAAGAGGGTGTATTCTTTGGTGGCGGATTGGTCATCTTCCCGGTTTTAACAATCTCAATCACCTGCTCGGCATTGAGTGTCTCATATTCGAGAAGGGCTTGAGCTAATGCTTCTACTTTGTCTTTATGCTCAAGAATGATCCTTTTAGCCTTTTCGTAAGCTGTCTGAATAAAATGTTGGACTTCATGGTCAATAGCACGTGCAGTCGCTTCACTATACCCCTAGCAGTTCCCAGCTCTCTCCCAAGAAAAACCATTGAAGAATCATCGGAATAATGAACCATCCCCAGTTTTTCACTCATTCCCCATTCACAAACCATCTTGCGAGCATACCATGTGGCTTGGCGAATGTCCCCACTGGCCCCACTGGAAATATCTCCAAGAAACACCTCTTCAGCCACTCTTCCTCCCATTGCCACACAAAGATCATCAAGGACCTCTTTCTTTCGGGCATTGTATTTATCAGAAGCCGGAAGCATCATTGTCACACCAAGAGCCGGGCCTCTGGGAATGATGGTAACTTTATGGATAGGATCGGTATTTTCCAACAGGACATTAAGTACGGCATGACCGGCCTCATGATAAGCGGTCGTCTTACGCTCTTCTTCACTCATCGCAAGACTCCTCCGCTCCTTTCCCCATCTAACTTTATCTCTGGCTTCTTCTAAATCAGGCTGGTCCACGCTCTCTTTGCCTTTCTTAGCTGCAATAAGAGCCGCCTCATTGATTAAGTTAGCCAGTTCGGCTCCTGAAAATCCTGGAGTTCCTCTTGCCAGAGCGGTCAGATCTGCACTCTTAGAAAGCTTAATTTTCTGTGCATGCACTCTAAGAATCTGTTCCCGTCCACGAATGTCAGGAAGATTGACGCGCACTTCCCTATCGAATCTTCCAGGCCGCAACAACGCAGGATCTAGAACATCCTTTCTATTCGTTGCCGCAATGACAATGACTCCTTCTTGCGATTCGATACCATCCATCTCCACAAGAAGGGCATTTAATGTTTGTTCCCTTTCATCATGCCCACCTCCAAGTCCAGTGCCACGGGCTCGACCTACGGCATCAATTTCATCAATGAACACAATACAAGGTGCATGACGCCTGGCTTGCTCGAACATATCACGAACTCGCGAAGCTCCAACCCCCACAAACATTTCAACGAAGTCAGAACCACTGATACTGAAAAAAGGAACATCCGCTTCCCCTGCAATAGCTTTTGCTAAGAGGGTCTTGCCTGTTCCTGGAGGGCCTACCATTAGAACCCCTTTAGGAATTCTTCCCCCAAGTTTTTGAAACTTCTTGGGGTCCTTAAGAAATTCTACTAATTCCTGGACCTCCTCTTTTGCCTCTTCGACTCCAGCCACATCTTTAAAAGTGACCTTTGTTTTACCACCACTTAAAAGTCTGGCTCGACTCTTTCCAAAACTAAAAGCACCTCTTCCAGCCATCCGGATCTGTTGGCGAAAAAGAAAATAGAGAGCCAATATAAAGAGCAAAAAAGGCAGCACACTTAAAAAAGCCTGTCCCCAAAAATTATGAACGACTTTGACATCAATCTCAGGAAAGCCCTTAGAGGCAAGAAATTGTTTTAAGTCTCTGTTAAACTCTAAATCAACAACAGTTCTAAAAGGGACAATGATTTCAGCGTTTTCTGTTGGCCCTGCAGGTCGTGTATACCTTCCCTCCAGAAAAGTCTGACCGGTAGAGGTATCTCGTACAAACACTAAGGACTTTACCCTTCCTTGGTCCAAAAGTCGTGTTAATTGAGGAAGGGATTTCTGTTCTATCCCTGGCCCCTGATTGACACTAACATAATACGCAAGGACCACAAAGAGAATGGATACTAGAAAAAAAAGAAACCCTTTCCAATTGGATTCTCCACCGGGTTCGTTTTTCGATGGATCATTCCTTCTTGAGGACGTATTTTTTTTCATTTTTGGAAATGGCATCGATGATTTTGGCATAAGAAGATATACAATTTTTTTTTATTACAAAATACCATTACAAGCAAATTCTTGCAAACAAAAGCTAAGGGATTTTCCGGAGTATTTCCTGATTATTCTTGACTTTGTCTTTAGATGGATTGAATGAACCGTTTTCAGAGTTTCGCAAAGAAATCGGTTCGATGATACGGTAATAGGTATCCCGACGCACGGGGATTTTGCCTGCGTTTTCAATGGCCTTTTTTAGGGCGTCAACCGTTTGTCCTGGCGGTGTATTGGCTCCGGCCATGTGGAATATTTTTTCTTTTTCGATTGTGCCATGCAAATCATCCGCTCCAAAATTTAAAGCGAGTTCTCCTATCGCCATGCCAGAACTAATCCAGTAGGCAGTAATATGGTCAAAGTTATCCAAACAAAGCCTACTGAGCGCAATCGTCTTCAAAAAATCTACACCGGACGTCTTTCGAATATGACTCAGTTTCGTATTGGCTGGTTCGAAGGCAAAAGGAATGAAGGCACAGAATCCGCCCGTTTCTTCTTGTAGATCCCTAAGCCTAAACAAATGATCGATACGTTGGGGGAATGTTTCCACATGACCAAAAAGCATCGTCGCCGTACTTTTTTTCCCTAGATTATGCCAAAGGCGATGAACTTCCATCCATTCCTCAGCCGATTCCTTCCCTAAACAGATTTGACGGCGTACCTCTGCATCAAATATCTCAGCCCCGCCTCCTGTCAAAGCATCCAGGCCTGCTGATGCTAGATCATGAAGGACTTCCACAATAGGCTTTTTGGCAATTCTTTTTGCTAAATGCCGTATTTCGACAGCCGTGAAAGCTTTCATCATCATTTGAGGAACTCTTTGTTTAATGGCACGGACCAACTCAAGGTAATAGGAATAGGGAAGTTTTGGATGCAGCCCACCGACACAATGCACTTCTGTTGCACCCTTGACTGCTGCTTCTTCTGCTTCATTAACAAGTTGCTCTATTGATTCAGTAAAGGATCCAGGTTGGTTTTCCCGCCTATAAAAGGCACAGAATTGGCAGCTTAAAATGCAGATGTTTGAATAGTTCAAGTAACGGTTCAGAATATAACTGACCCGCTCTCCATTCTTTTTTCTTGCAACACGATCAGCAACTGCTCCTAAAAAATTGAGATCTTCGCATTGGTAAAGACGGAGGGCATCTTTAAAATTTAGTCTCTGTCCCTCATTAACCTTCTCTAGGAGATCTGTTAACCCAAGGCGAATCGACCGATCAAACAATCTTCTATAGTCTCTCTCATTGTTTTCCATATCCTTGTATTCCAATACTAAGAAGGATTCCTATAAAAATAAACACGCTAACCCAGGCATTGAGTTCAAAAAATATTTTTTCTATTTTAGCTTGCTCTCTTTTTCTACTCATCACATGTTCAGACCCAAGAATACAAGCAACCACCCCAAGGGCTATCCAATAAGGCCATCGCAGTCCTCCGATGAATCCAAAAAAAGCCCATCCTATCCATGCCAGAAAATGTAAAAGAGCCGCTATTTTCAATGATAAATCTTCTCCAAATTGAGCCGGCAACGAATATAAACCAAAGCGCCTATCAAATTCCACATCCTGCAAAGCATAAATGATATCAAAACCAAAAGTCCAGAAAAAGACAGCTAAAGAAAGCAAAAACGGAAGCATGCTGGCAAAGGAGCCTTTGACGGCAGCCCATGCTCCAAGAGGGGCAAGACTAAGGCAGACTCCAAGTACGGCATGAGAATAAGGACTAAACCGCTTTGTAAAAGAATAGAATACAATCAAAAAAGCAGCCACAGGCGATAAGGCAAAACAAAGGAAATTCAGCGAGGCTGCACTGATTTCAAAAATTACTAGCGAAATGATTCCTAAGATAAGGATTTGTCTTTTGGTCGCCAATTTTGATCTATTCTGGGTTCTGGGATTTTGTTTATCATACTCCCAATCGAGATAACGATTGAAGGCCATAGCCATTGTCCTAGCGGCTATCATACAGAAGAGAATACCAATTAAAATCCTTAAGGAAGGCAACCCCCAGGCTGCGACTATCATGGAACTCAAGGCAAAAGGCAGGGCAAAAAGGGTGTGAGAAAACTTTACAAGCTCAAGAAGATTTTTCAGCTTGACCCAGTAGCTTTTCAAAGGCCCCTCTCCTTATTTCTAGAAATGCTCTCTCCAGCGGACTGACAAAGAATTTTCTATACCAAGATGATCTAAAACCCTGGCGTTGACCGAATCAACAAGCTCCTCGATGCTGGATGGAAGACCATAAAAAGAGGGACAGGCTGGTAAGATTAAGGCGCCGGCCTCAGTTAAAGCAGCAAGATTGCGAAGATGGATCAAATGGAGTGGGGTTTCTCGAATAACCAAGATGAGCTTTCTTCTTTCTTTTAAGAACACGTCTGCACTGCGTGTAATCGTTGAATTAGAAATTCCATGAGCAATACGACCAACCGTACCCATTGAGCAGGGAATAATAACCATCGCATCGAATCTGGATGAACCACTGACAAAGGGAGCATCCATTGTGTTATCACTGTATAAGCCAAATTTTTTAGGAATTTCAAGATTTCTGCCTAATTCTAGACCGATCACCTGTTTGCCACGATTGCTTATGATAACATGGACTTCATGTTCGGTTGATGCTAGGAAATGGAGTAATCTTTGAGCATAGATAGCCCCACTAGCCCCTGTGATTCCAATAACAATTCTCATCTAAATCCTTAAGTTTATCACAATCCGAATCAAAAATGGCTGTTATTTTTTATTCAGCGTTCCCTTTTTCTTATACTCCAATATAAAAAACCGCAGAAAAAAGTCGTTAGGCAGAAACTCCCGTATAAGAGAATTAGTGTATGGGTTTTTAAGATCAAAGAAAAGAACTTTGCATCACATTTTCCTGTAATAACATAGTTGCATTTATACTACTTTAAATACTTAATAGTATGTCTAGTTTCATGAAAACAAAAACAAACAACGTTGCAACCTTCTTTGGTTAAAAAGGATAGAAGAATTTTTTGATCAATCTTTCATGGTCAAAGAAGGGAGAGCATCAAAAAAAAAAATAGCTGAATTTGAAAATAACTTCTATTGTCTGAGGAGATAATGGAAATCAAGAATAAGACACGAACAGAGAAAATTAAAGTATTCATTGTTGATGATCATCCAATAGTTCGGGAAGGAATTGCTCAATTGCTAAGTAAAGAGAAGAACATCATAGTTTGCGGAGAAGCTAGCAATGCTTACGATGGATTTGAAAAGATAGGCAAGACACTACCCGATGTAGCCATCATAAACCTCTCGATGCCTGGTAAAAATGGTTTAGAATTGATCCGAGATATTCGATTTGCTTATCCCAATGTTTCCAATCTTGTTTTTTCGATGCATGATGAAATGATTTATGCAGAAAGGGCTTTGAAAGCAGGGGCAAGAGGATATGTAATGAAAACTGAAGGAGTTGAAAAACTGATCGAGGCCATTTACAAAGTGTCCCGGGGAGAAATAGCGGTCAGTCCAAGGGTTTCTAACGAAATTATTTCTAATATCTCTTCTAAGAACCAAAAAACAATAAATAACCCCACTCAGCTTCTAAGCAACAGGGAATTTGAAATTTTCCAACTGATAGGCAAAGGTCTTGGCATCAGACAGATTGCCGAACAGCTTCATATTAGTATTAAAACTGTCGAATCCTACAGGAGTTCAATCAAGGAAAAATTGAAAATTAAATCGACCGAAGAGCTTGTCCATTATGCAGTCAGTTGGTGTCAAGCCGAGTTTTTTGGGATCAAATAAGAGGATATATAATCCATAGACTTTCTATGAACTCTCTTTTTTTACGATCTTCTTGTGTGCTACTTTGCTTTTTATTTTTTGGTTTCCTCAAATCTGGCTACGCCACCACTTCGAATAGGGAACAAGAAGAATATAGGTTCAAAGAGCCTGCCTTATGGGCAGAACAATTTGATGCCCCTTCTAGGGACAAATGGCAAAAACCACAAACTGTTATCCAGGCACTCCAATTAAAACCTGGACAAACTGTTGTGGATATTGGAGCTGGCACTGGATATTTTGCTGTAAAATTTGCCCGCGTTGTTGGTCCTCAAGGCAAAGTCATAGCTTTGGATAGAGAATTATCGATGGTGAGATTTTTAAAGAAACGGGCAAAAAAGGAAGGATTAAACAATCTTATAGTCCGAAAATCGCCCACAAACAATCCTGGGCTTGAAAAGCAGCGTGCGGATTTGATTTTTTTCTGTAATAGCTATCATCATATTCACAATCCCAGCTATCTCAAAGCCTTAGCTACGGCACTCAAAAAAAATGGAAAGATAGTAGTCATAGACATCAAGCCTAATGCTCCACGTCTTTTCCCAGCCACTGCAAGATTCAAAAGACATATAAAACTATCAGCTCAAGCGGTCATTAAAGACTTCCAGGATGCAGGCTTTCGTCTTGACAAAGAGTTCCGTTTTTTACCCTATCAATATTTTCTTGAATTCAAGCCCATATCGGTCCCTTCTCGCTAGTAATCTAAGATTTGACTACTGTAATGGACCCAATCCCAGCACATCTCTCATAGAATAAATGGCAGGAGGTTTACCGACTATCCACTTAGCCGCCTTGAGTGAACCGTGCGCAAAAGGGAAACGGTTTTCTGCTCTATGGGTTAATTCCACGACCTCTCCAGGACCACAATACAAAACGGTATGGACTCCCACCACCGTCCCAGCCCGTATGGAATGGATTTGAGGTAGTTTTGGTGGTAACTTTTCTTTCGAGGCTAAATTTTTAGAAGGTTCTTCGTTCATTTTTTCTGCGGCCATCAAGACATCAAAAAGCCTTTTTGCTGTTCCGCTGGGAGCATCGAGCTTGGTATTGTGATGAATATCAATAATGGCTTTATCATAGCTTTTACCCAACACAACAGTAGCGGTGTGCACCATCAATTCCAGAAGATTCACTCCCAACGAAAAATTAGGAGACATAACAATAGGGATTTTTTGAGCAGCTTCTTTTATTCTTTCGAGCTCCTCAGGAGTATGGCCAGTCGTACCAATAACCAAGGGAAGAGAATGGCTAAGAGCGGCTCCCACTAGTTCCCGGCTAAAATGATGTACCGAAAAATCAATGATACAATCAGCAGCTGTCATCAAAGCTTCTTCTAGCCGGTCTTCCTTATCGATCAATCCTACTATTTTTACTTCTGGATCTAACGCGGCAGCTTGAACTACGGTCTGTCCCATTTTCCCATGTGCCCCTGTCAAAAGAATCTTTGTTATCCTTCCTTGTTGGTTCATCTTCTCCTCAGGCCCATAAATGTTCTACTTTTGCTAGTTTTTCTTTTGTGCGCAATAAAGTTGTTTTTAATTTCTCAAGATTTTGAGGTTGAAGGGGAGCCAGTGGAAGCCTGAATTCCAGATCCGTTAGGCCTTCCATTGCCAGGGCTGTTTTTACAGGCACAGGATTGGTTTCAATCATCAAATCCCTAAATAACGGATAGAGAGTCTGATGGAGTTGACGGGCTTCAAATGGTTTTCCTTCTAAAAACAATCGAACGAGTGCAGCCACCGGCTTAGGAAAAAGATTAGAAGCCACGCTAATTACTCCAACTGCCCCAACACTCAGGAACGGTAAAGTCAGAGCATCATCTCCACTAAGAATAGAAAAATCCCCAGCAAGTTCTTGTACCAACTGACTTACCCTATCTACATTCCCTCCAGCTTCTTTTATGCCCACAATATTCTTATTTTTTTCTACCAACCGCTTGACTGTATCTACCGCAATATCCACACCGCATCTTGAAGGAATATTGTAAAGGAGAATTGGCAAGGAAGTTGAAGTAGCAATTGCCGAAAAATGGCGGAAGAGACCTTCCTGAGAAGGACGGTTATAATAGGGAGAAACTAAGAGAACGCCATCAACCCCTATTTTTTCAGCTTCTTTGGTAAGATGAATGGCTTCAGCGGTACTATTTGAGCCAGTACCAGCGAAAATCTTTAGACGTTTCTCCACAATTTCCGCAGACAATCGAATCATCTCGATATGCTCTTCATAGGAAAGCGTTGGTGATTCTCCCGTTGTTCCGACAGGAACGATCCCATCGATACGATTCTCGATTTGATATTCTAGCAGTCGCTCTAAAGCTTTTCTATCAATCTGACCATTCTGAAATGGCGTAATAATAGCCGTATAGGTTCCTTGTATTTTCATAGTTCTCTTTTTTTAAGGCAATTCTATTTGCCCAACAAAGACTTTTTTAGCAGGGCCTTCAAGAAAGACCTCCTCAAAGCCCTTTTCGGTTCTTCTAAAATGCACCTGCAACCTCTCTCCGCTACGAACGAAAACTTCGATTGGCGAATCCATACCCAGGATCACACTAGAAATAAGCGCTGAAGCTGTAACTCCAGATCCGCAAGCGAGTGTTTCTCCTTCCACTCCCCGTTCATAAGTCCTTACTTTTATCGTTCTCTCTCCTGCCTTCCAGACAAAATTCACATTCGTTCCTTCCGGCTGAAAGACATTATGCCATCTAATTTCAGAGCCCAAATCCTGAAGAGCAGCTTCTGGCCATTTTTCATAATCTCCAAAAAGTACAACATGGGGGACACCAGTATCGATTATATGGCCGTTCAGTGTGCGGTCGTTAAGGCTGATTGGCAAATCTATCTTGAGGTTTTTCGCAGAAGGCATTGTTATTTTAACTCTTTCTCCGTCAACCCAAGCCTCGACTTTTCCACAATCCGTCAAAAAAGAAAGTCTTCCGCAAGCTACATTTTGCTGTTCAGTTTCCAATGCAAACCTAGCAAAACATCTAGCTCCATTTCCACAGAAGCTTGCGCGACTGCCATCTGCATTAAAATAAACCATTCGGAGCCCTTCTTGGTCTGCCCATTCAACGAGCAAAATGCCATCAGCTCCAATCCCTCTATGACGATCACAGAGATAAGCTATAGAAGAAGCATCCAAACTCAGGAATCCTTGGCGGTTGTCAAGCAGAATAAAATCATTACCCGCCCCATTCATTTTGGTAAAAAAAAGGGTCATAAAAAAATTTGTTTTTCATTTACTATTATACAGAATTGATAGAAAAAAACGTAAAGAATTGCAAAATAGATTCGAACAGAAAAGTCAACCGGAGCTTCCCATTGGAATAATCGATTATGGCATGGGCAACCTTCAAAGTGTCGAAAAAGCCTTTGAAGCTTTATCTTGCAAAGTAGAAAGGCTCTGTTATCCTCCAAACCACTATAATTTTCTTGCTATCGTCCTACCTGGAGTGGGGGCTTTTGGAGACGGAATTAGAGGACTAGAAGCTAGAGGGTTCCTTCCCTTCCTGAAGAGTTGGATATCCAAGGATTTGCCCTTTTTGGGTATTTGTCTTGGGTATCAACTTCTCTTTGAAGAAAGTTTGGAATCGAAGGGTGCTAAAGGAATCGGTATTTTTAAAGGAAAAGTTGTCCGATTCCCTGAAAGCAAAGAAAAAGTCCCTCATATCGGTTGGAATTCGGTAGAAGTGTTGAAAAAATCAGAGTATTTAGAAGGGATCTCATCTGGTGATTACTTTTATTTTGTGCATAGTTATTATCCTGAAGTCGTTCAAAAAGAGATCATTCTTTTGCAAACAACCTACATGGTACCATTTACCAGTGCCATCGCTCGAGGAAATCTTCTAGCTACTCAATTCCATCCTGAAAAAAGTCACAAGAAAGGGATCCAACTTCTAAAAAATTTTTTGATCCACTCAACAATCCACAGACCTTTACAATCTATCTAAGCGTCCAATGAAAATCTATGCTGCCATTGACCTCTATAAAGGACAAGTCGTCCGGTTAAGACAAGGAAAATTGGAGGCTCTGACAGTCTATTCGTCGGATCCTCTCCAAACTGCACAGTTATGGCAAGCACAAGGAGCCGACGGACTACATATTGTTGATTTAGAAGGGGCATTTGAAGGTAAACCAAAACAACTTTT
The DNA here is from genome assembly GCF_007475525.1 of Methylacidiphilum kamchatkense Kam1. Lineage (NCBI taxonomy): Bacteria > Pseudomonadati > Verrucomicrobiota > Methylacidiphilae > Methylacidiphilales > Methylacidiphilaceae > Methylacidiphilum (ex Ratnadevi et al. 2023) > Methylacidiphilum kamchatkense. The sequence goes on along the minus strand of NZ_CP037899.1, from coordinate 394,846 downwards.
GATCTTAGAAAAAATAGCAAAATGCACTCACTTACCAATCCAATACGGGGGTGGATTGAGAACAGAAAAGGATGTCTTTAAAGCAATAGAGAGTGGCGCTCAAAGAGTGGTCATCGGTAGCCGGCTTCTTTCTGATCCAAGTTTTCTAGAAAAAATCTCTGGAGCAGTAGGCAGCGAAAGAATTGTTGCAGCTATCGATGCAAAAGATGGTCAAATCTTAGTGGAAGGTTGGACGAAAGAAAGCGGCTACCGGATTGAAACTTTTGTAAAAATATTGGAAAAATCTGGTGCGGGTTTCGTATTGTATACGAACGTGATGACGGATGGAACACTAGAAGGACCCGATATCGAGGGCACTCAAAAACTAGTACAAAATAGTTCTTTGCCTGTTTTTGCTTCCGGTGGAATAGGTTGCCTTAGGGATGTGGAGGAACTTCAAAAGATAAAAGGCCTCTATGGAGCCGTTCTTGGAAAGAGTTTATACGAAAAAAAAATTTCCATCCAAACAATCAAAAACATGTCTGGATTGGGATCTTCTTTTTAGCTATTACTGTTGTTTCTGCATAAGATAACAATTTGTATTTTGAATTTTGATCCTTAAAAAAATATATTTGTCTTTTCTTCTATATAAGATTGAGTCCTTGCTGACTTTTGGTGAAAAAAAAGCGTGGGGGCAAATAAGTTATCAAAAAAAAGAGGCTTTTTAAAAATATCTACTTGCTCTTATTTTTATCTTTCTTTCTACTTTTTTGCCATTTTCAGTTCTTTCAGCTGCTTGCTGCAAGCTCAATCCAGTGAAAATAATGACAAGTTAAGTCCCTTGGCTTCTACCATTCCCGAAGAAATAGCACCTGAATATCCCTTGCAGCCATCAAGAGGCCGATCGAAAAAACCCAAAGAAAACCAATCTATCGACGCCACCAGTGATCAAACAGAGATCGAAGAAACAACACGAACTGCTCAGATCGTTTCCAGAAGGAGTTTACAAACCATTAATTTCCAGAATGTCAATGAACTTTCCGCCTACCAAGTAGGCATCAATCAAACTCAGATGACCGGTAGTCCGCAAGCTGAACCTATTTTAAGGGGACTGCCAGCAACGAGGTATAGAAATGGCATGCTTGTTGGATTCAGTAGAGATGCTCAATTTGGGCCTCTAATGAATCCGAATATGGATGAAAATCTGGATATGGTAACAGGTCCTTCCAATATCATCTTTGGACCTCAAGAATTAGCTGGAGGATATCTTAATGAGATAACCAAATCTCCACACTTTGATCGGTTTCAAGGAGAGGCTTCCTATACGGCAGGAATGTATGGGACGAATTTCTGGAATTTAGACTTTGGAGGACCAATTAAGAATAATCTGGCTTATCGGCTTGACTATTTTGGTCAGGATGGCTCTTCCTATTACAACTACTACTACGGCTCCTATCTAAGAAGAGAGTCTGGATACATCGCACTGAGTTATAAACCTTATGAAAAATTGACAATCGATTTTAATGGAGAAATCGATTCCAACAGCTTAAACCCTCCGGCAGGTCTCAATCGGCCTACCCAGGAACTAATTAATAATAGGCTCTATCTAACTGGACCTTTTGCGGGTTGGTTTGACCAAAACGGTGTATTTCACAAAGGGATAGGCACTTCTCCTCCTGGGCAAGGCTACGCGGTCAACTGGGGAGCCGCTGTCCCCATCGATCCAAGAACCAACATTCTGAATAATCCTATAGATAGCACTGAACAGTTTTATGCCGTTTCTCAGCTCATAGAAACTCTGGAAGTTTCAGACAACTTTAAAATCATCAACAATTCCCTCTTTGAGTACTATAGTACATTCATCGATCAAATGATTCCTGTCGATTTTTGGGCTGTTCTTCCTGCAGGTTATAATTTTGATGATAGAATAGAAAATCAATGGAATTTCTCCACTCCAATCGGCAATCTGTTAACACACAATAGTATCGATTGCGGCCTTGAATTTCGTTATTTTAGCGACAACGAATATTCTGGAGTATGGCATTCTCCTGTCAATACCTGGGATCTAACAAAACCTCTGTTGGACAATTTTTTTTCTCCAATAGTTTCCTACAATCAAGCCTTGCTCTTTGGCAATCCTTACCTAACTGACATTCCTGTTCCTAGCTATCCAGGTTTTTATTTTAATTCTCATAATTTTGTATCAACCGCTTCGACTTTCTATAAACTTTCTCCATTTTATCAACATAAGATTGATCTGAGCGAAAAATGCAGCCTTATTTTTGGAGGACGAGCCGATTTTTATTCCGTACACGCCTCTAGTCCTCCAGGCACTCCTCTGCCATTGTTTTTACAAAATAACATGACCGCTATTCTGCCTCAACTTTCCATGAGCCTCACTTACGATCCGTTCTCTTGGATGAATTCCCATTTTACCTATTTTTTCGGCCAAAATCCTTTTCCTAGTGCCTTTGGAAGCTTCGCTCCAGACTTTTCTTCCACCTATTACCATCTAACCAATCAATACTTCGAAATTGGCACGAAATTTAACATCTATAAAGACAAAGTGTCGATCGATCTTTCAGGATTTTATCAAGACGGATTTATTCCCGCCTATGTGCTGCCACAAGGATCGGTAGCCACCACGCAAGCCTATCTCAAAGGCAGCCAACTACAAGCTATCTGGACACCCCTGCACAATCTTTCTATCAATGTTGGCTATGCATTCATTGATGCTCATGAAGATTGGATTGGCTCTCCTATTGGTCCTTTGACTACTCAGCCTTATCCTTCCAACATAGCTGATCAATTCGGTTTACGCGTTGATCCATACGTTTTTCTCGCTCCTCTCAATTATCCGTTTATTGGATTCCCAAGAAACTACGCCAACACGGTCATTACTTATCAATCTGAAAAAGGCCTAGGATTTTCACTCTGGACTATTGTTCAAAGTGGGCAATTCTTAAACTATGACTATACCGTTAGAATCCCCTCATGGTATACGCTCAATGCAAGGATCTTCTATACCACGTCAAAATGGGAAATAAGCCTTTATTTTTACAATTTTACAGACGAAAAATACTGGGCTCCAGGAGCTCCCGGCTTTATCAGCGCAAGATCTTTCAATTATGATTTTATAACCCCACAACTTCCTTTCTGGGTGCAAGGAACCCTTCGGATATTCTTCTGATCGTACCAAAAGACTGGTTCATTTTTCTATAAAATGAATCTCCAGCAGTACCACTTCCGATCGCTGTCCCACCCTTACAGGAGGTCCCCAAGTTCCCGCCCCTCTGGTGACAATCACATGTGTCGACCCTATTTTTTGGTATCCGTAGCTAAAAGAAAAAATTCTCTTCACAATAAGATTGATTGGCCAAAATTGTCCTTGATGCGTATGTCCACAAACAAGCAGATCGACTTGGCTCTCAACGGCTTCATCTATAGCCGTCGGCCTATGATCCATCACAAAAATAGCTTTGGATCTATCTATTCCTTGAAGAATGACCTTCAGTGGTTTTCTTTTTTCTTTACCTTCAAGGACTTCCACCGCTCTGTCATTTCTACCCACAATGTATAAAAACTGATCGACTCTTTTTATTTCATCCTTGAGAACAGTAATACCGCATTTTTCAAGGAAAGAGGCAAGGCTATCGGAACCATAAAAACACTCATGATTTCCAATACAGCCATAGACTCCATACGGAGCAGAAAGGCTCATAAAAATCTTATCTAGCCCTTCCTTTTCGAGAACTGTTCTACTGCCATCAAGCAAATCTCCTGGAAGAAGAATTAGATCAGGCTGAAGGGACTGAATTTTTTTAAATATGCCTGAAAGCCTTCTTTTACCAATTGTTCCTCCTGCATGTATGTCCGAAGCCACCACTACTCTTAAAAAGGGATGTGAACATTGTTTCTTAATAACAAGCTCCAATTTTTTCAGCTCAATATTTAAAGTATTCACATAGCCCTTGATCAAAATCAGACTGACGGCTCCCACAATCCCAAGCCCAATCATCCATTCTCTACCAACAAAATAAGCGCGGACTGGTGCAGGGAACCATGGTCGACTAATGTCCACCAGGCATATTCCTATAAATAAATAGATGACTGCAGGCATCCAAAGACTGGATATGGACATGATCCAGTTCACACCTGGAAGATAGTAGTGGGATTTCAAATAAGAACCTATAGAATAACCGAAGACAACAAGGGCTCCAATGGTCAGATAAATGAGCTGAATAATGAAATGGGGGGGCAATAGAAGAAAACCACGGAAAATGACATATCCACTAGTTCCATAGAAAAGGACAAAAAAAAACTGCGTCTCATGCTTCGTTTTGTTTAGAACTTTTAACTATTCAGCCCCACCAATCCTGCGCGAGATTTTTTGATCCAGGGAAAAAAAGCCACCACCTCCAACTACTAAAGACAAAGACCCCGCCCAAAGACTCAATGCATATTCCATACCTCCATCATGCACAAAAAAAGCATGCCTATGCACGACAAGAATAGCAACGCTCATAATTACGACCAAATTGAAAGCGGCAAGACGCGTAGCCAGCCCCAGGAATAGAAGGATTGCTCCAAGAAATTCTCCTCCACCAGCCAATGATGCCCAAAGGATACCTGGAATCAAATGAAATTTTTCAGCAAAACTCAACGCCGTTGCCTCTAGACCTTTGCCACCAAACCATCCAAAGAGCTTTTGAGATCCATGAACAAAAAAATAAGGCCAAGGGCCATTCTCAAAGGCAAAAAGGCAAAAGAAGGGGTGGTTTTAAAAATATGATACACGATAAAAGCTACCTTACGATTTCCCTTCATAGGCAAAATTCATCTAGTGGTGGACAAGCCATAATGATACTCTTGCAGAGCTTTCACATGGATTTCTCTGGACTGGAGCGATCGGATTGCTTCGACTGTTGCACGAGCGGCGGCTATAGTTGTCATAACGGGAATCTTACTATAAAGAGAGGTAGTTCTTATTCGAATTTCGTCTTTTCTTGCCGTTGGACCAGAAGGGGTATTGATAACAAGTGCTATCTCCCCGTTTTTGATCATATCCAATACGTTCGGTCTGCCTTCGGATAACTTATAGAGTTTCATGCATGCCACACCGGCTTCGTTAAGCGCACGGGCTGTCCCTTCTGTAGCTACAATTTCAAAACCAAGCTTGTTAAGTGCACGGGCAATCTCAATCCCATCTTTTTTATCTTGATCGCGGACACTTATAAAAACTTTTCCTCGCAGCGGCAAGGGCGCATTCAAAGCAATCTGGGTTTTAGCATAAGCAATCCCAAAATCATCATCTATTCCCATGACTTCCCCAGTGGATTTCATTTCTGGCCCTAGCAGGATATCCACCCCAGCAAACCGATCAAATGGGAAAACCGCTTCTTTGACACAGAAATAAGAAGGGGTAATCTCAGAGCCAACATATCCAAGCTCTTTTAGCTTTTTCCCCATAATCACTTGAGTCGCCAACTTAGCCAGAGGGATTCCGATTGCCTTGCTTATGAATGGAACGGTCCGAGAGGCCCTAGGATTAACCTCTAGCACGTAAAGATTGTTTTTTTGCACAGCAAACTGTACGTTCATCAGCCCTAAGACCTTTAATTCTCGAGCTAACAAATAAACTGTCTGTCGAATTTCTTCTTTAATGGATTCTGAAAGACTGAAAGGTGGAATCACACAGGCACTGTCTCCTGAATGGACACCAGCCAATTCCACATGCTCCAAAATTGCCCCAATAAAGACATCTTCGCCGTCACTGACACAATCGATGTCCACTTCTATGGCGTCTTCTAAAAAATGATCAAGTAAGACTGGCTTGTCTGGAGCAGCATCGATAGCCTCTTCCACAAATCTCACAAGATCATTCTCCGTATAAACGATATGCATCGCCCTTCCACCTAATACATAAGAAGGACGCAAAAGCACTGGATAGCCTATTTCTTTTGCAGCTTCAATGGATTCTTGCACATTTGAAATAATCCGGCTTTGGGGTTGGCGCAGTCCAAGTTTTGCAATGAGCCTAGAAAAAAGCCTCCTATCTTCAGCCGTCTCAATGGATTCAACCGATGTACCAAGAATCTTTACGCCAGCTTTTTTTAATGACAAGGAAAGGTTCAATGGGGTTTGTCCCCCAAACTGTATGATCACCCCAGCTGCATTCGTTCGTTCGTAAACTTGAAGAACGTCTTCGGTTGTGAGTGGTTCAAAAAACAGTTCATCCGAGCTATCATAATCGGTAGAAACCGTTTCAGGATTTGAATTGATCATGATGGTCCTATAGCCAAGCTCTCGCAAAGCCATCAAAGCATGAACACAGCAGTAATCAAATTCGATTCCCTGCCCAATCCTATTCGGTCCAGCTCCTAATATGATGATTTTCTCTTTACCTTCGGTCTTTATTAGTTCACTCTGCCCCGGCTCGTAACTGGAATAATAGTAAGGGGTATAAGCTTCAAATTCAGCCGCACAACTGTCAACTAATCGATACGAAGGCAGACAATTACGACTTTTTCTTAAAGCTCTGACCTCTTCTTCGGAAAGGTTCCAGAGATGCGCAAGTTGTTTGTCAGAAAAACCATCCATCTTTGCTTCAAGCAACAAAGAGGGGTCATAATTAGCCCTCAATTTTTGTTCTTCTCTGACAAGTTCTTCCACTTGACTAAGAAACCATGGATCAATCCCACTCAAAGAAGCTACGGTTTTTATATCCATTCCGCTGCGAAAAGCATGACGAATATAAAAAATCCGTTCCGCTCGAGGAGTGAGCAGAAAATATCGAATTTGTTCTTCAGAAAGCAACTGATCATGTCCATGGATGCCTCCAGTTATCCCAAAGGCACCAATTTCTAAGGATCTTAAAGCTTTCTGCAGCGACTCCTTGAAGGTCCTTCCAATAGCCATCACCTCTCCAACACTTTTCATGGAGGAGCTAAGAGTCGGATCGGCTTCTGGAAACTTTTCAAAAGTAAACCTAGGGATTTTGACGACTACATAATCGATGGCGGGTTCAAAGCAGGCCAAGGTTTTTTTTGTAATATCATTGGGCAATTCATCGAGGGTATAGCCAATGGCAAGTTTAGCCGCAATTTTGGCTATCGGAAAACCCGTTGCTTTAGAGGCCAACGCAGAAGAACGGGATACCCTAGGGTTCATCTCGATGACAACCATTCTTCCGGTTTTCGGATCAACGGCAAACTGGATGTTAGATCCTCCAGTCTCCACCCCAATTTGTCTAATGACGGCAAAAGACCAATCCCGCATCTTTTGAAACTCTTCATCGCTCAGAGTCTGAGCAGGTGCCACTGTAATACTATCCCCGGTATGAACTCCCATTGGATCAAGATTTTCTATCGAACATATCAGTACACAGCTATCCTTTCTGTCTCTCATCACCTCCATTTCAAATTCCTTCCATCCAACCAGGCCTTCTTCAATCAGAATTTCACCGATAGGTGAAACACTCAACCCCGAGCAGCTATTGCTTCGAATTCTTCCCGGTTATATGCGATCCCTCCGCCCTGACCACCTAGAGTAAAAGCTGGCCTAATAATCAAAGGATACCGGTTGATTTGTGCAGCCACAGCTTTTGCTTCTTCTAGGTTTCTGGCAATACCCGATTGGGGGACGTCCAGACCGATCCGAAGCATTTCCTCCTTAAAAAGCTGCCTGTCTTCGGCCTTCTTTATGGCTTGAACATTCGCTCCAAGCATTTCTATGCCAAGCTCTTCTAAGATTCCTCTTTGAGCAAGCTCCACGCCTACATTCAAAGCGGTTTGTCCTCCTAAAGTCGGCAAAATGGCATCTGGTTTTTCCAGCCTGATGATCTTCTCAAGAAAATCGGCAGTGATAGGTTCAATATAAGTTTTGTCAGAAAACTCAGGGTCGGTCATGATGGTCGCTGGATTGCTGTTGATAAGGATTACCCTGAAGCCTTCCTCTTTCAACGCCTTACAAGCTTGAACCCCAGAATAATCAAATTCGGCAGCCTGCCCAATAACGATAGGCCCACTGCCGATCACCAAAATCGACTCTATGTCCGTTCTTTTACCCATTGTATTTTTTGATAAAGATTCTGATAAAGAAGCAGCCCAAAGGCCTCCCCTTGAATATTTTTATCCTCCATTGCAAGGTAAATCGCAAGCAGAGACCTTTCCAAAGATTAATTCAAAAGCTGATACCAATTGTTTCTTCTTTTAGGTTTAAATCCACTGCTAGTAATGGCTTCTTCGATTTCTTTTACCGTTGTCCTATAGGTGGTTCCCGCCGAAGAAACGACATTTTCTTCCATCATCACACTGCCAAAATCATTGGCCCCATAATAAAGGGCAATTTGTCCGACTTCTACTCCTTGGGTTACCCAAGAAGATTGGATGTTTTCAATATTATCCAGAAAAATTCTAGCCAGTGCCTGCATTCGCAAATATTCGGATGGGCCTTTTTTTGTCGCTTTGAGTTTTGTGTTTTCTGGCTGAAATGTCCAACAAATAAAAGCTGTAAACCCTCTTGTTTCATCTTGTAGCTTTCTGATTTTCTCAAGATGCTCCAACCGATCCTCCAGTTGTTCTACATGCCCAAACATCATCGTCGCACTAGATTTTAACCCGAGTCGGTGCGCCGTTCTCATGACTCCCAACCATTCTTCTGAAGAGCATTTTAAAGGAGCAATTCTTTTTCTGACAGAATCAACAAGAATTTCTCCACCACCACCAGGTATGGAGCCAAGCCCGGCTTCCATAAACCGCTTTATGACCTCCTCGACAGGAAGACGAAAAATGTTAGAAAAATGAAGAAACTCAGGAGGCGAAAACCCATGAATATTAATGTGGGGAAACTTGTTGCGGATAGAAAAAAGCAAATCCAGATAATAATCGATGCCTAGCCCTGGATGATGGCCTCCCTGTAAAAGGATCTGAACCCCTCCAATAGCCTCCAATTCCTTTATTTTCTCTTCAATTTGCTCTATAGAAAGCACATAATGATCAGGATCTTTGAGCGTTCGATAAAAGGCACAAAATTTGCAATAGGTCGTGCATACATTGGTATAATTAATGTTCCTATCGATAATATAGGTTACAATTTCGGCTCCCTTGCCTCCATATGCTGAAGATTTGATCTGCCTTCTCCTTAAATCAGCCAACATCCCAAGCTCAGCTAGGGGAAGGGAATAAAGCGCTCTAGCCTCTTCAAGGTTTATTCTTTCAAAATTCTCTATTTTTCTTCTAGCCTTGTCTATCAACTGTTCAGCTGTACCATATTCCATCGTATTCATACCCAATGAAAGGGGTTAACCTGTTTTATTAACCTTAATTGTATCAATTTTTTAGAAAACTCTTCAATGCCCATTTTTTCTTTTCCCTTAACTTCATAACGAATGAAATGGGTCAAGTAGGTAATCTCTTGTGGGGATTGAGCGATTTTGTCAATGGAAGCTAAGCCTCTTTCTTTGGCTTGGGTTAAAAGTTCTTTTATCTTTTGTTTCTCCTCATAGTCCGCTCTGATCGTCCACAGAGCAAAAACAAAAGGCAGACCTGTCAATTTTTTCCAAAGGCCACCCAGATCAATCACAGTTCTTTCTGGATGTTCTTTACGATACTTTAAAGCCTTGTCTCCAATCAAAAGAAAACCATCGGCTTTTTCATGTACAGAAACTATTCGGAGTTGTCTACCGAAGAAACATTCAAAAATAACACGTAGCAGCAGCATCGAACTCCGGCTTTCAAAATCGCCTCTAACCGTTTGCAAGGCATCTAAAGGTTTATCGTTGACTAGGATGACACTATAGACATCTCCATCGGCTACAATGCCCATGCCATCGACAAAATAGCTCCATCCCTCAATTAGCGATGCTCCAACCGGACAGAGAGCCACATCAAGTTTCCCCTCTTTGAGCATCAGGGAAAGTTCAGCAGGAGTTGCAAAAACAACGTGGTCATTAAGTCCGTAGATTAAAGGCTTGGCATTGAGATAGGGAACAGAACCTATTGTTGGGCAGAGCATTTTTCTCTTAAAACTGAAGGGTTGTTAAACGGCTTGCGACTGAATAGGAATCTTTTTTCCTCTCTTCTCAGTTAGTCGATGGAACCAGTACAACAAAGCTGGACTTATAAAATGAGAAGAAAACATTCCCCAAGGACCCCAATCAAAATGGCTAAGGAAAAAACAGAAATCACTGGGCCTCCAAGGATGAGCATCGATACGGTCGCTAACACTACCGTGCCTCCAGTCATAATCGTCCGAGCAAGGGTTTTGTTAATACCTTCATTAATAATTTCTTTGAACGTTAAACTGCTTTTATACTTCAATGTTTCCCGAATTCTATCAGAAATAACGATCTTCTCGTTAATCGAATAGCCAAGAATCGTTAAAAAAGCACCAATTAAGTACATGTCAAATTCTTTCCCCAATATGGCCATAAGACCTATAGCTAGTAGCACATCGTGGAGCTGTCCAATGCCGGCAGCCAAAGCAAAAGACCATTCATAACGCAAAGATACATAAAGGAGAATGGCTAAGAGACCTAGGGAAAGGGCTAAAGCCGCTCGATTTTTAAGTTCCTCGCCCACCACTGGACCCACGCTATCCATTCTTGATAAACTAAAGCCAGCTTGTGGAAATTTTTCTTTAAGGACACTGACACTTTTTTCCCCTTCCCCATAACGAACTTGATAGATAAGCTGCTTGGACTCTTTAGCATACTGCAGTAAGCTTGGATGGATTTTTGCTTCTTCTAAAACCTGTCTGACTCTAGCTACTGGAATCATTTCCTTATAGGCAACCGTTAGAGAATCGCCACCGGCAAAATCAACTCCAAGAAGCTCCCCACTTCTCAAAAAGAACGTAGACATTCCTACTATCAGTAGAACAGCAGCTGCTGGAACCGTGAGCCAACTGAACTTTATAAAATCAAAATTTGGTTTATGTAGGAATTTCATCATGGAAAGTTTCTTTATCATCCCCCAAGCCAAAAGCCATTCAAACACATTACGACTAAAGACAAGAGCAGCAAAAAGATTGGCCACGATACCGAGAACTAGAGTTACAGCAAATCCCTGTAATGGGCCACTTCCAAGTTCCATGAGAATGACCGATGGGATAATCAAGCTAACGTTAGAATCAAAAATGGCACTAAAAGCCTTATTGAATCCAATAAAAATGGCTTGCCTGACAGGAACCCCCACCTCAAGCTCATCTCTTATCCGTTCATAAATAAGCACGTTCGCATCGACCGCCATACCTATTGTCAAAATAATGCCTGCAATCCCCGGCAGAGTAAGAGTAAAATGAAACTGGGCCAGTAAGCCCAGAAGCAAGAGGAGATTGACTAATAAGGCAATGATGGAAACCAGCCCTGCAAGCCTATAATAAAAGACCATAAAAAGGACAACAGAGGCAAAGGCAGCTAGGGCGGCGTTGATGCCGCTGACTATGGAATCTCTCCCAAGAGAGGGATCCACTCCCCTTTCTTCTAAAATCTTCACGGGAGTCTCAAGCGGATTTTCAAGAACACTAGCAAGATCTTCAGCTTCTTTGGGACTCATATTCCCACCAGAAATGACGGCGCTTTTAAAAATAGCCGTTTGGATGACAGGAGCACTTTTCACTTCTCCATCTAGAACAATGGCTAACCTTTTCCCTATATTATTTGAGGTGATCTCACCAAATCTCTTTGCCCCAGCCTCATTGAATTCAATCACCACAGTAGGCCGTCCTACTTCGTCGAATCCTCTAAAAGCCCGTTTGACATACTTCCCCCCATCTCTTCCCTTTTCTTTACAAGGATCCATGCTTCCGTTTTATTCCCTTTTGATACGTCCGGAGAAAAGGGAAGGATTTCATAGCCAGGAGGAACTTTTTCTTGCCCAGATTGGATTGCAGCTAACATCTTATCCGAGTCAGGATGCACGAGTCTAAATTCCAGTTTAGCGACTTTGGAAAGCTGTTCTTTAGCTGCAGCCTTCTCCGATTCCGATAGGCCAGGAATTTGCACACTGATTCGCCGTTTGCCTACCGGTTGAATAATTGGCTCAGAAAGGCCAAACTTGTCAACCCGCTTGCGAATGACCCCGATGGCCTGATCGAGCGCCCCGGGGGTAGGTTCACCTTGTAATTCTAGCAAAAAAGCTGTTCCTCCTTTTAGATCCAGCCCAAGCCTTATCTTTTTTCTAGCGGGAAAAGGGAAAATATTGCGTTAAAGAGAATCGAGAGAGTAGAAGCCAATCCTACCCATCTTTTGATTCTGTCCTCGACGGCAGTAAAGTACCAGATGAGGGTAATAAGGAAAAAAAGGGCCGTAGCAAATGAAAAAAACAGCATTTTACCAATACCCCTTATCAAATTTCAAAATAAGCTCCCCTCGATCAATTATATATAAACAGTCCTAATGTTTGGGAGCTTTTGCAAATCTCTTTTTTTAATAAGCAAACTTTAATAAGCAAACAATCACTCATCCAGTTTTACCTTTGGCATCCTTCGATTCTTTTGTTTCTTTGGGTTCTTCTTTTACAGTTTTCGTTACGGTCGTCAGAGCACTTTTCAATACTTCAATTTTGACATTTTCAGCGACCCTAATGACAACGGTTTTTTCCTTGACATTAGTCACTACTCCTAAAATGCCTCCAGAAGTAATCACTCTGTCCCCAGTTTCAAGACTGGCAATGAGCTTTTCTTGCTCTTTTTTTTGTTTCTGCTGAGGCCGAATAAGCAGAAAATAGAAGATTCCAAATATGAGAATCGTCGTTACAAAAAAGGTCATTGGGGGAGGGCCTTCCGGAACTTGCTGGCTGGCCCCTGGGCGACCATGGGGTTGAGGGGGAGGAGGTGGCGCCATACTAAACCAGAATTCAACATTACTTTTCATAGAATTTCTCTTCGTTTTAAATTTACTTTGTTATCTAACTTTACTTTGTTATCTTTTTATTTCTCCATCTAGTCAAAAAATCAATCCATTGTCCATTGCCAATGGATAGTCTCATTTCCTTCATCAATCTGTTGTAAAATGAGAGATTATGCATAGACAAGAGCATTATACCAAGAATTTCTTGAGATTTTAACAGATGATGGATATAGGCTCTACTAAATTTTCGACAAGCATAACAGGAACATTTTTCATCTATAGGCAATCCATCTGTTTTAAACCTAGCATTTTTTAAATGGAGGATTCCTTCCTCAACGTAGGCTGATCCATGTCTGGCTAGCCTAGTAGGTAATACGCAGTCAAAAAGATCTATCCCTAAATCCACCATCTGGATGATTTGCCACGGATGGCCCATCCCCATGACATACTTTGGATAGGAACTGTCCATAAAAGGAGTAAGGGCTTCGATCGTCTTCAGGCTTTCCTCTAGCGGCTCTCCAACGCTTAAGCCTCCAATCGCAAATCCATCAAAACCTATTTTCAAAAGCTGTTCAAAGCAAAACTGACGCAATTCTTTCTTTGTGCCTCCTTGAACAATGCCAAAGAGCAAAGGGTTTGTAGCACCTTCCACCATCTCAGTCCCCCAATGCTTTTCCCAGCGCTCTTTCCCCATTTTAGCCCAACATATTGTTCTTCGAGTTGCCTCAACTAAATCCTTTTCCTTAGAAGGCCAAGGCGGGCAATGATCCAGACTCATTACAATATCGGCTCCCAGCTCAATTTGAGCATCGATTACCGATTCAGGAGTCAGCAACAAGGAAGAACCATCAATCGGGGATTTGAATCGTACTCCTTCGGGTAAAATTTTACAGAAAGAAGAGAGGCTAAAGACCTGAAATCCTCCACTATCAGTAAGAATCGCTCCTGTCCATCCCATGAATTTATGAAGTCCTCCTGCCTCCTTAATGATCTGGATTCCAGGACGAAGGATCAGGTGATAGACATTGGCCAAAACCATCTGGACGCCGTCTTTTTCTAGATCTTTTGGGAAGACCGCTCTGACAGTCGCTGCGGTTCCCACAGGCATAAAACAGGGAGTATCCACTTCCCCATGCGGAGTAAATAGCCTTCCTAACCTAGCCTTCGAACCCTCCACCTCTTTAATGACTTTAAATTTCATCACAATTCTTTCTGTTTTAAAAAAAGACAGTTGGATCTTTACGCCAATTGTAGACTATACAACTGCAATCCATTTTGTTCTTGCCCCTATGCCAACCATTGGTACAAAAAAAAGAAGTGCATTTATGCCAGAATAAAATCAAAAAAAACATAACGAGACAGTTTGCAGTTAACATAATGGGTATCTTTTTTTCGGAAATTACCGAAGCAAAGATGAAATAATTAACTTTATGCCAGAACTTCGTAAAGATCCTTTTGTGCCAAATCGATGGGTCGTTTTTTCTCCTGAAAGAAAACAAAGGCCTGTAGAATACACTGTAGTGACTCAAAACAATCACAGAGAAATTTTCGATGCCTTCTCTTGGGGAAAAGAAAAACTCACTCCTCATGAAGTTTTTGCTTTTAGACCTAAGGATAGTCCATCCGATTCCCCTGGTTGGCTTGTACGCGTTGTTCCTAATAAATATCCCGCTTTACGTATTGAAGGAGATCTCCAAGCCGAGGGTATTGGAATGTTCGATCGCATGAATGGGATTGGTGCCCATGAAGTCATCATCGAAAATCCTGATCCAACAGTCGAGCTTGCCGATCAAACAGTGGAAGGAATTTCATTAGTACTGAAAGCCTATAGGGAGAGGATTCTTGATTTACAACAAGACATTCGCTTTCGTTATATTCTCATCTTTAAGAACAAAGGCAGGATGGCCGGGGCTACAATCATTCATCCGCATTCTCAATTGATAGCCTTGCCCATAGTCCCTCGCGAAGTTAAGGAAAAAATTGAGCAAGCTAAAAGGCATTTTGAAATGAAAGAACGAAGCCTTTTTGCCGATGTATTACATGAGGAACTGAGCGCTGGAAAAAGGATTGTTTTAGAAAACTCTTTTTTTGCAGCTTTTTGCCCATGGGCGAGCCGATTCCCATTTGAATCCTGGATAATGCCAAAATTTTCTTCCTTGGATTTTTCTTCTCTTGACGATAATCAGATCATGCTTTTAAGCGATATTCTTCAAAATCTTTTGAAGCGATTGAAAAAAGGCTTAGAAAATCCAGACTACAATCTTGTTCTGCAGACAGCTCCACTTCGTAGTTCTCGACGTGAATATATGACTGCAGTAGAAGTCGATTACCGGTGGCACATTGAAATTCTACCAAGGATTTCTTTCCTAGCAGGCTTTGAATTAGGTAGTGAATTTTTCATCAATCCAGTCTATCCGGAAGAAGCAGCCGATTTTCTTCGACAAATTCGTAAGATATAGTTTGTATAGTTTTTATGATAGCCAATAAATAATTTTAATTGTTATGAACATTCTTCTTCTCTGGCACATGCACCAACCTGACTACATTGATCATTCTACCAATGTGGCGCTTATGCCATGGGTCAGGCTCCATTCGGTTCATAGCTATCTGGACATGTTGGAAATGATGGAAAGATTTCCTGGACTCAAAACGATATTTAATTTTACACCGGTGTTGCTCGAGCAGATTGAAAAACTAGTACAAAAAGAAGCAAAAGATTTCGTTGAAATTTTAACCAGAATCCCCGCAACCGAACTTAATCCGATTCAAAAACAAAAGATTTTGGAAAATTTTTTCAAAGCCAATTATGAAACTTTGATTCGGCCAATCCCTCGTTACTATGAACTCTTGCAAAGAAGAGGCAAGGTAGTTAATTACGCAAGATTAGAAGAATTAACTTCGCTCTTTAATCCTCAGGACTACTTAGACATACAAGTATTTTATAATCTGGTCTGGTGCGGATATGCTGCCCGAAAGCAGTATCCTTTTCTAAACGAATTAAGAAAGCAGGGAGGAAATTATACCGAAGAGCAAAAAGAAGAGCTTTTGAAAATTCATCATGCCATCCTCTCTTCCATCATCCCAAAGTATAAAATGGCACAGGAAAGAGGCCAGATCGAAATCACCACCTCTCCCTACTATCATCCTATTCTTCCTCTTATTTATGACACCAACTTTGCGCGCCGCTGCATGCCCTATGTCAATCTCCCCTCTCAATTCAAAGCCCCCGAAGACGCATTGAACCAACTGAAGCTGGGTCAGGAAAAAATAAAGAGTGTTTTTGGTAGACCTGCCCGTGGGGTTTGGCCATCAGAAGGCTCCGTCTGTCCAGAACTTCTTCCACTTTTCAAAGAAGCAGGATTTGATTACTTTTTTACAGATGAATCCATTCTCTTCCGTAGCCTTGAACTTGATCCTCACTGGCGTGGAAAACATGAAGATCATCTTCTTCTCTTCCAGGGTTGGCGAGTAGAGTTGCCAGAGGCTTCTCTGTGTGCCCTCTTCAGGGAAAGGCCTCTGTCGGATTTTATTGGATTCAAAGCTTCTCAAAACGATCCATTACAAGCGGCCAATTTTCTTCTCCATAGCCTTGAGAATACCTGCAAACATATTGATCCTAAAAAAGGGGCAATTCTTATAGCTTTGGATGGAGAAAATGCATGGGAGTCTTTTAACGATGGAGGAGAGGCTTTTCTTAGTTCCTTTTATCGGGGACTTGTTGAACATCGTAATTTAAGAACAACCCTTGCTTCTGAGTATTTTGATACCTATCCCCCAACTACTACTGTTTACAAGCTTTATACCGGTTCATGGATCAACGCTGATTTCGATATATGGATTGGAGATAGCGAGGAGAATAAAGCTTGGGAATGGCTGGGGAAAACCAGAGAATTTCTTACTAAAAATTCTAATAAGGAAGGGAATTCTTCTGAGCTTAAAAGTTGGAAATGTCTTTATGCTGCCGAAGGCAGTGATTGGTTCTGGTGGTATGGTCCTGATTTTTCAACTGATTCCGATCAACTCTTTGATGAGCTCTTCCGTTCTCATCTTAAAAATGTGTATGGGTTTTTAGGCTTCACTCCACCCCCTTATCTAGATCTACCTATCAATGTTCCTTCCCTCCCTGTCCCTTATATTTTTCCCAGATTGTACATAAGCCCAAAATTAACAGGAAGACTCGAAAATTATTTTGATTGGGTTGGTGCCGGATTCCTTGACATTTCGGTTCAACAAACCGCTATGTACCAATCGAATCGGATTGGCAAAAAACTGTTCTTTGGTTTCGATAAAAATAATTTTTATCTCCGGTTAGATTTAGCAGCAAAACCAGAAATTGTGGTCGTTGACTTTATCTCTCCGGCCATAAATAGAATCGAATGCATTGCCAAAGATGGCAACCAATGGGATAAGAAACTTGAAGCCATGGACAGTGCAGGTATTTTTCAGCCTGTGGGAGGAACAATAGAGGTCTTTTGGGATGATTTCTTTGTCCTAGCTGTTCCTGTAGCGACCATAGGTTGGAAAGAAAATAGTCAAGTTAGTTTCTTTGTAAGAATCCTTAACCATGAACATCTAAGCCTGGAAAGATATCCTGAAAGAGGGACTATTGATTTCGTATTTCCTTCTGAGGATTTTGAGTTACAACAATGGTTCATTTAAAAAAGATCGATATTCTTTGGGTTGTCCATTTTCATCAACCGACAGGTGTTTTTGCTGAAACCAAGAAAAAATTTACTCATAAGGCCACCCTCCCTTTCCTTCAATCGATTAGGAACCACCCTCAAGTCCGACTTTCTCTCCATTTTAGCGGCAACTATCTAGTCTATCTCCAAGAAAATGAAAAAGAGGTTATAGAACTGATTCAAAAATTGATCACTGAGAAGCGGATTGAGCTTCTTGGAGGAGGATTTTATGAACCCATCTTTTGTTATATTTCCAATGAGGATAGTTTGCTGCAGCTTGAAAAATTGAATCAGTTTTTAAAAAACACCTTCGGTCAAGCTCCTAAGGGTGCTTGGCTAGCTGAATCAATATGGGAACCTTATTTTGTTGAGCTACTCTGCCGATCTGGGTATCAATATACCATTTTAGAGGACAGTCTTTTTGAAAATGCGGGGATAACACCGGCAGAAATCAGACAACCATTTCTTACTCAATTCCACCAGCACGCCATTCATGTGTTTGCTTATCATTCATCCTTCTCAAAAGAAATTCCTTTTAAAGATATCAAAGATATCCATTCCTCATTCGTCCAAATTAGCCACAGGGAAGGCATGCAACTTCTTTGCATTGCTCAAAATGGTGAGCTGTACGGTTTTTGGCCTGATACCAGAGAGCAAATTTATCATAAAGGTCGACTGGAAGATTGGTTACAATACCTCGAGAATAACTCTTCTTGGATTCAAACCAGACTACCATCGGAATTCATCGATGGATGCTGGCCAATAATTACCCTGCCTTCAGGTGGGAGAAAAGAACTACAACCTTTTTGCTTGCCGCATAAAGCCACATTAGATTACGTTTCCGCACTCAATGAGTTAAAGGTCAGATTCGATGCAGATAGATTCCTCAAGTTTTTTCGTGGAGGCCACTGGTTAACTTTCCTCTCTAAGTATCCTGAAGCTAATCACATCCATAAAAGAATG
This sequence comes from Methylacidiphilum kamchatkense Kam1, assembly GCF_007475525.1. Lineage (NCBI taxonomy): Bacteria > Pseudomonadati > Verrucomicrobiota > Methylacidiphilae > Methylacidiphilales > Methylacidiphilaceae > Methylacidiphilum (ex Ratnadevi et al. 2023) > Methylacidiphilum kamchatkense. Next base: position 376,372 of record NZ_CP037899.1, on the reverse strand, counting down.
CTTCAAGTCAGTGCCAAAATCCGATTATTGCCCAAGGAATTCCAGGAAGAAATCTTTGACTGTCTGTTGGCAAGTCAAGGACACACAGTGTATTGGCATGCCTTCAAAGACGGTCTTTTTGGTAATTATATTCGAGATTCAGCCTTTTATCATATTCTTAACGCTGAGAAAATGATTAAAGAAAAAGCAGAGCATCTTTTACCGCCTATTGAGCAAAATGATTTTGATGCAGATAAGTTTCCAGAAATTTTCCTCCGCTCTTCCCACTGTTCTTTATGTATTGAACCATTGTATGGTGGCTCCATTACCGAGTTTAATTTCCTGCCCACCTCTTATAACTTAGCCAATACCTTACAACGACATCCCTGTTATTTCCCTGAACCCATTCCTCCAGACATGTATATCGAAGATTGGCATCAAAGGACTCTCTTTCTAGATCATTTCGTTCCTTTATCCACTTCTGCCTATGATTTTGCTAACAGTTCATTTTTGGAATATGGGGATTTCGTCAATCAGCCTTACACCATTCTGGAGCTCGCCCAGAATGCAAAGGGACTATCCGTTCTATTGGAAAGAAATGGAGGATTGTATTTCATAAACAAAAAGTTCCACTTCACAATTAGAAAGGAATACATTCTTACTCCTGATGAAGAACTTCATGTGAATTACACCATCACTAATAACGATACCCTCCCAATAGAACTTCTTTATTGTTGTGAAATCAATTATTCGATCCTTTCTGTTGATTCCCTGGACCGTTATATCCTCATTAAGGATAAAAAACTTAACCCCGGCATGATTTTCGAAGAAGAGCAGGTGAGTGAATGGACCATTTATGATAAGACCAGAAATCTTGCTTGGCAATGGATTATGCCAGAAGAACCAGTCCAAATTTATCATTTTCCGATCTATACGGTCAGTTATGAAAGAGGATTATTCGCTAAAGACTATCAAGGATCTGCTTTTGAGATCCTTAAATCTTTCCATCTGCAGCCTAGGGAAAAGATGACTTTGAAAATAATTACAAAATTTCTAAATTCCTAGATTGAATTTTTTTGAAAAGTTTCGTAGCCTTCCTGTCAAGGTGAAAAAAGTATTGCTATTACTCATTTCTTGTTCATTGGCTTTTTTAGCTTGCTCTAATAAATCAAAAAAAATTGAATCAGAAGGAACTAGAGGCGCTAAAGCTGGGAAATTGCCTGAAAAAGCAAACGAACCCCAGCCCGGTAGCAGTTCTTCTGGAACAACAGGAGAAAGCACAGCCGGTAGTCCTTCTACATCCAATCCTCCTGTTTCTGGAGAATATAAACCATGGGGATCTTCTGGAAGCTCGCAGGCACAACAAACCACAAGTAAATATCCCAAAGGGATATCAGTCCCTGGAAAGCCTGGATATGTAAAAAGCCCTTATGCTCCAGACGCGGGGTTGGTGGATGTTAGGGGATTCCCTCCAGGAACGGAAGTTCGTTGTCCTTACACAGGCAAGATTTTCGTTGTCCCCTAATGCTGCAAGCTATTGACCCTTCCAGATTGGAATTGGGTGTTTTGGTATGTAGCTAGCCAGCCTATTCTTTGGCCTTTTCCTTAAGAATAGGCTGGCTACAAGCTCATTGGTAAAAGAGTATCGGCTCATCTGCTAGGCAAATTTGAGGGATAGTAAAGAAGAGCTGCTGGTTGGCTTCTGCAAAGAGCCGGTCCAAAAATCTAATTCGTGATTTTTTTTGGGGAAATTATATCCAAGGAGGGCTTGTAGGGACATCTGCCCAAGCGAGGAGGGGGAAATGCTGGAGTATTCAACAAAAATTACTAGTGGCTTAATTTTAGGTAGCTAGCTAGGTGTAAGAGAAAATAAATGGATTACTTAGCCCGTTGGTATTGAGTGGCATTTCGTCATAAAGCTTTCCAACATAAAGCCGACCTTCCTTAAGCTTATCCTTTCCTCTCTATGGCTTGAAAAAGAAAGGCCCTCTGTCCTGTTGACACTGCTCTAATTTCCTGCGCGCCCATAAGTGGTCCATAAGCCTAACTCGAGGATCTGACTCCCATACAACAACTCCAAAGGATCAGGTGGAGTATCTCAACCAAATGAGTAATGAATATTCCAAAAGAGGCCAACCCCCTAGGCAAAGCCTTTCGAAGGAAGGATGAACAAGGCTACTGTTCATAAAAAAGAGAAGATTTTGCCTTTATAAAGTTAATTTCTTTCTTTTTTAAAAAACAGATCAGGTATAACTTATCGAAGAAAGAGCATGAGGATTCATTCGCTGGAAATAACGAATTTTCGCTGTTTTAAAGATCTTGCTTTAGACGATCTCTCTAGAATAAATATTATCACGGGAGATAATGCTGCCGGTAAAACGACGATTCTTGAAGCTATTTATATTGCTTGTAAGCCTAACCCAAGAGCAATAGAGTGGTTAACACCGCAACGCATTCCTCCATCATTCTTACAAAAAGATTATTTTGCCAGTTCTGTAAAACGCTATTTTAATGACCCGAGTTCTAATATTGTTTTTCTGGTTAATAAAAAAAATTCGGCTTACTGGAGGGTAGAGCTGAAATTTTACCCTTCACCTGATTCCAGCATTCTTCCCTATGCAGCTGCTTTTCAAGAACATGCTATTTCTACCCCAAATACTCCTGAAAATCTTAAGGTGAGGAAAGTGTACAATCCGGATCATGTATTTCCTCGGTTAGAATTGCATATCCAAGAAGATAATAAAACTGAAGAAATAAACTGGATGGGATTTACTGATACTGATATGATTCAAGAAGGGGTCAAAGAAATTGTGCCCTATACATTCTTTTTTGGCTCCTCAGTCACTTATGATCCATCCGAGTCTGCCAAAATTTTGTCGTCTCTTAAAGAAAAAAAAGAAGAGAGCGTTTTTTTAGATGCTTTTAAAAAAGAATATCCTGAAATCAAAGATATTTTTCCATTGATACCCCCAGACTTTCCAAGAGGAGCTGTTTTCTTTGAGATAGAGGGTCAAGATTTAATAATTCCCTCGACCCTTTATTCTTCTGGTACTCACAAATCACTTACTATTTTTCTCATAGCTTCCGATTCTAGATTCTCACAAGGGATCATTCTGGTTGATGAAATAGAAAATGGTATTCACTGGAGCAGAATGAAGAGTTTCTGGCGATTGTTAAACAAGTTTACCACTCAAAGACAAATACAGGTTTTTGCAACAACTCACAGCTACGAATGCCTTGAAAGTTTTGTCGATGTCATGAAGGAATCCGCAAAAGAAACTGAATTTACAATTATTCATGCAAAAAAGGACGCTAAAACTAATAGGTTTTCGGCATCCGTAATACCTGGAGAATTTGCTGAATCAGCCATCAGATCTCGGCTAGAAATACGATGAGTAAAGCAAAAGATAATCCCCTATTTACTAGTAAAGTGAATAATTCGGAGAATCGAAAAAATATCCCTCTCACAGAAAAAGATGTTCTTATTATTTGCGAAGGAAAGGCAGACAAAGTGTTTCTGGAAAAATTAGGACAGTATAACCAGATCAATGAATATGAAGTATGGAGTGCAGGTGGTATAAATAATTTTCCTACAAAATTTGATGCCGGCGTTGCGAATTTTCTTATCAATAAAAAGCCCCATCTTATATTGCTTATTGCAGATGCAGGACCAGATCCGAATAAGACTTTAAAAAATATTGTAGGCCAACTGAGTGTCGGAATTAAAAAAAAAAGTTTAAATTTTCCGCAGAGTTGCTGTGAAATTGCTTCTAATGAAGGATATCCAGCTGTAAAAATTCACCTCCTGCCGAACTGCAATGAAAAAGGCGCACTGGAAACTCTTTGTTATAGCGTATTGAAAGAAAAGAATCCAGAAATTGATGAGTGTATAAGAAAATATGCCAAATGTACTAATACTTTTGAAACTTGGTCAATAGAACAAAAAGATAAGGCCTATGTACAATGTTTTATAGCTTCTACATATCCAAAAGATCCTAATAAATCGTTACGTTATTATCTGGAAGAATCCGATAAAAATTTCAATTTTAATCATGCTAAATTAGAACCCTTAGTCAATGTTATAAGAAATTCTTTAGAGGAAGCAAGGCAACAAGCCGATTGATAGGGAATCTTATAAACTACTTTGGCAAAGGCTCTAGTCGAATTTATTTTGCGTATCCTTAATGAAACCGGTGGAACGCTTTTCTTGTTCAGAATTAAGGCTTTCCTCCAAAGCTGACATAATCGTCTAGATCCAAAAGATCAAACCAACTGACTATATCCTCTCGCTCAGGAGCAATTTGCTCAAGAGAGGATACAAAAAATTTTTTTGATTCAAGATCTGAAGGGCCGCTTTGCTGCAGAAAACTAGACCAGTTTTCAATTTGCCAAGAAGCTAGTGAAGGAGGAGATATTTTTAAAATTTCTCTCAAAACTTCTTTATCAGATGAAGTTTTAGAGAGAATCTCCAAAAACTGTTTTTCATTAATCTGAAGGAAAGAAAAGAGCTTTTGATCCATTGGACAATTGAACTTATACTCTCCAATCTTTCCTTTGAGCAATGCTCTCCCTTTATCAATCACTCTAGGGAGCAGTACGAACCCGCCTAATCGAACTCTTGGACTTCTTGGGGGATGTTGTGTTAAATCGAAAGGATCATAATCCATCTTCTCTAGAAATTCGTTTCGAGTCGGCTTTAGAATTAACTATATGAGAGGAGCCGTAGGCCAACATGAATTCGAATTGATCAGTTTTTAGCCGCTACAGAAGGTTGAGCATGATTGTTAGACTCTGCATTCATTTCTGCCATCTGTTTGAGCCAGTTATTATACTCCTCCTGAGACTCAACTACAAGATAGCCTTTCATGGCAAAATGGCCGACTCCACAAAGTTGACCACAGGCGATCTCAAATCTTCCCGTTTTGATGGGAGTAAACCACAGTGGTATAGTCAATCCAGGGATCGCATCTCTCTGAATTCGCATTTGAATAATATAGAAATTATGGACCACATCCTTCGAACCAATCTGAACCAGTAAAGGTTTTCCCACAGGTACATGCATTTCGTTCATTGTAACAATATCATCTTTAGCTGCCGGATCATTTTTATCGAGGCCTATGGGATTCATTGGATCAATAAGAAAATTATCCCGCTTCCCCAGCTTACCATCAGCTCCAGGATAATGGAAAAGCCATCCAAATTGTTGAGCAATCGCCTCCACTACAATCGCCTCAGCAACCGATGGTGGATTCAAAACCCGTTTTCCCCATAGTGGAATGGAAAAGCCAAAGAGTAAAACCATCTCAACAAAAATGACACCCCATTCCAAATGCTTCGGCCAATCGGCTTTCAACCCTTCATAACTGGCTTTGGGATGCTTTTTGCTGCTAAACTTCACCAAAGAATAAACAAAAAACGAAGACCAAATAACAAAAAGAATAAGCATAAACCATAAGATCAACTCCATGAATTGATCTACTTGGTGTCCATGTTCAGCAGCATTTGGTGAAATACCTGTAAGTTCCAACAAAAGTGCGATCATAATTCCTTTCTATATTCCGCGTTCAACACTAAACTGAGGGCTTGTTTCTTGAGGTTTAGTGGCATCTTCAGCTTGTCTTTCTCGCTCCAAAGCCGCTTCTTTTCTATTCATTTTTATAAAAAACGAAATGAAAAGTCCAAAGACTAACCCCAATAACCCTAGGAGAAAAAGGACTGCTGGTAACATCCCTTTCGTCGCTGGAGAGTTGGGAACTGAGCAAATGCCACAAGAAAAAGCTTTGTCTATAGTAAGAGCTAACAGTAACCCTACAGATCCAAAAATCCCGCATTTCATTCGACAACTCCTCGTTAAGTTTGCTTATTTTTTCCTGTTACACCCAAAAATGGCTTTTTATATTTTTTAATTTTTCCACATTCTTTCTTCTTCATTGTCTTCTTGTAGATCCAAGAATTCAGCGTAATCGGGAGGAGGCGCTTTTGATTTTCTAAAAAGATAGTAAATAAAAACCCCAAGAGCTGCCCACACAACAAAAACAATAGTTACCAGAAAGAATCCAGCCCAATCCTCTTTTTCAAAACCCCTCGTTACCCCTGTCATGGAAAATATTTTTTGATCATTACCCAGTGATTGAAAATAAAGCAAAAAAGGACAACAGCAGTAGAGGCTAAGAGATAGTTTTTCTTATTTTTCTTATTTTTCCTATTCTGGTAGTGTATTTTCATCAGGTTTAATAAATTTTCATTTTCTTCATCTTTAAGAGGAACCATATCCCATAGATAACAGCCAAAATGCCAAACAGAAAAGACCCTACTCCCAACCATACATACAAGAGCTCATGACTTTGTATATAGCTGTATATAGACCAAGCTCCAAACATGAGGAACAAAAGTGTGGCTAGCGTTATAAACACCAAGTGGAATTGTCGAAGGGACATATCTTTTTCCTTTTTTTATTTTCCTATAGAATCAAAATAAGAAGCTACTAATAATAATAATAAAGCCAAAACGAAGAGGATCGCAAGGCCGATAAGATGATGGATAGTCTTTTTCTCCCAGAAAATATGCATTAAGATCCCTAAAGCCAACAATGCCTGTACGCCAGCAATGACTAATCCTGCAGCAATATTCATTCCCCCTAAATGAAGATATGAAACGGCGACATTGACCAAAGCTAGAATTACCAAAAATCCAAACACGACAAAATAAGACTTAATTCTCTTTTTTTCCGTATGAATTTCTTCACTCATTGTATCCTTCTCCTTTATATAAACCGGTAATCCTCATTAAAACAGGTAGAGTGTTGGGAAAAGAAAGATCCACACTAGATCGACAAAATGCCAGAAAAGCCCTGCTACTTCGACCCTATTGGCTAAATGTTCTGGATTTGTTCTATATAAGGCTGCTCCTGGTCCCCAAAAATAACCCAAGACTAGTAAACCGCCTAAAATATGAAGCGCATGAATCCCAGTCATCGTAAAATAGGTGGCCAGATAAGTGTTATACTTTGGAACGAAATTAGACCACCAGCGAATTTCCTTTTTAGGGATCTCTAGGACTTTTTCTTCTCCCTCAGGTTTAGAAAAAATGGATTTTAATTGAAAAAGAAAATCTCCGGCATTTTCAGGATCAGGCTTAATTTTTAATACATCGGAATGGATGGCTTCCTCTTCTGTCATTGCCAAATGGCCTGTAATTTCCTGTCCACTATTCAAGATGATTCCGTAATGATGGAACTTATCTTTATATTCAACAGATTTAACGCTGAGAAACAACACCCCACAAAAAAGAGTGATCCCGAGCCATTTTCTATAACTAGAAAATTGCCGCATCTTTAAGGAACTCCATGCCATAACCATGGTGATACTCGAACTAATAAGCACCATGGTATTAAAGAGCCCCATTGGAACATTAAGGATGTGATGCGGCCAATGGGTAGCACCTAGCCGAAGAAAAATATAGGCTGAAAAAAGGCCTCCAAAAAGCATAACCTCAGAAGCTAAAAACAACCAAATACCGACCTTTGCATTATAAAGACCGGTATCCGGTCTTGCAGTCACTGTATAAGGGATCTCCATGTTAAAAACCTCTCCTCTTTCTTTTCTTTCTTATATATGTTTTTTGCTTTCAAAAAGGAACCTGGGACAATTTTCCTTCTTTACTTAGTCTTTCGTCCGGTTCCCATTGCGGTAAATAATCCTGTTTGTATCCCGGGACACTATACTCGTAAGGATCCCTATAAACCGCTACAGGATGTAGAAAATTTCCATGTCCTGGAGGCGTGGGAGTTGCCCATTCAAGGGTTGTTGCTTGCCAGGGATTATCATCGGTTACCTTTTTGCCTGCAAACAAACTCCAGAAAAAGTTAATAATAAAGGGAATTTGAGCAATCGCTAGAGCCCAGGCAGAAAAACTCATCACCTGATTCAACCACAAGACATTTTGAGCCATCTGCCAGCCCGCACCTCCGTCATACCATCTTCTATGAACGCCCGCAAACCCCTGCACAAGCATTGGGAAAAAGATGCCATTGAAAAATATAAACGTGGGCCAAAAATGAATTTTACCAAGAAATTCATTCATATATCTGCCCGTAGCCTTTGGGAACCAGTAGTAAATACCCGCAAAGAGAGCAAGCAGGGATGCTGGTGCCATCATGTAATGGAAATGTCCGATCACATAATAAGTATCATGCAGGACCACATCGGAAGCTGTCCATCCTAGGGGCAAACCCGTTAATCCTCCTATGCCAAACATTGGTAGCCAGGCAAGGGCAAAAAGCATCGGGACATTAAAGCGGATAGAAGCTCCCCAGAGTGAAAGAAGCAAGACCGTTCCTAAAAGAACCGAAGGAATGGAGATGATGGTTGTAAAGATCTGGAAGAACGATGTTACTGCCTGTCCCATGCCCGTCATATACATATGATGGGCCCAAACAATCATCGATAAAAAGCCAATAGCCAAAAGCGAATAAACGAATACCTTATAACTCCAAAGCGGTTTTCTGGTATTGTTCGCAAAGATCTCACCCACAATTCCCATGGTAGGAAGAATCTGAACATAGACTTCAGGATGCCCCAAAAACCAGAAAAGATGCTGCCACAGAATCGAGGAACCTCCCCCACTAATATCCGCATGCTTGCCATTTATAATTAATCCTTCAGGAGAAAAGAAGCTTGTTCCAAAAAGCCTATCCATTAGCTGCATGATCGCTGCCGATTCTAATGGTGGGAAAGCAAGGAGCAACAAAAAGGCTGTGACTAATTCACTCCACACAAAAACAGGCAGACGCATCCAGCTGAGCCCTTTTGTTCTTAACTGAATGATGGTGGTAATGATATTCACTGAGCCCAGCAGACTTCCCGTGATATTAAAGGCCATACCGATAAGCCAAAGGGTTTGGCCATTAAAAATGGGGTGAAAACCCGGCCCCATGTCAGCAAAATCAGCCAGTGGCGTATATGAAGTCCATCCCGATTTCGCTGCTCCTCCAGGAACAAAAAAACTGACCATCATAATGAGCACCCCCACAAAAAACAGCCAGAAACTGGCCATATTCAGCCGGGGAAAGGCCATATCGGGTGCTCCAATCTGTAAGGGAACCACAAAATTGCCAAATCCAGCAAAAAGCGCTGGCACCAACGCCATAAATATCATCATGGTACCGTGCATCGCCCCAAACGAGTTATACAACTGAGGTGTCATCACCCCACCTGGAGCCATTGATGAGCCTAACAATTTTTCAAGAATAGGCCCAAAAATAGGAATCGGTTTTCCAGGAAAAGAAAGTTGCCAGCGCATCAACACCATCAAGAAAAAGGCAAAAAGGGCGACAAACAGAGAGGTCACCATGTATTGGTAACCGATCATTTTATGATCGGTAGAAAAAACATACTTCCTTATCCAAGAGATTTCTTCATGGCCTTCATGATGACCATGTGCTGCCTGAGAAGTCATAGACATTTCAGAATCCATACGCGTTCTCCCATTAATTGTTATAACATGTATACACTATTCATTTTCTCTTTTTAAGCAATCCACAAAATGCGTGCTTTTTCTTATTAATAAAATTGATTTGATTTAAAATTCAATGCGATTTTTTCTGCTTTCTATTCTCCAAGGGTGGATAACTCACTTGTCTTCCACGCTCCCTCTTTTTTCCCATATTTTTCTCTGAACTGTTTGACTTCACTGGCCTCCACCTTATCTCCATGATTGCCCCAAGAATTGCGAATATACGTCATAATGGCGGCAAGCTTTTCATCGTTTAAGGCAGTTTTCCATCCTGGCATTACCCCATTATAATTCTGTCCATTGATCTTAAGCTCTCCAGAAAGACCGTTTAACAATATGGCCGCCAATCTTGCCTTACTCCCAATGACATACTCCGAATTTGCCAGCGGAGGATATTGCCCAGCCATACCCATACCACTTGGCTGATGACAGGCTGCACACATGGCTTGGTACTGCTCCTGCCCAATGGCCATAGGATCAGCAGTAACAGGTTGAGTCTTTTGCAAAACCTTCTCTTTTGGTTTTTCTTTTGGTACATATCCCCAAAATAGGCTAGAGGCATCGAAGACAGTCGAACGCCATCCCCCTGTTTCAAATACCAAGATATACAATACCACTAATAAAATAATAATGGATAGGAGCCAAAACCAACTAGGTATTTTTCTATTCGATTCTTCCCCTAGAGCAGGTTGCGGTGTCACGGTCTCTTGTGGATTCTTTTCGTTTTCTGTCATTGCTTTTTGGGTTGGGTAGGATACGATCTATCTAGAGAAAGCAGATATGCTACCAGAGCTACAGCTTCCGGTGAGGGCATGATTTGCATGCCTTTGGGAAGGGTTCTATCAAGTTCTGGGGGTAGAGCTTCCGGATTCCTTTTTCCTTCCGCTCTGACTTTACGAAAAAGATATTTGTAAGGCGGCATAATCGTTCCAGGAAATATTTGATTGGGCTCATATAAAAGGATATAAAACCAGCTTGTATCTTTTTTCCTCTTACCAATATTAGAAAGATCTGGTCCTATTCTCACAATCCCTAGAAAAGGATTGGTCTCATGATAATAATCCACTGGGAAGGTTCTTCGGCTTCCCCATCCTCTGGCAATATCCGATCCCATATTGGCTGGTCTGACTACCTGCGTATGACAGCCTGAACAGCCATTAGCTCCGTATACTTGCTGTCCAACTTCCACAAGCCCAAAATTAGGCGGGGGGTTTCCTCTCCTTCAGGCGAAGGATCTAACACCTGCGAGGGGATAATGACATAGACAAACCATCCAAGCAGAAAACAGAGAAAGATGCCTAAAACCCAAACAATTCGTGCTATCATTGACTACCTTTACAATGGATTATGAGTTAGATAGATCTCGATAAATTTTTTTCATTCTTTTCGATTCCCTCCTTCTCTACTGGCATTAGGGACATGAGTAGCAAAAGAAAACAATAGGTAAGCTGGGAGAAGAGTATCAGAGTAGCAGACATGCCAGCTCCTCTCAGATAGGGCAAAACAGATTCTATTACTTGAGAGAAAGGAAGCTCAGCATTTTCCAATTCCACGCTCTGGATGATCCCTCCCAGACACAAAAATACAAAAAGAAAGCTTATCCCATACATATTTGTCCAAAATGTGATCTTTAAAAAGGTCTCCGATAGCCACGGTTTTCTAAAATAATTTGAATAGAGATAATGCGCCATCCCTATGAGAACAAAAGAATAAAAGCCATAGATAAAAAGGACAAGAAAAGCAATTTCTACAAAACTAAAATGAACAAGCCGGCTAATGGGTGGCAAAGCAATCAATCCATCCCCAATAATTGCAATCAAAAAACAATAGAAGGCAATCAAAAAATATCTTGAGAAGATGTTCTGCTTACTGGTTTGTATTCTTTTTTTAAGCCTTTGCAATAGATCGATTCCAATGGCAACGGCTCCCAGGATGAGTAAGAGGCGAGCTGCAATACCAAGACCTACGATCCAAAGAGGGAAAGGAGCCCCAACCAGGTGAGAAGCACTTGCAAAATTAGAACATATAAAAAATAGGATTAAGCCCAACCAGCCAAGAAAACTCGAAGATCGTTGATCGTTCCTCCCTTCCACATAATCATAGAGCATGGACAAACCAACAGGGGCCAGCCAAAGATGCAAAAACCCTTCATTAAACCACCATTCCATACTTGCAAAAGAAACACCTCGAATAACTAACCAGTGGAAAAAGACAAAAAGACTGCCAACTGCCCATGGGAACCACAATAAAGCTATTAGAAGATAGCTATGGGAAAGGTTTCTCAAAAAATTCCCACTAACAATCAATTTCTTTACAATCCAATAATTCATTAAGGAATAGTTCAAAAGAAGCAGAAATAAGACAAAATCAGGCCAGCCCGCCCAGGATAGAGAAGGAATATCCCCAATGAGAACAGCCATCATACCAATAAAAATGGCTAGATTCCAAAAAAGAGCAGAGCAAAGAAAATAGCCGCTGCCCTTAAAGGGCTCCTGAGCATTCTTTCCTATGAGATAAAGCGCATAGGCTAGCCCACCGTTCATTCCCCAACCGTAAGAAAATACAAGAAAAGAAGCCAATCCGATCCTACCGAAAGTTAACCATCCCCACGATCCAAGCAGGCTTGGAATTACTATTTTGCCGGCACCCAGAAGAGCAAATCCCATAGATACCAAAAGCCAAAAAAAGGCGGCAAAAAGCGTAAATATCACAGGAATGAAAAAGGATCTGTCGAGAGAGACTGGTCTAGAGACTCCACTCTCCATCCACTCCTGAGATTCTACCATTGGATTGCTCATCGGTTTGCTTTCTCCTATTTTTCAGGCCTTTGTATCCCAGGCAAATATACTCCTGAAGCCTTTGGTTTTTTCGATGCCTCCTCCTTGAGTACATTTTCCATTGCCTCCTCGATTGGGATATGAACAATCCGCTTTTCTTTGTCAATCCATCCATAAGATGAAAGCTTTTTCTTTGCTTCTAACTGATCGGTAAGCCGCATTTTTCTTATTTCTTCAGCTTTCTTTTTTTCTGCCAAAGCTTGCTTATTCTGCATAGAAGAAGCATAGAGGAAGGAGAATAAAAGCCCCAAAAGGAAAAGAATGCTGATTCCAAAGAGTCCAAGCAGATCCTCAAAAATGAGAGGCTTTTTTGTCTGTTGTTCCTGATCCATCTCCTGGGTTTTCATTTTTTCTTTTACCTCCTTCCTTCAGTTATAGACTTCTATCGATTCCTGCAGCCTTGGATCATGGATTGGATATAAACACACTGTGCTAGCATTTCGCAGATAACCAGACAAAAACACCAATCCCATACCCACCACGATCGATATTTCCATCCAGCCAACAACCAGATTTTTCTCAAACTCCATAGGCATCACAATCCAATACAACTCCACAGCCTGCATAAACAACACCCAACTAGCAACCATTGCCAAAAACCGTTCGTTTTTCTTTGTAGCTTGAGGAAGAAGAAATAGAAAAGGCAAAGCAAATCGACCAACTACTAGTAACAAAGAAACGTAAAACCATCCATCGTAGTTTCTTTTTATGAAAAAATACGTTTCTTCAGGAATATTCCCATACCAAATTAACATGTACTGACTGAATGCGAGATAGGCCCACAGAGCTGTAAAAGCAAAGAGCAATTTACCAAGCAGATGATAATGCTCAGCATTCATTTGGAGGAGATAACCAAACTTTCGAAGACCAAGAAGAATAAGAATCCAAAGACTTAAACTGGCGCCCGCTGCGCCTGTAAAAAGATAAAAGGCCCAAACGGTGGAACTCCACCTAAACTCAAGAGACATTGCCCAATCGATAGCAAAAAAAGTGAACAGAAAGCCAAAGAGGACAGCAACGGGATAAGCGGTGCGTTTTAATTTGAGTGAATGCAATGGGTTGCCATCTCCGTCTTGAATACAGGACTGCTTGCGAAAAAACCAGCTCACGATACTAAAAAAACAAAAATAAAGAACCGCTCGGAGGCTAAAAAATGGGACATTAAGATAGGAAGCTTTTTCCAAATATTCTTTGAGTTTTTGGACTTCTGGTCTTGTCCACTCGTAAAGATAATGGGTGGAAAAAATATCGAACAAGATCGGTAGAGCGAATAAAACAACTAATGGGAATAGCGCAGCTACATTTTCCACCTGTCTTCGTAAAAGGGTATCCCAGCCTGCATTCGTGACATAATGAAGGATAACCCAAAACAGTGACCCGGTACATAGACCAAAATAAAACAAAAAAGAAAAAAGCCAGGCATGGAAAAATTCAGATTTGTTGACCAAGAGACCCAACAACGAAATCAACAGCACTATGCTACCAGCTATTCCTAAGACTCGAATAACACCTTTGAGTTTTTCCTTAGGAAGCATAGTCCGTTGATGAATAAAGTAGCTGGCATCATTCATGCTGGATCTCCTTCAGAATTTGTTTTTTTTCCTCAGGCAATAAATCAAAAGGAACGTTTTGGCTTTTTTGCAAGGCCCTAATGTAGGCAACAATAGCCCATCTTTCTTCCACAGACAGATTGGCTCCATAGCCCAGCATCATTCCCTGGCCATGAGAAATAATATAAAAAATCTGGCCATCGGGTAACTCTCTTGTATGATCCTGATGATAGTTTGGAACCCCAAAAAGATTAAACCGCGTTGCTATTCCATTACCATAGCCAGCCAATCCATGGCAAGCCGAGCAATAAATTTCGAAGTTCTCTTTTCCTTTTTTAAGCGTATCGATCGACAAGGCAATGGGGAATCCTTCTCCCCACTGTTCTCCAATAATTCCTGTAGAAAGATAGGGGTTTTCCACCGGCTCCTCCCAACATACCGTTCCACTGACTGGCATTCGGGCTGCCATACCATCTGGGAAAAAGATGCTATAGGCCTGTTCTTTGACTTTCAACTGCCTGACCATGTCAGGAAAAATTTCCAATGGAGGCTTTGGACTTTTCCATCCTCGTAGCCCCGCTGTGGCTATCACCGTAATCACTAAAAGAAAACAAATATAAAAGAAATACCGCATTGGTTTATCTCCAAATGCTTACAACGGCTTGGGCTCCTAATTCTTTTAAAATAAGTTTTGTTTTATCTTCTGAAAAATGTGGATCAGAATTTTCCACTACCAAAAAAAAGCGATCATCCATCGCTTTTTGCGATAATCGTTCCCAATTCCAGACCGATTTATAAGGAGAAGGCATACGGTTAAAAAAGAACACACCGATAACCGTGCTGAAAGAAGCAAAAAGAATCGTCATTTCAATCAGAACGGGAACAAAAGCTTGAAATCCTAGATATGGCTTACCTTGGACCACCAAAGGATAAAAAAGGCCTTGGAGATGACTACTTAACACCTCCTTAAAGAATGAGGGTCTAGGAGCAGAGATAGCAGTTACCATTACTAGGGCAATAGTCAAGCCAATCAAGCCTCCCACCAAACTAAAGAGAGAAACTTTCGATTTGCCAAGTCTCCTTACATGCGCTATTCCATGGATTGGGAATGGAGAATAAACTTCCCATTGGGTATAACCCAATTTAGAAAGCTCCATGGCCGCAGCCATTAGTTTATGGATGGAATCAAATTCTGCTCCTAATCCATAAATATCCTTGCTTCTCTCATGCTCCATAAGAGGTTCCTTTCTTCAAATCATATTCTTTGCGCTCCATTTCATAGACTAAAGTTTTTACTTCAGCGATCGATATCACAGGAAAAAACCGCGTAAAAAGAAGGAATAGCATAAAGAAAAATCCCACAGTTCCTACGAACAATCCAATATCCACCCAAGTTGGATAATACATCCTCCAGGATCCAGGCAGAAAGTCCCTCGAGAGGGCAGTAACAACGATGACAAAGCGTTCCGACCACATCCCCACATTAATAAGAATCGAAATGCAAAAGACCGCCCACGGACTAGACCTTATTTTTTCCACCAAAAGAGTTGAGGCAAGAAAACATTAAAACCGAACATTAAAAAATAGGCGACAGCATAGGGACCAAAAATACGATTCAAAAACAAATACTTTTCGTAAACATTAGCACTATACCAGGCTACAAATAGCTCAATGATATAGGAATAGCCTACCATGGAACCCGTGGCCAGCATGATTCTAGCCATATTATCGATATGTTTTGGAGTGATCACATCTTTGAGCTGCGGGTATAAGGCTCGTAAAGGAATCAATAAAGTGGCGATCATTGCAAAACCACTAAAAATCGCACCCGTAATAAAATCAGGAGGAAAAATCGTTTCATGCCATCCTGGTAAAATCGTTGTCGCAAAATCAGTAGAGACGACGGAAGCTACCGAAACGACTAAAATCGTGGCAATGCCACCTAAACAAAGATAACCAAGTTCATAGTTGTGCCATTCAGCAGCCGAACCGCTCCATCCCCAACAAAGAATATGATAAAGCCGTTTTTTCCAACCTTTCTCGGCTCTATCTCTTAAAACAGCAATATCCGGGATCAATCCGAAATACCAGAACAAACAGGAAACCGTAAAATAGGTGCCCACAGCAAATTCATCCCAGAGTAATGCCGCTCTAAAATTTTGCCATACCGCATATGACTCTGGAACAGGAACCAAATACCAAAACATCCACTGCCTACCAATATGAAACAGAGGGAAGACCGCTGCACAGAGAACAGAAAAAATCGTCATGGCTTCAGCCGCTCTGTTCACAGAGTTTCTCCACTTTTGTCTAGTAAGAAGAAGGATGGCTGAAATCAGAGTGCCCGCATGACCAATTTCAATCCAAAAAACAAAATTCAGAATCGCTAGCCCCCAGAATACAGGACTATTCAGTCCCCATACTCCAAGTCCTGTACTGATAAAATAAACAATTGTTAGTGGAAGCAACAGCGAAAGAAGAAAAGAAAGTATAAAAGCAATCCACCATTCTAATTTCGCTGGCTTTTCGACAATAGAACAGATCGCTTCGGTTAACCAGCCGTAGTTCCTCTTGTTCAGTACAAGAGGAGGCCTCTCTAATTGCTCGAGCAACAACGCTTTTTTTTCTTCAGAAAGGTTCTTCTCTGGCCCAAATTTGCTTATCATAGATCTCTAGTTCTCTTTTTTACCTTCGAATTGGGTTTGAGGAGCAATCGAAGGATTTGGATTGTTGATCCTTGCCAAATAAGTGATCCTAGGTCTAGTATTCAGCTCTTGCAAAATACGATACGCTCGCTCATTCTTTTTCCATTTAGAGACCGTGCTCTGTTGATCCATCAGATTCCCAAATATGATAGCTCCAGCTGGGCAAGCCTGCTGACAAGCCGTTTTCACAGAATCGGTAGGGATCGTTTTAGGCTCTGTGCCTTTGGACTTTGCCAGCGCCGTTATTTTTGCCTCTTCAATCCGTTGGACACAAAAAGTGCACTTCTCCATGACTCCCCGCATCCTTACGGTGACATTAGGATTTCTCTGTAGCTGAATGGTCAAAGGAGAACCCAGATCACCAAAAGGACCCAAATACAAATTTTCTATTTCAAAGGGCCCAATCTTCTTTTTCTTCAACACATCTCTTTTATTGTAATCAAAAAAATTAAATCGCCTGACCTTATAAGGGCAGTTAGCTGCACAGGCTCGTGTGCCAATACAACGGTTATAAACCATCACATTCAACCCATCTTTACTATGGACTGTTGCATAGACTGGGCAGACCGCCTCGCAGGGAGCATTTTCACATTGCTGGCAAAGCATAGGTTCGAAAAACATCTGCAGATTTTCATCGCTCCCCTGATAATAATTATCTATCCTAATCCACTGCATAATCCGACCGCGCATCACTTGCCCTTTACCTACAATCGGAATATTGTTTTCGCTCTGACAGGCCACAACGCAAGCATTACATCCCACACAGCTTCCCAAATCAATGACCATGCCCCATTGATAGGGCCCTCCCCAAACCCCTCCCTTATAGGCGGGGCCTTTTTCTTTCTGACCAGAATAAGGATTTTCATAAATGGAGACTTCTGGGATCTCTTCAGTCCCCTGCTCTGAAATAAAATCGGGATGCTTTCGGAAATACTCAAGGGAAGCTATCTTGACTAGCGGTCTTCCATGCATCAATTGATGTTCTTGAGATTTAGCCAAATCATAAAAACGATTTGTTTTTTGGATTGAACAGTCATCAACCCACCAAAAGTGTTCCGTTTTGGTAAGTGGATAAGCATTAAAACCCACCCCTGCGGCCACTCTTAATTCTTTTTTACGACCATATCCAAGGGCTAAAGATAAGGAATTGTCAGCATGACCAGGAACGACTAAGGTAGCCACCTCAATCCATTTTCCCCCAGAGACAATGCGTACGATTTCTGCCTTTCTCGAAT
This sequence comes from Methylacidiphilum kamchatkense Kam1, assembly GCF_007475525.1. Classification (NCBI taxonomy): domain Bacteria; kingdom Pseudomonadati; phylum Verrucomicrobiota; class Methylacidiphilae; order Methylacidiphilales; family Methylacidiphilaceae; genus Methylacidiphilum (ex Ratnadevi et al. 2023); species Methylacidiphilum kamchatkense. The sequence continues at coordinate 358,553 of NZ_CP037899.1, read as the reverse complement.
CCGCTTTTCGAGCAAAAATGCCATACCGCTTAGCCGTATTAGGACTCATTAACAGAGCGTTGTCCCAGCAGAGCTTGGTCACGGTATCAGGCAATTCTTGCAGCCAGCCATTATTAGCCAAACTGCCTTCATCGACTTTAGGACAAGGATAGAAAACAAGTTCCAATTGCTCTTTGTTGATTCTCTGAACCTTAAGATGTTCGACACTCTTGCTCCATTCTTCCCACTTTGGAACAGCATTGACAAATGGAGGCGAAGACTCTTTGTAAAATCCATCGTGCAATAGTTTTCTCCAAACAAGATCCTTATCAGAGTCTGCGGCAGGGAAAAGTTTGAAAAAAGTATCTCGGACTAAACGCAATCCAAGAGGCAGAGGAATAAAGGGAGGGGCTCCTGCCACTGGCGGCTGAGCCAACATAGAGGGAGGAGTTGGTTCAGACTCTTCCAAAGCCTCCCACGTCCCGTTCATAAAAGCAAAAAGTTCCAACAACCCAATAGATCCAAAAAGTGGTTCGATCAGAGGCTGTTGACTAACATAGAGTCCGCTGGAGGTTTTCGAATCTCCCCAGCATTCTAGGTAATGACTTAGAGGAATATGCCAATTCGCATAGGCAGCTGTCTCATCGTTTAATAGCCCAAAATGAATAACAGAAGGAAGGCTGCGCTGTAATTCAGGCCAATGGCTATCTCCCGGAGCATTATACACTGGGTTAGCCCCAATGATAAGAAGATCTTTGATTTCTTCTTTTTTAATCATTTCACAGAGTTCTAGAAAGCTAGCGCCTTCGGATTCTAGCTGGGGGATCAACCGCACTGCCTTTCTTACTCCAAAGGCTTCGTTGATGGCAAGAACCAATAGCTGCTGCGATACTGGAGCCATCCGGCTAATCACTACCAGTGGCGCGTTTGCAGTGGCCAAATCATTAGCCAATACTTTTATCCAACTGATCAGCTCCGCACTCCAGTCTGCTGGAATGCTAAAGGAAGCAATGGCAGGCTTTAAATTTTCAAAGCCTTTTTCTTGGGCCAAGAAGTAACATAAGGTCAACAAAAATAGCTCATAATCAGAGACTTTTAGAGCCTGCCGATGATCGGCCATCGCCCCAGTCACCGTCATCCGATTTTCGACTACATAAAGTCGATTCATCGAACTGGAGCTTTCTTTTAGTTTTCTTGACTTCACAAAACCACGGATGGCTTCTACCCCCTCTTCAGCTGAACAGAAATCGCATCCTACAGAAAGAATGACATCGGCCTTGTCCCATTGGAAAACAGGGCTTAAGGAAACTCCATAAAATCGCTTGATAGCCTCTTTTCTGTTCTCATTACCCACTGGATCATAAAAGGCAAAAGTCGCATGAGGACATTTTTCCAAAAACTCCGTTTTTAGCCGATCAAACGTAGGAGAAATCACAGGAAAAGAAAGTATCGCTACCCCTGCCCCTTTCCTATCAATCCATTGTTGCACTTGAGATTTAAAAAATTCGATAAAGTCTTTTTTGGATACCACCTCTCCATTTCGGGTAATACGCCCGTCCCTATCCGGATCGTAGAGATCTAGGATAGAAGCTTGCGTTTGCGTAGAGACTCCGTAATCAGAAAAATAAGGGTTAGGATGGATATGGGTAGGCCTTCCCTCGTGAGATTCTACAAGGATGGGCTCGGCACCGTTTCGAGTCGGTCTTGAAGTAGCATAAAACAAAGCTTTTCCTGGTATAATCCATTCAGGGCTATTAGTATAGGGCACTAGAAATGCCTCTGGACGTCGGCATCCAGTCGCTGCTATTGATCCAGTCGCCATAGCCGCCGCCGACACAGTCTTCAAAAAAGTCCTGCGGTTCATCTTCCCTTCTTCTTTCATCGCATCCATAATTATAAAACCTCTCGCCCTCTTTTCCTCTTAAGAGCTGTTTTTATTGAAGACCTTAATGCTATAATACATGTAATTACCTATGACAGGCATCACAATTTTCTGGTGGATGTATTCCCATTTCTTTTACTAGTTTTTTGCCAAGGAGCAGTTGGGTTTCCCCTTCATTCTCTGGCTTCCAATCCAAATCAAATACTTTATCCGGTGGCCTCACAAAGTATTCAGGGTTTCTATGGCAATCCAAACACCAGCTCATGCTTAAAGGTTGGTCGTGATAGACCTTCTGCATGTGATTTACTTTCCCATGACAGCTCACACAACTTATTCCTCGGTTGACATGGGCGGAGTGATCAAAATAAACATAATCAGGCAATTGGTGTATCCTTACCCACTTTATAGGCTTTCCTGTTTCCCAACTTTCTCGGAGTGGAGCCAATTTAGGACTGTCCATTTTAATTTGCCTATGACAGTTCATACAAGTTTGTGTAGTCGGAATATTAGAAAAGCCACTTTTTTCTACATAACTGTGACAAAAACGGCAATCCAAACCAAGTTGATTGGCATGGAGAGAATGATCGAATGGTATCGGCTGTGTTGGCATGTAGCCGACCCTCGAGTATTTAGGCGTAAAATAATAGCTTATACCCATCACAAATAAAAAACCCAGGACTACAATCCCTAAAAGGATTTTAGGAGGCAAATCGTTGGACTGCCGGTTAAATATATTACCCATTGATAATAAGAATTGATCAGATTAGATAAACTTCTATTTCTTTATTGCCAATCATCTTTAAATAAAAAAGGAAAAATGAAAATTGGTTCTACATTTTTTCTATATCTTATCTAACAATTGAGGCAATTTAGAAGAATTAGCAGGGGAGAGGATCGAACTCTCGACCTAGGGCTTATGAAACCCCCGCTCTACCACTGAGCTACCCTGCCATTAAAGTAATTAATTATATTTTTTTCTATAAGCATTATTACCAATTCTTTTAGGCATGATGTATAAAAATAGTTCATTTTTCAATAACTATTTGATTGATTCCCTGCTATCAAAAACATGCACAATCGTACGCACAGTTTTCTTCCTACCCCGACGCGTCTTACTGACCGTATCTGTATCTGAAAGGCGTGACTTTCCCGACTATGGCAGAGCCCCTCTCTGCCGCGGCGCCACCGTTACCGGATGGACTCGACACGGGTAGGGCAGTTATGGTTGCCAGCCGTTTAAGTTCGAGTGCTGTGTTCAGGTTGCGGTCGTGGACTGCACCGCACATTTCGGGCAGTTCCATTCCCAATCTTTCAGCGTCAACGCTTCGTTCTTCCAGCCACAGGCCGAACACAGTCTGCTGCTCGGATACCCCGATCAGCGATGACAAGCCGAGTACCGTAGCTCCTGGCCTTGTACTTTATCTGCGAGCGAAACATGCCAAAGCCCACCTACTGATGGCGCGGGCGCGTTTGTCGTGCGCCAGCATTCCTTTGACGTGGAGGTCCTCGATCCACACCGCTTGGTTTTCTCAGCAGAGCAGAATGGTGAGCTTATGCACGCAATCCGCTCGGACATTGGCAATGCGGGCATGTAGCTTTGCCAACGTCGCAGAGGATAAACTGCGGCGCATGCGCCTGATTGCCATCCTTGAGGCTGGCAAAGCAGCAGCGCCACGCCTTGGCTAAATTCGTAAACGGCCAAGCGTGCGCATCCCGGTGGACGCCGCTCAGCCACGGCCTGCCCATTCTCCTCAAGCCACTTTAGGTCGGTGTATTAGATGGCATTGAACTGCTTTTTTAAGCACCATTGCATTCGACTTGCGTCCTGCTGCATCCTGTCTGTTCCACTCCTCCAGTGCCCAATTCCAGACGCGCCGAGCCGTGCCGCAGACGCGCTTAAAGGAATCGGCCTGCTTGCTCTGGTGTCGGACAAAGGGCGATTTCCGTTGCACTCTTTTTGTTGCACAATGTTCTGGGAGAAAAAACTTTCCCAATTAATTATAAACTGCCATATTAATTTTCTCCGGGCTGTAGCGCAGACTGGTAGCGCGCTTGGTTCGGGACCAAGAGGTCCAGGGTTCAAATCCCTGCAGCCCGAAAAACTAACAGGATAGCCTCAATGCCTATATTGCAATGGGAGTTTTTCCCAGCCTTGACTGTTTTGCCGCTGAAGCATGGCTTTTCTCTTCGATACCCAAGAGACCCAAACCAATCGGCAAAAGAAGAGTATCTTTTAAGACCTTCTCTGAAGGCTCTTGGCCTTGACGAATCCATTCCTATAGTCACAGCTGGACAGCCACATGGAGATGGTATTGCTGTCGTAAAAAGCAGGGACCAACTGTTCTTTCCGCAAGCCGATGGATTACTAACTGACCAATCCAACCTTCTTCTATGCATCCGTGTGGCGGATTGTGCGGCTCTGTATATCTACGATCCTCATTCTACAGCAATAGGGCTTGTGCATGCCGGCAAAAAAGGCACGCACTTAGAAATCGTAAGAAAAGCCCTCCGACAAATGACAAACATTTTCGGTTCGAAGCCAAGCGATCTAATTGTCCAGATAAGTCCGTGCATTCGGTTTCCTCATTATGAAATTGATTTTCTCTCCGATATAATCCATCAACTTCAATCAGAAGGAGTGGAGCAGATTTTCGATGCAGGCAGCTGCACAGCCTGTAATCTCGATCGATATTTTTCTTATAGAGCCGAAAAAGGGAATACAGGGAGAATGTGGGCAGTCCTCCTCAAACAGCCACTATAGATAATATTGTCAGGATTAATCTCAGGACCGTGTCCGCATGCAAAAGCTAGAAGTCATCAATCCAGCAGGCCTGCCTGCTTCATTTCTGACTCAATTTTTTTGGCTTCTTCACGTCTTTCTTTTTCTTTTTTAGCCTTCCATGCTTCATAGGATTTTCCATCTGCTGGATCTTTTCCGCTGAACGTCACGGCACAGATCTGCTCGATAGGAATACGACGAGCCGACTCCTCTCCAGGAACAAGCATTTCGACAAAAAATGGAGCTTCGGTCAATTGCCTATTAAAAAGATAGCCTTCGATCGTCTGCCCCTGAACAAGTTCAAGAGTCACATCCCCCCGATAATCAAAGGCTGCTTCAAGAATTTCGATCTTTTGACTATCGTTTGAAAACACGAATTTTTCTCCGCTTAACACCTTTTTTTCTTTCCCCATACTCTGCTCTACTACTTTACAAAGATAGTGTAGCTTTAACTGTCTTAGCAAAGCCTCTCCAAGATCCAAAGGTATCGTTCACTGCTGTTGCCTCATAGCCAGAATGCACCATACAGTTAGCGCACTTTGGATTGCCACTCCGAAAACCATATTTTTCCCAAGGAGTGGACTCTATAAGCTCCTTAAAGGTTTTGGCATATCCATCTTGGAGAAGATAGCAAGGCTTCTGCCAACCAAAAACATTATAAGTAGGATTTCCCCAAGGTGTGCAATCATACTCAATATTTCCTTGAAGAAATTCCAGAAAAAGAGGCGAAAGATTGAATTTCCAACTTTTTTTTCTGTCTTTTAAAATTTGTTTAAAAAGCTCTCTAGTTTTATTCCTTTGTAGAAAATGTTCTTGATCGGGTGCTTTTTGATAGCTGTACCCTGGCGAAACCATTATTCCTTCTATTCCCAACCGCATGGCTTCATCGAAAAAAGCTCTCACTCTTTCTGGATTGGCCCCATCAAAAAGGGTGGAATTGATTGTAACTCGAAAGCCCCTTTTCACCGCTTCCTTTATTCCTTCGACTGCTGTTTCATAGACTCCCTCCCGACAAACCGATTCGTCATGCTCTTCTTTGAGCCCATCCAGATGTATGCTAAAAGTCAAATACTTGCTTGGTTTGAATAGATCCAGCCTTTTCTTCAACAGAAGGGCATTGGAACAAAGATAAACATATCTTTTCATTCTAATTAACCCTTCGACGATCCGATCGATTTCCTTATGGACGAGTGGCTCTCCTCCAGCAATACTGACAATGGGAGCGCCACATTCTTCAGCCGCCGCCCAGCACTGCTCCGGCGTCAGCCTTCGATTAAGAATATGATCCGGATATTGAATTTTCCCGCAACCTGCACAAGCCAGATTACATCGGAAAAGCGGCTCTAGCATTAACACAAGGGGATATCTTTTGACCCCTTTGAGTTTTTTCCCAATAACGTAACTGGCGACAGTCCAAACTTGAGATAAAGGCACCATAGTGAACAGGGAGCATAAAAAAGAACAAAAAGAAAGTCAATGCCATAGTGTTTTTTTCTATAGAAATATTCAGAAAAAACCTTAAAAGGTTTTGAGAAACCTTTTCCTTAGAAAAATCAGCTCCTGGCCGCTTATCCACTCTAGAAAAAAGTAGACTATCCTTCCTGTGCCTAAAAAGGAAAGTGCGTTATTTCTGGATTAAGAACCTTTATTGACTTCTTTGTCAGTGATCCTAGAGACAGTGCCTTCTGGAGAAGCAATCTTTGGAATATTCTGAGAAGGCTCTTCTGTTTCCACTTTCGCTGCCTGTCTTACTTCTTTTTCAAATTCTTCTTTTGCTTTATGGAATTCTCCTAAAGCTTTTCCTAACCCACGCGCCAGCTCAGGCAATTTCTTGGCCCCAAAAAGAAGAAAGACCACGACAAATATCCAGAACCACTCCGACCCTGATGGCAAACCAAATGCAAATATCATAGAAAAAACCATATCAAAAAAAAATTTTTTATCAATCGAACAAAATTATCGAATGACTTAAGAGGGGGCATCCATCCATTTTCCCTCTTTTTTTATCAAATCAATCAATGCCTCTACCGCCTCAGCTTCTGGAATATTAAATCGCACCGCTTTTTTGCCCACATACAAATTAACCTTTCCCGGGGCTCCCCCTACATAGCCAAAATCTGCATCTGCCATTTCTCCAGGTCCATTCACTATACAACCCATAACTGCTATCTTAAGACCCTTAAGATGGCCTGTTGCTTTTTTGATTCGGGCCGTTGTCGATTGAAGATCAAACAAAGTTCTTCCACAAGAAGGACAAGCCACATACTCAGTCTTTACAATCCGGTTGCCAGACCCCTGTAAAATAGAATAGGCCAAGACGAGGGCATAGGAAGGATCTGGATCCCGTCGTATTAGAATGGCATCTCCGATACCATCACAAAGCAAAGAGCCAATATGAAGACTGGAAGCTAGGAGGTTTTTTTCCTTATCGGAGGTATTCTGATCTCTCTCCGGGAAAAATGTATCTTTCAAAAGGATAGGATGCCGATCCCCTAAGATCGACGCCAAAGCTCTAAAAGCGAAAATTGGTGGGTAAGGCGAGCCATCTTTGATAGTCACTAATTTTGTTGGGGCCTCTTTTAAAGCTAAAATCGATTGGATATCATCCAGATCAAGCTCAATCACAGCAGAAGGATCATAGGGAAATTCTGCAAGGAATTCTTTACCAGGCGGATTGTTTCTAAGATAATCATAATGGGATAAAGGGACGGCTACTCGCACTGGTGCTTCTCCCCCTACAGCGATGCCATAATCAAGCTGTATCGTAGGCCGCCTGTTATATTCGAAGGAAGGTTTAAAAGAAAATCCATTGACTTTTGGAGCAGGAGCGGCTGCCAACTCCTCAACCACGGCAATCAGTTTTTTGGCCACAGGAATTTCGTGCACACTACTTTCTGTTAAAGATACCCGTATAGTATCTCCTATGCCATCGGCTAGCAGAGAGCCTATACCAATGGCGCTTTTGATCCGACCATCTTCTCCATCCCCAGCTTCAGTAACTCCAACATGGATAGGATAATTCCAATCTTCGCCAAGCTTTTCAAGACGCTCAACAAGCTGGCGATAAGCGGCAATCATAATTCGAGGATTCGAAGCTTTCATCGAAAAGACAATGTCATGAAAGCCGTATTTTCTACAAATCGTTGCATATTCCAAAGCACTTTCGACCATACCATGAGGGCTGTCCCATACCGGTTCATTATCCTATCGGAAAGAGAGCCATGATTTGTCCCAATACGCAGCGCAATCTTTCTTTTGGAGCAAAACTCAAGAAGTGGCAGAAAGGTTTGTTCTATCCTTCGAAGTTCTTCATTATACTCTTGGTCGGTATACGATCGAATGATAAATTTTTTTCGGTCGGAGAAATTCCCTGGATTAATTCTAATTTTTTCCACCCATTTTGCAGCTTCCATGGCTGCTTCCGGTTTAAAATGGATATCAGCGACAATAGGCACGTTACATCCCAATTGATCTAAGCCCTTACGAATAAACTCAAGATTAGCTGCATCCTTTACCGTAGGAGCCGTAATCCGGACAATTTGGCATCCGCAGTCTACAAGCTCCATAGCTTCTTTCAAACAGCTATCCGTATCCATTGTATCAGAGGTGAGCATTGATTGAACGACTATGGGGTGATGCCCACCTAGCCCCACCGAACCCACCCGAACTTCTCGAACAGGTCTTCGTGTATATTCAAAAAAATTCCGTTTATAAGAGAACATGGTTGCTCCTCCATTTTCGTTAGGGAGAATGAGGCTGGGGAGCCGGTTCTCCCTCCTTAGCATGGAATTTTAATTCTGGAATATTTCCTTTAGATTTCCAAGGAATTTCTTGAACATCGAAAAAGGTAACATAAAGCATATAGCCAATGAGGAGAGTAGCAAAGACGGTTTGCAAAGCTTCTAGCAACTTAAGGCTCAGAGGCCGACCCCGGATCCATTCGACCAATCCCAAAAGAATATGCCCTCCATCTAGCACTGGAATAGGGAATAAATTGATCAGAGCAGCATTAACATTGAAAAGAACACTGAACCAAAGGGCAAGCCTCCATCCATGAGGGCTTTCAAAGAGCATGTAATAAAATCTCATAATTCCTATTGGTCCACTCAAATGCTGAGGTTTGATGTCAGACTTGGGAGATAAAAGGGCTTGCAAAACATTGAACATCGCAGAAACACTCGCTTTGAGTTGCTCTAAAGGAGTCGGATGCGATAGAGTCATCTGGCCATTTAAATCCCACAGGATACCGATCCTTGGAACATTTTCTCCTTCGGGAGGCATGGGTTTGATTCGAACTGAAAAAGTCTTATCTCCCCGTTTAATCAACAATGTCATTTCTTTTTGGGGATGAGAACTTACATAGTCATTGAGAAGAAAGGGCGAGTAAAGCTTTTGACCATCTACTTCCAGAATCTGATCGTTTGGTTGAATAGAAGCGGCATCGGCAGGACTCCCAGGAAATACCTTAGCAACCGTTGGAGTTTGAGCCGGCATGATAAAGATTTGTCGCAACCCTTTCCTCTGGAAGGCTGATTTTTCTTCCTTAACAGGAACAACATTAAACCGCAACCTCTTCCCGTTTCTATCAACCTCTACGGCAATCGTCGATCCTTCGCTTCGAATGATATTCCAGGTGACTGAGTCGTTATCCATACCCTGGAATCTAGAAACAGGATGACCGTCGATTGATATGATTTTATCCCCTGGTCTCAATCCTGCTCGATACGCGGGAGAATCTTTCATGACATAGCCAATAACCGTTGTCATTTCGCTTTCACTGACCGGACGACCCACGACATAGACGACCAGAGCAAAGACGATTGCTAAAAGAAAACTAAAAAGAGGCCCAGCCAGAGCTACGATAATTTTATCCTTTGGAGAGACAGGAGGCAGAGAGATTTTCTCTTGGCCATTTTCTTCCTCTTTATTGTCGTTAGGAATCATCTGAGGCAAGGCTACAAATCCCCCAGCAGGAATCCATCCCAAACTATAGGTTACCCCTCCAATCTCTTTTTTCCAAATGGGATGACCAAACCAAACCCCAAATCTTTCCACCACAAGCCCTCTCCATTTTGCTGCCAAAAAATGGCCAAGCTCATGGACAACAATCATAATGTTAAAAAGCAGGATTACTTCGAACAGGATGACAAGAAAATGAAGGAGAGGTTTGAAGCCCATAGAAATACTTAAAAAGAAATTTATTCCACAACCGCTTAATGTCTAACTTCTTTTTTTATCCATTCTCTTGCCGCCATTCTTGAAAGCTCATCAGCCTGGATAATTTCATCTAGCCCTGGATTCTGTATTTGCCGGTGGGTATCAAGAACATGGCTAACGCACTCCCATATTTGAGAGAAAGAAATTTTGCCTTCCAAAAAGGCTTCCACCGCCACTTCATTAGCAGCATTCAATGCACACGGATAAGTACCAGCAGCTTCTCCAGCAAATCTTGCAAGTCTAAGAGCCGGAAAACATTTGTGATCGGGAGATTCGAATGTCAAGGTTCCGACTTCATATAAGTTTAATTGTCTTACGGGGCTAGGCAGCCTTTCTGGGAACGTAAAAGAAAACTGGATAGGAAGGCACATATCGGAATGGCTAAGCTGGGCTATTTGAGAGCCGTCACAGAACTCAACCAAAGAATGGACAATGCTTTGTGGATGAATAACGACATCGATCTGAGAATAAGGAAGAGAGAAAAGATGATGGGCTTCGATCATCTCAAGCCCTTTATTGAAAAGTGAAGCCGAATCAATAGTGATTTTTTTGCCCATTTTCCATGTGGGATGATTCAAGGCTTCTGCCACAGTCACTTTTTTAAGTTGTTCGAGAGTATAGCCTCGAAACGGTCCTCCAGAAGCGGTGAGAATAATCCTTTTGAGGGCCCGGCAATCTTCCCCTCGAATGCACTGGAAAATCGCACTATGCTCACTGTCCACGGGAATGATCTGGACATCTTTCTCCCTTATTCTTCGCATCACGACTGATCCAGCCATTACAAGAATTTCCTTGCTGGCAAGAGCCAGGAGAGCTTTCTTATCTATCGCCCTTAAGGTTGGCTCTAGTCCCCCTGTCCCCACAATAGCAACAAGCACAATATCGGCCTCTACCTCCTCTATAAGGTCGTTGAGACTGTTTGGACCCCATAATCCCTTTGATGTTGCCAACTCATCGAACCATTCTGGTTTGGAAGAAGCTTTCCACAAAGCAAAGGCTTTGGGTTTAAACTCATGACACTGCTTTCGGAGTAATTCTGATTGGGACCCTGCCGCAAGGCCAACTATTTCAATACGTTCAGAAAGCTTTCTGGCTACTTCCAGAGCACTTCGTCCAATCGAGCCAGTTGAACCTAGAATGACGACTTTTTTCCTCATGAAAGGAAGGAAAGAGCAATTCCCATAATATTTTTTTAACTAGCAGATTTCCCTTCCTTAGCTACCTCTAAAAACCTGTTGAAATCTTCACTAGATCGAACAGCCAGTTCTGCCAGCATTTTTCTATTCATTATAATTCCAGCTTTCTTTAAAGCCTCCATAAACCGACTATAAGTTAATCCATTGTTTCTGCAGGCAGCATTAATGCGTTGAATCCACAGCGCACGAAACTCTCTTTTTCTGCTTTTCCTATCCCTATAAGCCCAATACCTGGCTTTATAGAGAGCATCCTTGGCATATCTAAAAAGTTTACTCCTTCTCCCACGAAACCCACGCGCACTTCGTAACAGCCTTTTGCGTCGTTTACGGGATGCTACTGAATTTGTTGCTCTTGCCATATGCTTTCCTCCCTTCGTCTCTTAGCACAATCCTTTTAGCGATGCGAAAAAGGGAGACTTTCTTCAATCCTTTTTTGATCCGAACTGTCTACTAGTCTCACTGAGCCAATTCTTCTCATTCTTTTCCTATTTTTCGAGGATGCTAGATGCCGCCTCCCTGCACCATAATAAAGAATTTTACCGTTTGCCGATACCTTAAATCTTTTTGCGACTGATTTTTTTGTTTTTCTTCTAGCTATAGGTTTGGGCATTTTTATTTACCTCCACACTTTGTCTTCTTCAGGATTTTTCGGTTTTATCCTTTTCTTCTTGTGGTTTTTGCTTATTCGCTTCCACCTCAGAGAGGTTATACTTTAGCAGTCTTTTGTTCGCTGGTAAAGGAATAAAAGTAAGGGAAATATTTCTTCCCGTCAATTTCGGTTCCTGATCCGTCTGGCCGATGTGTGCTAAGTCTTGAATCAATCTTTTCATCAAATTCAATGCTAGATCCTGATGGGTAATTTCTCTGCCTCTTAAAAAAAGATTAAACTTTACTTTCATTCCCTTCGCCATGAAAGATTCAGCCTGCTTTAATTTTATAAGAAAATCATGCTCATTGATATTCACATGGAGCTGAATTTCTTTGAGCTTTGTCGCTCCCTTTTTTGAATCTTTCTCTTTTTTGGAAAGCGAATATTTATATTTCCCATAATCGAGAATCTTACAGACAGGAGGATTGGCATGAGGAGAAACCTCGACAAGGTCCAATCCTTGCTGTTGAGCCCTTTGCTGCGCTTCATGAATGGGAAGGACACCTAAAGATTTGCCCGTCGAATCAATTACGAGTACTTCCCTTGCCCGAATAGCATTGTTTATTCTAACGAATGGTTTTTTGTTGTTATGTTGAAAACGAGATGAAGGATGCACAGTTATATGTAGTCTTCTTAGATTCTTCGCTCTTTATACTCAGTTAAGAGGAGAGAAAGAAATGCCTCTAGTTCCATCTCTCCAAGATTCCCTTTCCTTGCGGTTCTTACCGAAACTCTCTTCATTTGTTCTTCTTTTTTCCCAACGATTAGCATATAAGGCACTTTTTCAAGTTGTGCAATACGAATTTTTGCTCCAAGTGTTTCATTTTTTCTATCTAAAGTAACTCGAAATTTATGCTGCTGCAAAAGCTCCGTTACCCTTTGGCCATAGGGGACAAAAGCATCGGAAAGAGGAATAACCCGCACCTGTTCGGGAGCCAGCCAAAGCGGAAAATGCCCTTCGAAATGTTCGATCAAAATGGCAAGAAATCTTTCCATCGATCCAAAGGGAGCCCTGTGAATAATTACAGGCCGCTTTTTATCGCCATCTTCGCCGACATAAGAAAGAGAAAAACGCAAGGGCAAGTTGTAATCTAATTGCACCGTTCCTAGTTGCCATAATCTTCCAATAGCATCTTTGACAAGAAAATCGACTTTCGGCCCATAGAACGCCGCTTCTCCTGGTTCCTCCACAAAGTTGATACCCGAGTCTTCAGCGGCTTTGCGCAGATCCCTTTCAGCTTTCTGCCAACTTTCCGCACTTCCCACATATTTTTCTTTATCTTCTCCTCTTAATCCCAATCTTGCCTTGGCATCAGTCAGCCCCAGTTTTTCCACCACGACTTTTACAAGCTCCAAACAGCTTAAAAGTTCTGCTTCCACCTGACTTTCCATACAAAAAATATGTGCATCATCCTGAGTAAAACCCCGAACCCGAGTCAGCCCTGAAAGCTCTCCAGACTTTTCAAATCTATAGACAGTGCCAAATTCAGCGAGCCGTATGGGCAAATCTCTATAGGATCGTGGCTTAGAAGCAAAAATGCGGATATGCATGGGGCAATTCATTGGTTTTAAAAGATAGCCATCGACCTCACCTTTTTCTAGCCGATTCGCCAATTCTGCACAACTCATCTGTTTTTGTTCAAATTCCTTAAGTTCAGCAGGCTCTAGTATCGGAGGAAACTGAGAGTCCCGGTAATAAGGATAGTGGCCAGAAATCCTAAAGAGATCTAATGAACCAATGTGAGGGGTATGAACCAGCTGATACCCTCGCCTTTGCAACTCTTCGGTAAGAAAGGCTTGAAGTTCAGCCCTGATGATGGCTCCTTTAGGCAGCCACAGAGGAAGCCCTGGCCCCACCTCCTCATCTATCAGGAAAAGTTCCAGTTCTTTGCCAAGCTTACGATGATCCCTTTGTTTAGCTGCTTCGAGTTGCTTAAGATAAGCTTCTAATTCTTTTTCTGAATAAAAGGCCGTTCCATAGATACGTTGGAGTTGAGGGTTTTTTTCATCCCCTTTGTAATAAGCACTAGAAACATGGGTTAGTTTGAATCCCTTTATCAACCCTGTATCTTCAACATGCGGACCTGCGCATAGATCGATAAAATGATCATTTTGATAGAGAGTAATTGGCTCATCTTCCGGAATCGATTCAAGGATATCCAGTTTATAACGGCTTGGGGTTGCTCTTTCAGATAAGGCTCCCAACCTACCTTTTAAAGCTAATTCTCTAGCCTCTTCTCTTGAAACTTCAATTCTTTTGAAGGGCTGTCTTTCGGCAATAATACGCCGCATCTTTTCTTCTATAAGTGGAAAATCCTCTGGGCTGATCCGGTGGTCTAATTCCACATCATAATAAAATCCTCCTTCCACAGGAGGGCCCGCTGCCAATTGCGCCTCTGGCCAAATTTCTAAAATGGCCGTTGCTAATACGTGGGCAGCAGAATGACGCAACTTTTCCAATGGATTCATCTTTTATACTTTCTTACTTCTTTTTTGATACACTCCAATGCACCAATAATCCTGGTTTCAGGACTATCATTTGCCAACAGCATTCGTTAGCATCATTAATTAACATACTTAATGTTTGCTGACGATCGATTCTTTCTGTGTCTCTACTAACCACTTTTTTCTCATATAGAAAAGAATAAAAGAAAGCAGTAGCGTCAGCAAAGAGAGAAGTTGCCCCTGTGTGAGAAAACCAAAATAGTAGCCAATGTGCGCATCGGGTTCTCTGAAACATTCGCCAATGATCCGTAGCAAACTATAAAAGAAAAGAAAACCGATCGAAACCGAGCCCGTTGTTTTTATTTGAAAGCGGATATAAGTTAACAGTCCAAAGAGCACAATCCCTTCCAGGAAGGCTTCATAGAGCTGTGAAGGATGTCGAGGAACCGCCTGTCCATCGACTAAAGGTGCCTCTGGAAATATCACTGCCCATGGTACGTCAGTCGGCCTTCCCCATAGTTCTCCATTTATAAAATTAGCCAGTCTTCCTAAAAAGATACCTATCGGCGCACACCATGTGGCGGCATCGGCTATTTGGAAAAAAGGAATTTTCCATTTATAGGAAGCTATGCTAAAGACGATCAGCACCCCTACAATGCCACCATGACTTGACATCCCCCCTTTCCATATTTCAAAAATCGACCAGGGCTCACGGATGCTGTGAGCAAAATCGTAAAGCAGGCAGTACCCAAGCCGGCCACCGATTAATACGCCTCCAAGGGCAATCCAAAAGACCAAATCATCCACTTGACGGCTAGAAAGCTCTAGCCACCCCCTTTTCCTCTGCCATCTTAACCCTATCCACAGAAATAAAAAACCAAGGGCATAAGCTAGTCCATAATATCGGATGCCGATCCCCCCAGAGAATTGAACAAGAAAAGGGCTTAAATGATGAATATAATAAGCAATCATTCGTTTTTATATAAAAAGCGAACTAAAAGAGGAATAACATTTTATTGAAAACACTTTGACTTCCATTGTATTTATTACTAAGATCACTGCAAATTAGCAATCTATAAAGCGTTTGCAAATATATATATGCTTAAATTTAGCGAAGGGTAGGGAATCTAAACGGTGGAAAATGATTGAAATGTTAACAAGGAGGTTATTGAAATGAAAAATATCACTAAAATATTGTTTGTTGTCATGTCTTTGAGTCTTGCCTTTGGACCTATTTGCGGAATTGCAAAGCCCAAAGCCGAACAAGTTCAGGACGAATCGAAACCTGAGAAGAAAACAAAGAAACATAAAAAAGAAAAGAAAGAAGAGAAAAAAGAAGAGAAAAAGTGATATAACTCTTTTTAAACCCACCCCGTTGTGGAGTTGCAGCTTAGCTCATCCCCCACTGTATAGATTTTACCCTTCGCCATTTAAGCATCAGATCCTATAGGCTCTATCACAACCTGCTGCAATCGTGCCTTGCTTTCTTTTGAAGCACGCAAAAAGGGTATTATCCATTTTCAGTTTTTTTCAATAACCAGTATTCTATACTATCGAAGAGAGCCAGCCAGGAAGCCTCAACAATATCATGAGAAACGCCTACGGTTGACCAAATCTCTTTGCCATCAGTGGATTCTACCCAAACGCGAATCGAAGAAGCCGTTCCTTCTGTTGAATCAATAATCCGTACTTTATAGTCTTCCAGACGCAGCTGACCAATTTCAGGATAAAATTTTACCAATGCCTCACGCAAGGCTCTATCGAGGGCATGCACAGGCCCATCTCCTTCAGCAACGGTGTAGACCCTTTCTCCATGGATTGATATTTTTATGGTCGCCTCGCAGACTTTGTAATTCTTTGAAGGCAGTTGTCGGATCGACACATGATATTCCATTAAATGGAAAAAGGATGGATAAGGAGCAAGGATTTTCCGCAGAAGCAAGGCAAAAGAGGCTTCAGCTGATTCAAATTCATATCCTTTGGCTTCCAACTCCTTAATTTTATTAAGCACCCGTTGGATATTAGGATTATTCTCTTCTAAAGCAATTCCAAGCTCCTTTGCCTTGAGGACAATATTGGATTTACCAGAAAGTTCCCCAACCAGAATCCTCCGATGATTTCCAACAAGAGCCGGATCAATATGTTCATAGCTCCTTAGTAGTTTCTGCAAGGCATTGACATGTGTACCACCTTTATGGGCAAAAGCAGATCTCCCAACAAAAGGAGCCTTTGGATTGGGTCGCACATTAGCAATTTCATCTACAAATAAAGACAGTTCTCTGAGTTCTTTGAGTTTTCCATCTGGAAGAACTTTTTGGCCCATTTTCAGTTCAAGATTCGCTATCACAGAAATCAGATTACAGTTACCAGTTCTTTCTCCATAACCATTGATTGTCCCTTGGACTTGACGCGCTCCAGCTTTTATTGCCCAAAGGGCGTTCGCAACAGCCAGTTCTCCGTCGTTATGCGTATGGATCCCAATAGGTACCTTACAACTTGAACAGACCTCAGAGGTAATTTGTCCAATTTCCCATGGCAAGCTTCCCCCATTGGTATCACAAAGCACAATGAAATCCGCCCCTGCCTCCTCGGCTTCTTTAATGCATTGCAGGGCATAATCCTTATTCGATTTGTAACCGTCAAAAAAATGTTCGGCATCAAAGATAACCTCTCGCCCGTGGGATTTTAAAAATTGGACAGAGTCTCGGATCATAGCAAGATTTTCTTCCTCAGAAGTTTTCAAAACTTCAAAAACATGCAGAAGCCAACTTTTCCCAACGATCGTCACCACAGGGCTTTGTGCTTCCAACAAAAGCCTAATCTGTTGGTCTTCTTCTACAGAAAGCTTGGCCTTTCTGGTACTACCAAAAGCAGCAATCTTTGCTTGTTTTAAGTTCAAACTTTTTACCTGACTAAAAAAAGAAAAATCCTTAGGATTACTGCCTGGCCATCCTCCTTCTATGTAGGCTATGCCAAACTCATCCAACCTTTTGGCAATTCGAAGCTTATCAGA
This sequence comes from Methylacidiphilum kamchatkense Kam1, assembly GCF_007475525.1. Taxonomy (NCBI): domain Bacteria; kingdom Pseudomonadati; phylum Verrucomicrobiota; class Methylacidiphilae; order Methylacidiphilales; family Methylacidiphilaceae; genus Methylacidiphilum (ex Ratnadevi et al. 2023); species Methylacidiphilum kamchatkense. Next base: position 341,393 of record NZ_CP037899.1, on the reverse strand, counting down.
AAGAGAAAAGTGAATATCTTCTCCTTGTGCTCCATCTCTTAAGGTCGTGTCATAAAGCACCAATTGATTTGTTGCAGCCGTATGCATAGTAGAAAAATAATCTTCTCATAAATTGGAGAGAAAGCAAATAGGATTTGATCTGGACAATATGTCAAAAAAAAAGATAAATTATCAGAATGCAAATTATGATTTCATCACCAACCTTAAAGTTGACCGATGCACTCCACAATCATATCGAATCGAAATTTGAAAAATTGACCCGAATCAACGATCGGATTCTGTCTGCCCAATTGAATATCCATCATGAACCTTCTAAGGCCGACATTAGCCACCAAGCTTTTTGTATAAAAGCTAGATTATACATTCCTGGTAAGGATATTGTCGCAGAAGATCGGGGGCATGATCTGTATCAAGCGGTCGATCTTATAGTCGATAGGCTAGCTAGGCAGCTTCGTAAAAGGAAAACTGATTTAACGGACAAATCCAGGAGCACAACCAGAGAGTTTAAAGAAAAAGAAAAATAATTCTTTTGAGCAAATGAGCTAAGCTACCAAGGCACAGAAAGCAGTGAGTAGCAGTGGGCTACTCACTGTACTACTCATTGCAAAGACCCAAGCCTCAAAACCAAGCAAAGAAGGAGTCGTTCGGAAAGGATTGGCAATTCATGGCCTCAACCGCAACCATTCCTCTCTAGCTGCTTCAACTAAAGGTTTCAATGTTTGAGCGCTAAAATCAAAAGGCAGTCCAGCGGCTTGGAAAAGTTCCTTCAGAGGTCTTGAGCCTCCTAGAGACAACGCATAAAGGTAGCGATCAAGAGTGGTTTTTAAATCCTTTTTGGCTGCCATCCAAAACGCCAAAGCCCCTATTTGGGCAATTCCATACTCGATATAATAGAAAGGCACCTCGAAAATATGTAGTTGCCTCTGCCACAAATAACGACGGACTTCCTCATATCCTCTCCAATCCACCGTGCCACCGAACCTATCCATCAGCTGCTCCCAGATTCTTCCTCGCCTTTCCCTACTCTTGTCTAAACTTACATAAAGCTCCTGTTGGAACCCATCCACGGTGGCCATCCATGGGAAAAAAAGAATAATGCCTTCAAAAAGTTTTCGATTCGCTCTTTTTAGCTCTGAACTGGAATAGAATTCATCCAGATAAGATGCAGCAAAGAGTTCCATGGACATGGAAGCTACTTCACAAAACTCTAAGGGAGCTGACCGGTAATCATAGAGAAACTGATCCCTGCAGGCTAGGGAATGAAACGCATGTCCAGATTCATGGAGAAGGGTTTCTAAATCCCTATGAGTACCCACCGCATTCATAAAAATAAAGGGGAGCCGCGCCAAAGGCAGCGTGCTTTGGTAGCCACCTGGGGCTTTCCCTTTTCTGTTTTCTAAATCAATCAGGTGTTTTTCTCCCAAGGTTTTGTAAAAATTCCAGAGCCGCCTATCCATCCTCTTGAAAATATTTCCTACCTTTTCAAACAGTTCCTTCCCATTATGAAACGGCCTTAAAGGAGGAGCTCCTTCTGGATCGACCGACAAATCCCAAGGTCTTAATTGGTCCAAATTTAGGGCTTTTTTTCTCCACTCTTCGATCTCTTTTTGCAGAGGTAATACCACCTCTTCTATCGCTCTACCTAATTTTAAACAGTCTTCTGGGGTATAATCAAAGCGTTGATACTTTTGAAAAATATAATCTCTGAAGTTCTCAAAGCCCGCCGATGCAGCAATCTGTGAACGGATAGATAATAACTTATCAAAAATATCATCAAAAAGCTCTTTTTTCTCTAACCTCTTCTGAGCTATGGTTTCCCATACCCTTTTTCTTTTTTCCCTATCCTGTTCTTCAAGATACCGGCTTAATTGAACTAGCGTATATTCTTTCCCTTCATACAAAGCCGTCAGGCTTGCAGAAATCTTCTGATATTGCTGGCAGAGCTTTTCCTCTTCGATTTCTCTGGCTACGTTCTCTTCCCTATAGATGGAAAGCTGGCTTAACACCGATCTTTTAAAAACGGCGTAAGACTCGTCCAGTTCTTTAAAAAAGGGGTTTTCAACTAATTTCTTCAAAATCGCAATCTGGCGAGGTTTTCTTAATGGCTCGACTACCGTGATGATATAGAGATATTTTTTTTCTCTTTCTTCGTCATCCGTCTGACAAGTCATAGAGATATACCGAATGGCCCTTTGCTCATCGAGTGCTTCCCTCAGTTCATCATAATAACCAATCCACCGCTTCAGTTCTTCCAAGCTCTTTACGTTTTTAAGTTCGTTCTCAAGCCTATCGAATAGTCGGTGGAGAGTGTTCGCTTCGAGTATGTCTTGGCCCGGTTCAAGAAAACCTAAGGGTTTGTAGGGAGAAAGATTCAATGCCGTTGTACCGTTCATAGTATGCTTCTATTAATCTTCGATTTTAAATATTTTCCAAAAATTTTGGAAAGCTGTGTTCCAATTTCTTTCTTGTTTTATCTTCTCTGCCATCTCTAGTTTCGTCTTCCATGAGAGTGGATTGTCCAAGTAAAATTCAATGGCTTCAGTCCACGCCTTAAGATCCTTTCCTTTACAGACTTTTCCAATATTCAGCGATCTGACTAGCTCTGAAGGCCCCCCAATATCTGAAACTATGGCGGGCACACCTGAAGCCATCGCCTCAAGAACGACATTTCCAAAGGTATCCGTGGTACTCGGGAAAACAAACAGAAAAGAAGAGGCATAAGCTTTACTCAGCTCTATTCCTGTCAAGACCCCAGTAAACACAGCGTCTGGCAGCAACTTCTGGAGCTCCTCTCTAAATGGACCTTCGCCAACAAAAGCTAGCGTAAATTGTTTTCCTTTATTCCACAAATGATGGGCTACGTCGGCTAAAAAGGCAAGTTCCTTTTCTTTTGAAATCCTTCCCACATAAAGAATCACCGGCTCTTTAGCCTTATATTTTTTCCAGAACGATGGATCATAAAAGGAAGGACTAAACCTATCCACATCAATGCCTCGAGGGAACAGGGAAAGTTTTTCGGCTGGAACACCCCTTTGAATCCAGCAGTTTTTATAAAATTCAGTGTTAACCAGAATTTTATTCAACTGACCGTAGAACCATTCCATGTATTTCCAAGTCAATGTCTCCATCCATGAATCATCACTAAGAAAACGGGCATACTGAGGGAAATCGGTATGATAGATACCTATCATTGGAATCTTAAGCAGTTTTCCAGCAAAGAGGGCGCATAAGCCGACGGGACCTGGAGTACTGATGAGCAGATGCGAAAAATCCTCTTTTTTTATATAATCGATTATTTCAAGAATAGGGGGAAAACTTAATTTTTGAAGCTTATATTCTGGAATTTCGAATTCTCCTATTGGCTCAAAATTTTGTACAGGAATATCCAGTTCTTTGAGTTTGCTTCTTGAAATAACCAACTTCAGTTGAGCCTTCGCTTGGAACGCTGTTTTTGCCATAGCTTGTATGGTTCGAGCCACCCCGTTGACATCATCGATCGTATCAGTAAACCATCCCACTTTGACCTCCGAAAGCTCCGTTGGTAGATGATTCAAATAGTCCTTTGCCAATTTTCTTAAGAAAGCTTTGTCAGTGGACTGTTCGTTAAAAGCCCAGAAATAAGGAAGTGCGGCTAAACCCAAAGGGAAAAAGCCAGCTAAGGACTGGAAAGCATCCAAAAAATCCCCTTTTTCTAGTCTTGTGACGAATTGAAGGAAGAATCTATAAGAAAGCTCATTCACTATTTTTGAAGCTATGCGAAACGAACGACTAATGGGGCTTTCCTTAGAATGAACAATAGCATCGAGCATTTCTTTGGTTTTCGAATCCGTCAAGAAATCAATGAACTGTTTGGTTAATGACGCCCCATCCGCTATCCTTACGTAATTAAAGGCCTGGCCAGTGCGAATTGCCTCAGCAATGTGTCCAACTTTTTCTGCAAAAGAAAAGGCGGTTGGATTTTGTCCTTTGACGAATCTTTCGGCAATCTTTCCAATTAGCTCAGCAGTTAAGGGAGCTGTCTGCTTCAGACGGCTCTGAGCGAATTTAAAGAACGTATTGTAAAAGCCGGTGGATACCTTTAATGGATCCCCTGGCTCCCCCGGACCCTTCCCTTTCCAGAAAAAAGGGAGTTAAAGAAAGTGTCCACACTTTCAGCTCCTGGCACTTCCGTCCAAGCTGACCCAACCGAAAGCCCTCCATGGTCATTGGAGCCCCCAATAAAAATCTTTTCATGGGCATTAGGAACTAAGGGAATAAGACAATGCCGCTTGGAGAGTTGTTCGATGCGTTCAGGAGTCAATGCGTTTAAACAAAGGGTGAGGACTTTCTGAGAAAGAGGTTCTAATGATCCGTTACAGACTTCAAATCCTTTAAAAAGAAGAACCATTTTTTCGAAATGCTCCACGGTAAGTTTGCCATTCACACTTTTTAAAGGATGCGCTACCGCATGGGGAATATTCCTTTTAAGAAGATAGCTGGAAAGCTCGTAGACGTTCGAGGCTAGTTCTTTAATACTCTTGAAATCACTCGTAGGAAAGTGCCAAATCAATAGATGGATCTCACAACCGTCAGGGAAAAAGGTAGATAATTCTACCCCCATAAATACATCCAAATGCCTTTCCATCAGCTCAAGACATCCCTCAATTCGGTTATGATCGGTAATAGTTTTCCAACGCATGCCTTCCTTTTGAAGCTTTCCATGAAGTTCTTGGGGAGACGTACAGCTTTGAGGAAAACCTATCCTTCTTAAAATCCATTCTGAAGGCCTATCTGAATAACTTGAATGTAGATGCAGATCAACTTTTGACCAGGCTTCCATAGGTCTCCGGATGCATTCCAAGTTCAAGAAAATCCTTAATGCTTTTTTCAACCTGCTTCCAGATTGCTGGATAATCACTATCTTCTGGATGCAGCCCTACACGCACATAGCGTTTTTTACTCAAAATGTTTCCCCGTTTTAGCCAGCTGTTCCACACAATGGAAGCAGCCCGACGCCAGGCCGATCTGTTGGACCAGCAATGAGAAAATGAAAAAATAGAAGAAGTTGAAGGATTTTCAAATAAAATAATGCGATCAATCGCTACCGTATACGCATACCCTACTTCCGGAAGCCACTCTAGCAAGGAAGCATCAAAAAGCCACCCTGGGGCAATGAATCCCCTAGTAGACCATCTAAGGCTCATAAACATTTTTTTCGCTTCCACTAGCCGCCTGAAAGCCACTTTTTTTTCAATACCTAAAAACTCAGCTTCTTGCTGAGTATAAATTCGTGTCCAGAATAACTCAGAGAGTTTATCTGTTCTATCCATCCTGTCGTGATAAAAACCATGGACGATTGTTTCGTCTCCTAAGCTAGCACAGGAACTTATCCATGAACAAAAACTGGGATCTTCGACAATCGATTTTTTATGATGATAAAAGGGAATGATGAGTAACCCCACCTTTTCGACTCCCCATGCAGCAAGAGTCTCTCTTTGTTTCTCAATTTTTTTTCTGTTCATGGGATGCACATCATGAAGAGTGACGAAAAGCAGATTTTCAGCCATATCCCTAAATCAATAATAGAGGATTTTCTTTTTTTACTTCGAATAGAGCAAAGGCCTTTTCTCTAAATCTTTTACGACCGTAAAAAGAAAAATTTTCGAAGGATAGTGCTCTTTATATTTTGTGACTTCCATGCAATTGATCACTTCAAATCCGAACCGACGGAAAAGAGCTGGCTTTCGTCTATCTCCAAAGACAACAATCTGGCCATAGACTTTTCGATGCCCTTTAGAAACTAAATAAGCCAAAAAACTATCTATCAGTCTTCGTGTCGTGGTGGGGCTTTTGACTGACTCTAACAGGTTAATATGAAAATGAGGGCAATCTTTTGGAGCCGGCGGGGTCTCTCTCCATCCTCTAGTGAGCACCCACTGGATATATTTTTTGGTTGCAGCATTATAGGGCTTAAAGAAATAACGGTAGCAAGCCTTAAAGAACAGTAAAGGATCATACAACAGATGATACCAGAACTTCCATCTAGGTTTGCAACAGCCAATAAGATAACCAACAACTTTTCCATTCATTTCACACACAAAGGCCGATTCCGGTTCAATGTCTGTATAGTAACGGGTAAGAAAATCGGCAAACAATTCTCTATCCTCAAATACTGGGTCAATAGGCTTTCCTAGGAAGCCAGTATCCGCACAGATAGTTCTAAGTGCTTCCCTATCTTTGCGACAATATTTGCGAATGATCACTTTGTTTGTTGGATCAGATGGCTCGATATTGTCGGTAGCTACTTTTTTAGCGGTGAGATTCATCGACGACTTGGCTTTGCAAACATTCTATAATACTTGGCTTTTCGGGCTCAGGAATTTCTCCATCAATCGCTTGCTGATAATACCCCCACAACTTGTCAAAGACCTGAGACCATCCATACTTTTCTCTAGTTTTCCTGGATAATTCCAACCCCAGCTTTCTTAAGTCTATTGCCTGAAAGGCTTTTATTGCAGCAGCAAAAGCTTTTGGACAATTTTTTTTCGGCCAGAATTCTAGCCCTCCTTCAATCTGCTCCTCCATATTCGTCCCTTGAATCCCGATAACAGGACACCCACAGGATTGACTTTCGATGGTAACCAGACCAAATGTTTCGACGATGCCTGGATGAACGAATAGATCTGCACAGCGATAACTACGACAAAGATCATATTTTGAATCAATATAAGGAATCCAGGTTATTCTTTGGTTTCTCCGCTGAACCTCTAATACAAGGCTTCTAAGAGGGCCATCTCCAATGATTAATAGCCAGTAATCGCTCCCAGCTTTCTCTTCAAGAAGACAACGAAAAGTTTCAAGAAGTAAAACAAGATTTTTTTCTTTGGAAAGTCTCCCAACATAAAGGAGCAGGAAAGCATCAGAAGGAATGCCCAAGTGCGCTCTCCAGCTTTCATCCTTCGGACCAGGACAGAAAATATCCGTATCCACTCCTAAGGGCAGAGGAACAGAATTAGCTAATCCCCAACTTCTAAGAAGCCCACATAGTTTATAAGAAGGGACAATGGTCAATTTAAATTTTGAAAAAAGTTCGAGGATGTAGCTTTTTGAAAAACTTCTAAACATTTGCTCCAACAGTCTGCCCCCATAGCGAGAAAAAGTTCTAAGATAGGCTTCTGGGAAATGGCTATGATAAAAGCCAATTACAGGAATTTTAAGCTTTTTTGCTTTTCTTAAGACAAACCATGCTAATTGGTAGGGATCACCGACTTCGATAATATCAGGTTTTATCTGTTCAAGAAGAAACGATATGGCCTGCAAATTGAGCATCGCTCTGTATCTGGAGTTCTTATCGAGCCTAGGAGATTTAATGGTAATGATGTGGACCAAATGCTCTGAATAATGGGAGTCATTTTCACCAGGAACAATTAAAAAATGCTCGTCTTTCCCAAGGCGTCGAATATGATCCTGTTTTTCAGAAAGATATCGTTTTACTCCTCCACTGCGAGGGGAATAAAACTGCGTTATATCGCATATTTTCATCTATTTATTTTTTTCTTCATATCCGATACCCACTACCATTTCTCCCAATATTGCTTTACCATCGCTCTAAATAAGAGTTATATAATGGCCGTATTAGGAAGAAAGTCCATTACAAATCCATAAAATAATAGTCTGATAAAAAAAATTTTCCATCCTATATATATTGTTTTTTTTGAATAGTTTTTACGACTTTACCCTACGTTCTCCTAAGCTAAAGCTCTCTATAAAAACGTTTATCAGAAGAAGATGGGAATAGCCTCATGCTTTTCAAGCCTCCTTGGAGAAGCTGGGAGGGCTACTGAAAAGTTACTGATAAAAGATAAGAAACTTCATCATTTATTTTTCTACAGATGATACAAATGAGAGAAAAAAAATATCCTATTCAAGGCATGTCTTTTGCTTATAATCCATAAGCTGAAGACAATATTTAAATTTTGCTCTTATAGATTTTTTTAATGGAAAAAAATTGCCTTTGGTTATACCTTGCACAAATATCCAACAAAGTTTCTTGTGTGCCTTTTCTTTCTTTAGGACTTATAGAACAATTATCCTTTTGATTTCTTTTTTTGTTGGATCAAATCCCTTCGCCTTTTCTGAGGATCTACAGCCAGGAAGTGTGGCTGAATTACAAAAGGCTCTTGAAGAAGGAGGCATTGCTGTAGAAACCAAGCCTCCAGTCCTTTCCCTTACTGGCTACTTAGACACAAGCTATACGTATAATTTTATTTCGGCTCATTCCGGAGCCAACAGAGCCATGACGGCTCAAATTCCCACACGCATGGAAAGCGATAGTATTGCGGGCGGCGGATGGAATTTGAATCAGGTTTATCTGGTAGCCGAAAAACCAATGTCTGAATTGAATGAGTGGCAGGCAGGTTTCAGGACGGATCTTATGATTGGACAGGATGCTGCATCTATGGGAATGCCAGACAATATTACTGGTTTAGGCACTGCGAATAATTCTGGTCTTGTCTTTAATACAGGTTCTTTTCTTTTAGCTCAGGCCTTTGCCCAGTTCAGAGTTCCAGTAGGCAATGGGTTAGATATAAAAATGGGGAAATTTATGTCGCCTTTTGCTTTTGAGCTGATGGAAAGACCCGCAAACCTCAACTTTTCTTATGGATTAATATTTTCAAATTTGATCCCCGAAATTTTAGTTGGGATCGAGGCTATCTATCCTTTGTCTAGTGCTTTTGAACTAACCTTAGGGATAACCGATGGGGGATTCAACACATCTAGAGGCGGCTATCCTTTTTTCGGTTTTGTGAACAATGAACCTTTTTCTTCGCTCTTTATTGCTTCTTTAAAATATGAAACTCCAAAAAAGAATGCCTTAGTGACTTCCTCTTTGCTATTTGGTCCGGATGGAGCAAATCCTCCCGGCTTTGGTTTCTATCCAGATTTTCCTGGAACTGGCGTATTCAGAGAAAGCCCATTTAATCGCTCAGCACCTTTTTTCCTCGGTGACATTTATGGGGCATGGATCCCTCAGATAACCAAAGATAGACTCCTTCTGGCAATGGAATATACTGGAGGCTTCTATAATGGGGGGGTAAGTCTGCCTAATGATCCCTTCATTCAACCTGCTTCTTCGGATTGGTTCGGAGCAAGCTTTTGGATGAAATACCAATTAACAGCATTTTTAAGCATTGCCTTTAGACAGGATTGGATACAAGGAAGCAATAATGAAATACTCTACCAGCATATTGGCAGAACAGATATCTGGAGTTCGACCCTTACCTTCCGATTTGATCTATGGGAGAACTTAATGATACGAGCAGAAGGAAGAATGGACTGGGGAAAAGACGTTGCTGGAGTGATCCTGGAACCTTTGGGGCTTCCTGGTGTACCTGTTTCCAATGGCCCCGCTTTCTTTGCCGCCATTGAAGTTGCTTACATGTTTTGGTAAAAAGTTGAAATTTCTGCTTCTTGTCCTTCTCCTCGCATGCAGTAGGTTTACATTATGAAAAACAAACAGGTAGTCCTTGTAAAAAAACCCGAAGGCCTCATCGATGAGTCCCATTTTTCAATTGTCTCTACCGACATCCCCTCTCCCAAAGACGGCGAGGTCTTGGTTAAAAATCGTTATGTTTCGATTGACCCTTATTTGAGGCTTCTCACCGAAGAACCAACCACATTTAGCAAAGGAGTAAAACCAGGAAACCGCATGGAAAGTTGGTCTGTAGGAGAAGTGGTGGAATCCAAGAGTCCAGTTTTTCATCCTGGTCAATACGTCTTGGGATATCTAGGATGGCAGGAATATGGTCTATCGAATGAAAGGGATCTGAGGCCAATCGATCCATCGATTGCCTCTTTGCCAGCTTTTTTAGGAGTGCTAGGGATGCCTGGAATAACGGCTTACCTTGGCATGTTTGATTATGGACAGCCGCAAGCGGGACACACGGTGTTGATATCTGCCGCCGCTGGAACGGTTGGGATGACTGCAGGACAATTCGCAAAGATGCATAGCTGTAAAGTTGTTGGAATAACTGATTCAGAAGAAAAGTGTCGGTTCCTCCTTGAGGAATTGAATTTTGATTATGCGATTAATGGAAAAAGAGAAAATTTGGAGGAAAAACTTAAGCAATGCGTTCCTGAAGGTATCGACCTCTATTATGATAATGTTGGGGGAGAAACGTTGGATACTGCTCTTCTTTTTCTCAGAAAAAATAGTCGAGTAGTCATCTGTGGGATGATTTCCCAGTATAATGTAAAAACTCCATATGCTATAAAAAATTTTGAACGGTTACATTCTGCACGGGCCACTCTCAAAGGATTCATTGTGGGAGATCGGACAGATAGATGGCCTGAAGCCATTAGAAAATTGGAAGCTTGGGTCAAGGAAAAGAAACTAAAGCATAAAGAAAATGTCTTTCATGGGCTAGAAAATGCTCCAAAGGCCCTTCACTCCATTTTTACCAATGCTCCTATAGGAAAGACTGTGGTCGAAGTCTGATTTCTATTTTTTTATCCTCTTTGCTTGAGCCAGAGGAAGAGGGATACTCGATCAGGATACAGGAAGAAAAAGCAACTCATTCAATAAGCTCCAAAAGAGCAAGTAAAGGAATTGGCACCCATGCCGGTCGACTCCCTAACTCATAACCTACCTCATAAACAGCTTTTTCAATTAAGAAGAAATCAAGTAAAGCAACGAAACTTTTCTCCGTTGAAGGTAATATTGGGCCAGATTGAACCCTCTTTCTATAAGAGTCTAAATATTTTTCGACTATTTTCGAATACCAGAAGGCTGCCAAGATCCTCTTAGAAGGGGTATCTATTGGACTAAAAAAAGAGTAAGCAGCATAATGGAAAGATCTAAGCATTCCTGCCACATCTTTTAAGGCAGGCCAGAGCATTTTTCTTTTGTCAATCGACCGGTTGGGTTCACCTTCAAAATCGATGATAAAATAATCTGATCCAGTCCACAAGACTTGCCCAAGATGATAATCTCCATGGATCCTTATTTTAAAAGGGGTTTCCTCTTCAAGCTCAGTTATTTTTTCTTTCAGTTTCTGGCAAATTCTCTCCGTTAAGGATTGGAATGAAAGGTTACGTTGAGATAGGATTTTCTGAAACCAAGGATTTGCCGACGCATTGATCCATTTTTTGTCGATCTGTTGCATGGCTTCTTCAAAAAGCATTTTTAGATCCGTTTTTTGTAGTGGTACCGGCTCGAATCCCTCGATGCCTTGAGCACTGCTTAAAGCAAGGTGTAGCTCGGCCGTTCTTTCTCCAAGATAAATAGCATCCAAACCAAAACAATCCTGATGGAATATTTCTATAGGAAAATGAGACAAGTCGCTGCTGCTAAGGATTTCTTGGGCAAATTTATGATATCTTTCTAAACAACTAAGAGCTCTTTTCCAACCATTGCCTTCATTAGGCACATATTTTGTCAACAAGCCAATGACATATTTACTACCATTGAGGAAGAATTCTATTTTTCCCAGATAGCTTGGAATATTGCCAAAAGTGGTCTTTTCGGTTAAAAAAGAAAGGATTTCAGATTCTGGATTCTCTCCTGCTTCAAGCTTCCTGTAGAGTTTGAAGAAAAACTTCTGATCGAAAATGTAGGAGCTATTAGATTGTTCAGTACCTAAAAATTGTCCTTTCTCCTTAAAGGAAATATCCTTTTGGTTAAAGAAAAGCTGCGAGCTACTCCCTCGTATACTGCCACGACGTCCTTTGCTTTCTTTTTCATGCACAATCAATTCCAAAAAGAGTTGGCTAATATGGTTATTGGCGGTCGCTTCAACCCAACAAAGGGCAAGATCCTCACAATAAAACAATATTTCCCTGCCACTGTGCTGAGCTTCGGGAAGACTTTTTCTTTGGAGAGGCAAAAGAAAAAGATCTTGAGCTTCAGGTCCTTTGTCATAGGTTATCCTAACAAAAAGCAGGCTAAATTCTTTCCTAAAAGGATCTAAAAAAATCTCCTCTTCGAATTCCAACTGGGTGATTGACTGGGATTTTGAAGAAAACCAGCGACAATGCGGTAAGTAGTCCTTTAGAGCTTTGATTGCAGCCTCTTTCCGTTGGGGAGTCTGACAAAAAAGCAAATCCATTTTTTTTACTTATGGGTTTTTGATTTTGTCGCTACAGCCCCTACCCATATTGCGAAAGCCGAAAAATATGAGCAGGACATATTTCAGGATCAAGTTTGACAAAATTCCAGTCCCCATGCCATGTATAGGTCACATCAACAAGAAGGTCCGTCAATTCATAAGGTTTTGAATCCTCTAATCCAACCAAAGAAGGAGCAAAATTAACCCAGCCCATCTCCACGTTCTTGCTCATGTTAACAACGATGAGAAGAGGGTCAGCATGCGCTGGGGCATCTTTCACATAAGCAAGAAGTCTAGGATTATCCGTTTGCACAAAACGAATATTATCAGTTCGCTGGAGAGCCACATTGTTTTTTCGAATATGATTTACCTTGCTAATAAAATCTTTGATGTTCCCAGGAGCGTCCCAATCCCATTTTTTAATCTCGTATTTCTCAGAATCTAGATATTCTTCCTTCCCTGGTTCAAGAGGAGTATTGACACAGAGCTCAAAGGCAGGACCATAGATGCCATAATTAGAACTCAACGTGGCCGCTAAAACATGGCGCATTTTAAAAACTGAAGGAGGCGCATATTGAAGGTAACAGGGTAAAATATCTGGGGTATTAGGCCAAAAATTAGGCCTAAAAAATTCGACAATTGGATAGGAAATCAACTCTTCCATATAAGCCTTTAATTCAGCTGGCGTAGATCTCCAGGTAAAATACGTATAACTTTGAGAGAAGCCTCTTTTTGCCAGTCCATAAAGCAACTTCGGTCTGGTGAAGGCTTCAGAAAGAAAAATTGTTTCAGGATACTCTTTTTTGAGCTCCCAAATGACCCATCGCCAGAATTCCAAAGGCTTAGTATGCGGATTGTCCACTCGGAAGATCTTGACTCCTTGATGAATCCAGAAAACGAATATACTCTTTAGTTCTTCCCACAAAGCTTCCCAATCATTTGTTTCGAAATCAAATGGAATAATGTCCTGGTATTTTTTTGGCGGGTTCTCCGCATATTGCACCGTTCCATCCGGCCTCCATTTGAACCAAGAAGGATGTTCGGTAACATAAGGATGGTCTGGAGAACATTGAAATGCAATATCCAATGCAACCTCTATGCCATACTGCGCTGCTTTTTCTACAAAATGCCTGAAGTCTTCTAGAGTCCCTAAAGCAGGATGAACCGCTTTATGTCCGCCCTCCTCTGATCCAATCGCCCAGGGACTACCGACATCCTCAGGGGTAGGTTCAAGAGAATTGTTTTTGCCTTTTCTTGCTTTTTTCCCAATAGGATGAATGGGAGGCAAATAGACAACATCAAAACCCATGGAAGCAATTTCTGGAAGTAGCCTTTCGCATTCTTTAAATGTCCCATGTCTTCCCGGTACAACGCTCCAAGATCTAGGGAAAAATTCATACCAACTGCTGAATTGGGCTTTTGGTCGTTCCACAAAAATCAAAAAAGGTTCCGTTGATTCCGAAGCTAAACTTCTATCTGGATATTTCTGAACCAGTTGTTGTAGAGCAGGATTTTTGGCTAAATGTACTCGTTGCAAAATAGACAGCCGTTCATTCTTAAGCTCTTCGATCCACCATTTCAACTCCTCATTGTGCGATAGAGCTAGAAAATTCTTTTCCAAAAGCTGCACCCCAATCAATAATTCTACCTCAAAATCCTTATCGTCTTCAGGAAGTTTATAGAGTTTTTCCAGCCAGTTTTGAAAATGATCAATCCATCCAATGACCTTCCCTTCATAAATTCCAAGCTTATTCAGAGGAAATGACACCTCCCACTCGTCGTTTCCACATTCCACCATAGGAATTTCATTCCATTGTTCCTCATTGATATGTTTGAAAGCAAAATGAACGGAAATCTTTTCATGCCCATCAGCAAAAACATGGGCTCTGATCGTCATCCTTTCTCCAATAATTCTTTTGAGAGGAAAACTGCCACAATCCACCCTTGGGAAAATGTGATCGATGACTATCCTTCTTCTGCCATCAGTAGGAATGAGAGCTCTGTCCAGCAAATAGCTAGAGAGATTCTTCTTCATGATCAACGTCTCTTCATTTTTTCCAGGTGCTATAAATTGAAGCGCTTCTTACTTCGTAGGATGTTAGCTGAAAGCAATATCGCAAGCCAAAAATCTATCCTTTAAAAAATGTTACCAACAGAGAACGACTCATTGAATAGACTTTTTATCCAATCGTTTGCTTTCCTAAAAAAAGAGTTTTTTAAGAAAGACCAAAGGGGAAAAGTCCATCCTCGCCACGAAATCGATACTTTTTTGTGTCCTTTTCGAAATCTTCGCTAGTCGTATTAGAATTTTCTTCAAAAAAATCTTCTTCTGCTTGAATCAATTGAATAGTAGACAGCTTCCTATCGATCTGTTCTAATTTCTGCTCGATTCTATCAAACCGCTCATTAAGGTGTTGATCAAGCTGGTCAATACGCTCAAGCACTAATTTCATAAGATACTGAATCTCATCTTGAGAACTGTCTGATTTGAGATTTTCAGTCCATGTTCGATTCAAAAAATCGATTTGTTTTTTAAAAGACTCAAGCCTATGCTCCAAATACCACCTAAACCCTAAAAAGAGAACAGCACAGCTAACAATGCCTATACAAATCAATTCGATGCTATATGAATCCACTAAAAACGATTTCATAATTTGTTCCTTACTTTCATGATATGAAATAAATTTATAATTAAAAGCGTCTTTTATTTTTTTTTCTAAAATCGTTATTCTTCCCCTTGTTCTTTCTTCATTGATATAGTAAACCCAAAAAAAACATATAAGTTCGATGCCTTTCTTTTGGAAAATATTTCTGTTCGTAGTATTGACATTCCTTTCTTTAGGCGGATGCACTGGAGAGCAACAAGCTTCTTTTGCAAAAAATAAAATTGAAGAATACAAGCAAAATCCGACAAAAGAAAACAAAGAAGAAGCACAAGCCGCTCTTGCCGAACTCGATGCTGCAATCTACAAGCTGGAAGCTCAAATTTCAAAAGAAGAGGGAGAAACAAAAAAAGAAGATCAGAGGCGCTTAAACGATTTGAAAAAGAAAAGAGCAGAATTAAGTTCAGATTTTACAAAAGCCAAAGCTGATGCATTGCTAAAAGATATAAAAGACTTTTTTCAAAATCCTCCCTTTTTCAATAAAACAAAAGATAATAAAAATCCATAGTTTATTGTAGTTCTAGGAGATCAAAGGAAGAAAGCCTGAATCCACAAATTAGTACACAGGAGATTGTGCGAGGCGAGTCGAAGGCTTGCTCCTTTTTTGAATGGTAGAGTTCTGTGGTGGGATAACCACTCTCTCATAGGCAAGCCGATAAAGTTTCACCTTCGAATATTCCTTTGGCCAAAGTTGCCAAAGGGAAGCTTTCTGATAAAAATCTGAATACCATTTTCCTTTGTAATAGATCTCCATGTGTCCGTAATGACTTTTTTTCCTAGGATAAAGAATATGGACATCGAAATCCCTTGGCTGTGCTTGTGGAGACTGCTCCCTATATAATCCTGTTTTAACCAATGCTTCTCCATATTCCTTGGCATAATCCTTTCGATCTAATGGTCTGCCAATAAGTTTTTCAATGCATGTGCGGACTACCCGAGCACACATCCCCCTGATGTTTTTCTTCTTTTTGGTAAAGACGATTCAAATTCTTTTTTATTAACAATGACGACATTGTTGGCACATGGAGGAGTAAAGGATTTAATTTTTTTGCAAGGCTCTTTTGAAGCTTTTGCAAAAAGCTGCTCTGTTCTACCTAAAAAAAGAAAAGCGATAATGCCAACCAAAAGATAAACAGAGAATCTAGAACCCATACTGGGTTTGATTATTTGCCAAATATTTTAATGGAAAGCAATCTTTTTCTATTCACTCAGCCAAAGTGAAACTAACCTTAGGGTAGGATGGGCACCTGGATTTAAACTAGCTCAGTGAGTAGAAAGCAGTGATTACTTTTCCAACAAGATATTTTTGACAGAACGAAAAATTGTTTTAAGAATATGGAGGGTGGCTTCCATTGGAACCATCCAAAATAGAGGGAGGCAGCTAGGAGTTGTAGAATAAAGTATTAAAGAACGAAACCTGCCCCACCGATTCCTAGGTGTCAAGACAGTGGGCCAATACATATATCCTAGGAGTATAGTTGGGACCTTAGACAGAAGAAAGGATTTTGCTATAGAAACTTTCACCACTGTTTCTCTTCCTCAACCTTCAGTAGATCAGCTCTTTACTGTAGCCAATCGTAAGGCTTTTTTAATCGATGTCCCAATGAAAAAAGTTCTTGGAATGATCGATCTTGGCTATATGGGCAATATTGTTCTTAGTTCTGACCGTAAGTTTCTCTATGCTGTAGAAACATTTTATAGTAGAGGAACAAGAGGCATTAGAACCGATGTAATCACTGTCTATGATACGAAAACTCTATCGGTCCTCCACGAAATAGAAATCCCTCCAAAACGCTTCCTTTGTGTGATTAAAAAAAACACTCAAGCATTGAGTGGTGATAACCGTTTCCTTCTTGTATGCAATATTAGCCCAGCTAGTTCGGTCAGTGTGGTCGATCTGCACCAACAAAAACTCGTTATGGAGATTCCCACTCCAGGTTATGTTCTGCTTTATCCGTATGAAACTAGACGTTTTGCAATGATTGGACAGGATGGAGGCCTATTGCTTCTTTCATTAAACAAAGAAGGTCAGGTAGAAGAAAAAAAGCGTATTTTCCCTGGTTTTTCCTTGGCTGATCCTATATTCGAGCATGGGATCTATCTGAAAAGCACAAACCAATACTATTTCGTTTCCTACGAAGGGATGCTTTTGTCTTTGAGTCTTTCTGGATTAAGTGCAACATGGGAACAAAAATGGAATATAGCTTCTGGTAGTGGCTGGAGACCCTGTGGTTGGCAGCTTTTGAGTTGCGATCCAGAGGAAAGATATTTTTACATTCTTATGCACAAAGCAGCCAAGGGAAAGCATAAGGACAGTGGAACCGAAGTTTGGGAAATTGGAAGAGCCGATGGGGTGGTCAAAAGAAAAATAGCTTTAGACCGACCGGTAGATTCCATTCGCATCGTAGCCAAAGAAGAAACTTTACTCTGCGGTCTTTGTCGTAAAGCCTATTTGGATATTTACGATCTTCGCAATGGAACCAAAACCGCAGCGATAGAAGAATTAGGAGAAGAAGCCCTCCTACTTATAGGTTATGATGGCTAAAGAAAATGAATAATCCCATCCTACAAAATACTATTGAGTATTTTTTCTTTGACCTTTTTCTGTATTCTGCCATCCAAAAGATGCTCCATTTTTCTCCTTTTACTCGATCCGTAGAAGGCTACCAACTTTTGCCAAGGTACCTTGTCGTTCCTTTATCGATCCTCATTCTCCTCTTTGAAATGGGAGCAGCCGGCTCTTTTCTTTTTATCCCTAAGCAAGCTGGTGTTTCTTTAGCACTCGGCCTTTTAATAAGCTTTTCATTAGCTGTTTTAGTTAATCTGCTTCGGGGACATAAAACGATCGATTGCGGCTGTTTTGGCCCTTCAACAGAGGCCTACTCATGGATGATTCTTGCTAGAAATTTTATTTTATGCAGTATCTTGGTCCTTCTCTATCTTCTTCCTTTAGCTCCTCGGTTTCCCACATTCTGGGAACGAATATTTTCTTTTTGGATGGGTACTGTTTTTTTCATCATTTTTTCAGGTTGGAACCAAATCATTACCAATGCTGCTCAACCTTTATTGAAAAAAAAGATGCTTTATGACTGAACTGCTTATTGGTTCTCTTATTCTTTCGTGGGTGGCAATCGGCTTTTTAGCCCTCGTTGTTCTTGCCCTTGCTCGACAGATTGGCATCCTTCACGAAAGGATCGCCCCACTAGGGGCCTTGTCATTTCAGGGAGGAATCAAGGTTGGGGAAAAGTCTCCATTGTTCGAATTAAAAGACGTGGATCAGAATCGACCTCAAGTACGAATCGGAGGGGAACATCCTCTAAAAAAAAATAGCCTCCTATTATTTGTTTCTCCTTCCTGTCCAATTTGTAAGAAGCTTCTACCAGGTGTAGCTTCTTTGAGTCGATCCTTCCACAATTTAGATATCATCTTTGCCAGTGATGGAGACAGTCTTGCTGCCCATCAACAGTACAGAGCCTCCACATTCCTATCCCCATTCCCTTATGTCCTTTCAAGAGAACTTGGGGTTGCCTTCGGAGTGAGTGCCCTGCCCTACGCGATTTATCTTGACGCAGAAGGGAAAGTTATGGCAAAAGGACTTGTGAACAATTTAGAGCAGCTAGAAGGATTGCTCCATCATGCTCAAAATCAGAGAGAAGAATCAAAGGAAGGCCTAGAGCTGTCCCTTTCCAAAAAAGGCTTTTCGAGATCCCCAGACTATAAAAACACCAATCAACCAGCATGAATTGGATCGATCGGCTTGTCGAGTTCTGGTCACGCCGTCTTGCCCTACGTGGTTCAAGGCGGGGCTTTCTGACTTCTTTGGCTTTATTTTTGGGAGCAGCCTGCAAACTCCTACCAGCTCCCATAGAACGCACTCAAAAACAAAGCACCGATCCAGAAACGAAGGAACTGACAGAGAGTACAAACAATGAGTCTTCCTGCTCCTACTGGAGATATTGTAGTATCGACGGATTTCTTTGCAGCTGTTGTGGCGGAGGAGTCACGGCCTGCCCACCGGGAACCTTCCCTTCTCCAACCCACTGGGTCGGAAGCTGCAGAAATCCACAGGATGGCAAACAGTATCTGATTTCGTATAGGGATTGCTGTGGAAAGGGATTCTGCGGGAGGTGCTACTGTCGACAGACCAATGAAGCAGAAATGCCTGTTTATCAAATCAACCGGAATAACGATACGATCTGGTGTTTTGGAGCACCGAACATGATGTATCATTGTACTGGAGCTTCCATCTTAGGAATAGCTCAAGATTCTCCTAATGAATGAATAGGAAAAATGCCTTCTTTTTGCCTTTTCGATGGTATCCCTCTAAATGGTATGGAATCTTCCATGAGGACATGGCGAGGAGTTTATTGCCTATTGTATTTTTTTCTGCTTTAGCTTTTTTTTCCATTTCCTCACAAATGTTGTTAGCCATACCAAGAGAACAGGCACTATATTTCCTTCACTGTGCAGGCTGTCATGGATTAAAAGGAGAAGGAATCGCTGGGGTCTCTCCTCAAATTGCCCAAACGATCGACTTTTTCCTCCTAAGTCCTGAGGGCAGAAAATATGTCATCCAAGTTCCTGGGGTTGCTTTTTCTTCAATACCCGATGATGCCCTTGCAGAGCTGTTAAACTGGCTTATTTTGAATTTTGGTCAGACTAAAAGAAAATTTCAAAAATACACAACTCAAGAAGTGGCAGTTGCAAGAAAAGAACCCTTGCTTGACGTTGATGAGACAAGAAAAAGGATTTTGCAAACCCTGCCAGATAAAATCACCCTAATCAAATCCTGGCAACGCTACGCCACATTCAATACAAAGAGTACCAAATAGGAAGAGGGGGATTTTGAAAAAACCAATTTTGATACATGAAAAAGGAAAGAGCCTTTTCTAGAAATTTTGGTTGTAATCGATTGGGTATAAAAGCAAAATAAATAACTTCTGAGAAGAACATTTTCATAGCCCTCGTGGCGGAATGGCAGACGCACAGGACTTAAAATCCTGTGAACCGAATAGGTTCGTGCGGGTTCGAGTCCCGCCGAGGGCAGTTTTTTCTTCCAAAGTCTACCTCGAAATCCACCTCCATTGAAGAGCAGAATGTAAAGTGGCCCCAGTGCTTGCTAATGAGTTTCAATTTTTTCATAACTATGGCATCATAGCTATGGTATAAAAGAGGGGTGGGACAATGAGCAATGAACTTTTAAGAAAAGCTGCTGCTGTTTGGGATGATCCAAATGAGTCTATGGAAAGTGTCGAAGCACGCATTCACGATGGAGTTCCAAAAGAGAAACTTACTGAGCGGGCGGATAGCTATGTAAATATTGCTTTCAATCTTTTTCCTTATATCCAGTTTCCTACAAATGGCGTCATCCTCGAGATTGGATCTGGCCTTGGGTATATTATGGAAGCACTGCATCGGGCATTGCTAGCCCACTCCACTCCTGCCCAATCTATTATAGGGCTAGATATTGCTCAAAACATGATTGCTAAGGCAGAAAAAAGGCTACAGAAAAAAACCACCCTTTTGCTTCCTTCACTATGATGGAGTCCATATCCCTCTTCCTGATCAAAGCATCGATCTTATCTTTAGTGTTGCAGCACTACAACATATTCCTAAACCGTTTGTTTATAATTTATTTTTTGAAATCAAACGCCTTCTTAAGCCTTCGGGCTTTGCCATTTTTCAGATCTTTTCCTTTCAAAGTTTTGTGCTTCAAGAAATGAATCAAGAAAAATGGTTCGAGGAAATAAAACGCCAAATTACTGGGAAAAAAACTCATTGGCATTATTTCTATGCCAAAGAAGAACTAGAAATAGTATTAAGATATGGGACAGGTTTTTCTGCTGTCGACATACGGGATGGAGGGGGCAGTTATTGGACATGCGCACATTGTCACTAATGAATAGAATCAACAAACTGTCTGTCCAAGTTGGTATTTTCATAGCTGCAGAAAAAATGGTTTTCTAGCAGAGAAGCAAACTATAAGTGGCAACTGGCTATACATCATGGGTTACTTTTAGCTCCAGGCTACAGGCTACAACAGTTTGAGGATCCTAGCCAATCATTCCTTCTCATCAAGCACCAGTTTTCGGATCTGAGTAAATCTATTCTTCAAGCAAAGGGAAACGAGCGCTAAAAGGACTTTCACAAAGTGTTAGATCGGTCTTAAGAGAGCAGTTTCTTGCACATAACGTAAGGCCCCATAGATTCCTAAAAAGGGCGTAACTACCACAATGATTGGTATAGTCTTCAGAAAATAAGAAAGTCGTCCTTTATCACAGAATGATTCGATAAAAAGAGGTTCTTTTAATTTTTCTACCATATGGGGGACTATGCCCCCAGCAATGTAAACTCCCCCAGAGGCTAAGAATTTCAGAGCTAAATTTCCAGCCTCAGCCCCAAGTAAGGATACGAAAAGATCGAGAGTTTGAACGCACAAAGAAGAATCCTTGGCCAGACCATGAGAAGTGATAGATTGGGGAGGATCTTCACTCTTTTCTATCTCTTCATCTATTTTTTGCAAATATTCCCTTTCAGTTGATTGCAAATAGCGATAAATATTTAAAAGACCAGGTCCTGAAAGCACCCTTTCATAACTCACATGTCCAAAGAGACGATGCAAATACCTAAACAAGCCAATTTCTAATTCATTCCTTGGAGCAAAATCAACATGCGCGCCTTCAGAAGGGAAAGGGACATACCGTCCATTTTCCCATCTTAAGCCTGCTTCTCCAAGGCCTGTGCCAGGTGCAATCAATGCTTTACAACCTTTGCTGGAGGCTTTTCCATCCTGAATAATAACGCTATCTTTAGCCCCTAAAACAGTGATTCCATAAGCAGCAGCTTCTAGGTCATTTATTAGAAAAGTATGCTTTGTCCCACAGACTTCGCTGAGCTTTTCGATTTCAATCGACCAGGGTAAATTCGTCAGCTGGACTTTCCCATCGATGACAGGACCAGGAAAACCAAAACAGGCCGCTTGCGGCACAACCTTCGTCTTTTTTAAATACTCTCCCACGAGCTGTTGAAAATCGGACACCTCTTTACTCTTGAAATACTCAACATGCCAAAGAGATTCTTTAGAATCGACAGACTCAAAAAGCGCAAGTCGGATATGCGTTCCTCCTATATCTCCAACAAGTATCATGATTCAATCCTTAGTCCCAATGAAGATTGCATCTAGGCCATTTTCCAGCAGGAATTTTTTAACAGACAACCCGCATGCTTCCAGAAATCCTTCTATTTCGTTCGCTCCAAGTAATCGATTCCCTTCCACATTTTCATGCAAATTTTGAAAAGCAATGGGTTTTATTTTTTCTTGCTTAAGGTAATCCAGTTTTTCTGGCCAAAGAGGTTCCCAAACCAAAACCTTCGAATCTGAATCTAGATGGGCAGCTAATTTTTCAACGAGCCGACTTTTTTCTGACCACAAGTGGTGCAGGGTACGGCTAAAAGTAAACAAAGAAACTTTTGGAGGCAAAGAACATGCAAAAAAGTCTGCAAAAATAAATTGGAGTCTTTCTTTTTGCCCTGCAGAAAGTGCCTGTGCTTGCTCCACTCCTTCTCTGCTTACATCGATACCAATCCCTTTGAGTTTTGAAAATCTTTTTGCAAGGCTTCTTAAAAGCCACCCATTGCCACAGCCAATATCCACAACCACCCCTCCCTGCCGGTCAATCTCTTCAATAAAAGGAATCTTCGGCAGCACTTCATTCAGGAAGAGAGAAGAAAACTTATGCTCCATCATGGCCCACATCCATGGAAAAACCCCAGGATCTTCAAATGGCGGAAAGGTGTGGAGATGTCCTCCTGTTTTGGCGAACTTCAAGATTTGAGAAGTCATCAAAGGATAGAAAACGGATTGAAACACAGCAGGAAGCACCTTCTGCTTGGTATTTTCATCGACAAAGAGCTGCCCCAACGAAGAAAGAGAATAGAGAGCTTCCGTTTTATCGAGAAATCCAAAAGCATATGCGGCCATACAAAATCTCTTTAAATATTCAGATTCGATTCCGGTTTTTTCTTCTAGACTTTCTATGGAGAGCTTTCTGTGGGTATGTAAAGCGTCAAAAACGCCAGTGGTTACTCCAAGATAGGCAAGGTTTAAAGTTTGAAGCGTGGGGACAAGATCATTCCATTGAGTCAAGAGCTGTTCGAAATTCATACTTTACAATACGGAAGAAAAAAAATGGAGAAAGCGTTTTTGATGTACTTTAATTAATCATTTACAAGTTTGAATCTTATTGGAACGATTACATAAGAAGTAACGGGTATGCCTCCCATCTTTGCAGGATTAAACTTCCACCGTTGAACGGTTTCTAACGCTGATCTATCCATGGGAAGGAAACCTGAGCTTTTGGTCAATTGGACACTTACTGGTCTACCTTCTGGAGACACACAAACTTTTAACACAACCACTCCTTCTTGTCCTCGACAGCGACATTCTTCAGGATAAGGCGGAATAGGATTATGCAGGAAATCAGGAGAAGCAGAACAACTAGTCCCTCCTCCCCCACTCGTATTCCCACGAACCAGGTTTCTTGCGTTTTTTCCTTTTCCTACAGTACCTTTCCCATAATTTGAAGCGGCTTTAGCAAGTGGAGTAGCAGCTTTTGTCTCTTCTTTTTTGTTTTCTAGCAACGAAAAATCTTCTCTCTTCTGCACTTCTTCCATTTTAGGCTGCACCGGATCTTGAGGATGTTCTGGTTTTTCTTCAGGCTTTCCTGAGGCCCCTTCTACTAGCTCTACCTGAGAAAAACCAACAGCCCCGCCCATAGCATACTGTGCTTTTTGATAGAAGAATGATCCAAAACCAAACAAAACGAATGCATGCAACAGAATCGAGAAAATAAATCCAATAATCCCCTTTTTCCTTATTTCCATACTTTCTTTGCCCCCCAATGCGATCATAATGCTAATTCATTTATTTTTTTTGTTAAGAAATAAAAAAAATACAGCTGCAAGGTTTCATTGCAGCGATTGACGCTCAACAATATTTATACAAACAGGTATTTTGGGGGAGGAGTTGGTGGAGATTCCCTATAGGAAGAAAAATAGGAAAACTCGAGATAAGGTAGATAAGAATCCAACGAGTGATGCTTTCCAAAAACTAGAAATAGAGAAGAAACAAAAAGAACTTCTTTTTCTAAAGAAGAGGTTTGATTGGACTGAAAAGGCCCATTATCAAAAGATCTAGGAATTTTTTCACAAATCTGGCAATTTCCTTTACCCGCTAAGGTCTTTTGTATGGCTTTAGGCCAAGAAACTTTTTGGGAATAATAACAAAACATTTTACTCCAGGCTATGGACTGAAGAATCAATAAATGACCTCCACCAATCCAAACCAATGCAAAAAAGATCAGAACATACCCCACTTTTTTCATTCTTTTCTTTATCATAATGGCTATTTAGCCCAAGAACAAATCTCATCGCTAAAAATTTATAGAGTAAGTGCTAGGAGCAGAGGTCTGGAGATGAGATGGTCCTGGGAATAGGAAGCCCATGGCCTTTTAGATTTTTCTGCTTATAGATCTTTTTCCTTGCGCATTAGCTTTAAAGATGTGTAGAACAATTTTGTTCAAAAAAGGTTCATCCTTTAAAAATGAAGTATCTTAAATTCCTCATTTTTTTTCCCATAGTCTTCTTAATCTCGTGCAGTCCCTTTTCAAGTACCGTCAAAAAAGAAACTCGCGGTCAGCCCTCTTTCTCTCAGCTTTTAAGGAACCCTCAGGCCTACAAAGGCCGAGTCGTTATGTTTGGTGGCACAATCGCTCAAACAAAAAACATGAAAAACTTAACGCTCATTGAAGTCATTCAAAAGCCCTTAGATAGTTCCTCTGATAGGCCTCTGGACACAGATCGCAGTGGGGGAAGATTCCTTGTAGCTACATCCAAATTTCTTGATCCTTCCATCTACAGCAAGGATAGAGCCATTACCGTGGTAGGAAAGGTGCGTGGCCTACAGCCCGGAGTGATCGGGAAAAGATCGTATAACTATCCAGTCATTGAAGCCACTCAGATTCATCTTTGGTCAGAATCCTATTATTATCCAGGATATTATTATCCTCCAGGCTATTTTTGGGGTCCAGGCTGGGGTTGGGGTTGGGGCCCTGGCTGGGGCTGGGGATGGGGATGGGGTCCAGGTTGGTGGTGGTAACATGACGGGAACAGACTAAATTATAAGGATGCAAACAAATCCATTCCTGCATCAGGCTTTTGCTGTTGAATGGCTTTGTATTTTTCGGTCAATCCATATTTGCGTAAAAAACAACCAAACCATTGGCTAAATTCAGCGGCTATTTTACCGCTGCCAGAAAATCTTGACCCAAAATTACTATCCGTTAGCTTTCCTTCTCTAAAGTCTTTGATTCGACACAGGACTTTTTCCTTTTTTTCAGGATAATGGTAAGCAAGCCACTCCAAAAAGAGATCACGCACTCCCCATGGCAACCTCAATAGGGAGTAGCCGGCATATGAAGCTCCAGCTTCAGCAGCCGACTTTAAAATCATAGGCATTTCAAAGTCATTTAATCCGGGAATTATAGGTGCTACCATGACCCCCACTGGGATGCCCGCGCGAGCCAGAGAAGAGATTGTTTCAAGTCTCAGAGCAGGAGAGCTTGCTCGCGGCTCTAGTATGGCTGCCAATTTTGGATCAAGAGTTGTGACGGAGAGAAAAACACTTAGCAGATTTTCTTTTGCTAAGGCTTTGAGGATGTCCAGATCTCTGCACACAAGCCTACTTTTAGAGATGATAGTGAGTGGATTATGATATTTAAGAAATACCTCTAGACAGCTTCGGGTCAACTTAAAATGGGCCTCGCAAGGTTGATAACAATCGGTGACCCCACTGACCATAACCACTCTAGGCCTCCATTTAGGAGAGCGTAGAGTTTTTTCCAATAGCAATGGGGCTTTTGTTTTAACAAGGATCCTGCTTTCAAAATCTACCCCTAAAGAAAAACCCAAATACTCATGAGTCGGTCGTGCATAGCAATAAATGCAGCCATGTTCACAACCTCTATAAGGATTAAGGCTAATTTCAAATCCTAAGTCTGGACTTTGGTTATACGATAGAATTTCAGAAGTTGGATCTTCATAAAAGAGGGTCTTTTGTACCTTTCGACCTACTGTATATTCCTCTTCCCAGACTAACTTGAGCGAATCAAATCGGTTAGAGGGATTCGAAAGTGCTGCTCTGCCATGCCACCCACGCTCAATTTTTAGAGGAGTATCTTCCACAACCTATTATTGACCATTTAAGCAGTCTTTCCAACAGCATTTTTTAGTGATTGATTTTTAGTTTTCTGCTCGGAAGTTTCAGAAATCCTATTGGACATCTTCATGCAAAGATCCACAAGCGCTTGAGTGGCACGACTTTTCATTTTGTCGTTAGGCTCAATGATGTTTATCCACCATTCTACTCCGTGTGGAGGATTGATCTCACTAAAGAGAAGATCTGAATTGCTATGTTCAAGCACACGCCGAGCTACAAACCCAATGCCCATCTTTGCTCTGACAGCTTCCTTTACGGCATCTGCTCCACTAACTTCAAAACATAACTTAAATCGCAATCCCTTTTTTTCTATTTCTCTTTCAATCGTTTTCCTTACTCCAGATTCAGGCTCCCTCCATATAATTGGATAATCAACCACTTCTTCTAGCATTACCCCATTTTTCCACCGATCCGCCTTTGGATGATCCTTCCAGTAAATCAACACAATCTGATCCTTCCACCATCTTCTAACTTGAAAAGTCTCAGGGACTTCCTCCTCGATAGGATCTTCTACAAAACCCAAATCCAAATCACTCATTCTACGGAACAGCTCATGCGTTGGAGCGGTTTCAACAGAAATACGAATGCCTGGGAACTTTTTTTGAAATTCCACCAAAGAAAGTGGAATATAATAATTAGATGCAGTCACCGTAGCCCCAATACGCAATGTGCCAGCGGACAATCCTCTCAACCTTCGGATATATCCTTCGGCTTTTTTCATGTTCTCTTCAAGGGCAACAGCAAATACCATTAGCCCTTCGCCCGCAGGAGTAAGAACCACTTCATGCCCTTT